>CAMCUZ010000040.1 GCA_945879145.1 uncultured Mediterranea sp.
ACTGTACTTTTGAATCTTTCTACTCATTTTGGTACACATTTAATTCGTTATAAATTCGTTATAAATATGTCTACCTATATCAGTATAAGACATTAAAATGTGATGGTGTATCTTCAGAAATCTGGATACGTTCGGTATCTGTGCGGCCAAACAGGTTCACACCCATGTAGCCGTTGCCCAGTGGAAGCGAATACTTCTCCCAATCGGAATCAAAGGGGAACCCTCGATGCTGGATTACATGCACCGAGCCTCCATTGGGTGCTGGGGAGTCGTACCAAAGTACGTGTCGTTTAGATTGCCCAAAGAGTGCGGGCATCGTGGCCAAGAGTAGCAGGCCACAGGTCAGAATCTTTTTCTTCATGCTACAGTGATAGTTTTTTCGTTATAGGTAAAAGGATAATAAAACTGCGCAAAGATAGGGAGATTGAGTCAATTACAGGTGCACTTATTGTCTAAGAGAACAGCACCAGGAGTCCAAGCAATAAAAAAAGTTGTCGAAAGGCTTAAAACAACCTTTCGACAACTTTTTGTCGGAATGAGGCGACTCGAACGCCCGACCCCTACGTCCCGAACGTAGTGCGCTACCAACTGCGCTACATTCCGATGGCCTTGCGGCACTCTTTTGCTCTCAAAGTGGTGTCACCAGGAATCGAACCGGGGACACAAGGATTTTCAGTCCTTTGCTCTACCAACTGAGCTATGACACCATTTCTTGTTTGCGGGTGCAAAGGTAAGCACTATTTTTTGAAGACGCAAACTTTTTTCCAACTTTTATTTCTTACGGCCCTTTTTGAGGCTGCTTTCCAGTTTACGAATACGTATCCAGGCCTGTTTATGGGCGGGACAGAGGGTAACGGCTTTGTCGTAGTTGCGCATAGCAGCCTCCACCATATCGTGCTTCTGACAGTCGTCGCCCATCTGCACATATTCATCGGCGTAGCGTTTCAGTGCTTTATCGCGCTCCTGCTCTTTGGTCTGCTGTTCGCGTAGCTGCTGCTTGAGCTGTTCGACTTGGGTGCGGAGCGAGGTGATGACCCCCAGCTTGCGGCGCATGAATCGCTGAGCCGAAGGACGCTCCAAGTCGTAGCGGGCGTGCATGGCTCGGAAGAGGTCGGTCAAGCAGGTATTGAAGTCGCCCTGATCAAAAGCGCGTGAAGCCGAGGCGTAGAGCATGTCGGCCTGTGCCTCCTTCATGGCTCGGTCGATGGCTTGTCGGTCATTGAACTGTGCAGCAAACTGCACAATCTCAGGCTTCACAAAGATGTCGGCGCGTTGTATGGGCCGCTTGAGCCACATCCCTTCGAGCGAAGTGCAGCGGCTCAGTGCCACGTAGGTCTGTCCACCGGCAAAGACGCCGCCAGTAAAGTCAATCACTGCCCGTGAAAAGGTCAGTCCCTGGCTCTTGTGTACGGTGATGGCCCAGGCCAGCCGTATGGGAAACTGAGTGAAAGTACCCAGCACCTCCTCTTCCACCTCTTTCTTCTCCTCATTGTAGGAATAGCGTATGTTGCGCCAGGTCTCCTGTTTCACATCCACCTCATGGCCGTCGTCAGTCATCAGATAGAGTGTGCCCTCATCGGCATCAAATCCCATCACGGTGCCTATAGTACCATTCACCCAGCGCTTCTCAAAGTCGTTCTTAACGAAGATAATCTGCGCCCCGGGTTTCAGTACCAGTTCGAGAGAGGTGGGCAGACTGCCCTCCGGAAAGTCGCCGTCAATTCGTCCTTTGAAGCTCATCTCCTCGCCAGGCAGGGCATTAAGCCGTTGTTCGTTGATGTAATCCACCTGATCACGTCGGGTAGCCAAGGTGATGCAGAGCTCCTCATTGCCGGCTGTGGGTGGGGTGGCATGGCAGCGGCTGTTGAGGAGCTGTAGGTCACTTGCTGTAGCTGTATTGCCCCGTAGGCGGTCAAGCACCTGGATGAATCGGCTGTCGGACTGTCGGTACACCTTCTGCAGTTCGATGCTCACCGGCTTCATCTCATTGAAGACGCGGGCTGAGAAGAAGAAGGGGGTGGGGTAGCAACGAGCCAGGATTTCGCGCTCATCAGCCTTTACCACCGGCTCCAGCTGGAATACGTCGCCCACCAGAAGCAGCTGCTTGCCGCCGAATGGTTCGCGCAGGTTATGGCTATAGACACGCAGGATGCGGTCCACGGTGTCGATGATGTCGGCCCGCACCATCGAGATTTCATCGATGATGATCAGCTCCAGATTCTCGAGCAGCTTGCGGTGGGCCTTGCTGTATTTGAAAAAGGAGTGAATGCGTCCCCGCTGCAGGCTCAGGTTGGGATCGTCGGGTAGCAGGGGGTGGAAGGGGAGCTTGAAGAAGCTGTGCAGCGTACTGCCGCCGGCGTTGATTGCCGCGATACCCGTAGGGGCCAGCACCACGTGCTTCTTGCGCGTCTCCTTGCAGACGTAGCGTAGGAAGGTGCTCTTTCCCGTGCCGGCCTTACCGGTCAGGAAGATGCTCTGGCGGGTATATTTCACCAGGTTGAGTGCATCTTGGAACTCGCGGTTCTGCGGGTCGGGCTGAAAGGAGGTAGCATTGCTCTTACTCATGGTTTTCTTCGCTTTGCGGGGACATTGTAGGCCACAAAGGTAGTGCAAACCTGCGAGAAATACAAAATGAAAGCGGGCATATTATTGCATAGTTGAACAACTATTACTACTTTTGCACGCATAAACTCATAGATTGATGAATTAAAACGACTCATTATGTTAGATATTTGTTGTATCGGTCACGTCACGCTGGACAAAATTGTCACTCCGGCTCAGACGGTCTTTCTGCCTGGGGGAACCTCATACTATTTCTCCTACGGTATTAACTCGCTCTTTCAATCCACGCGTGTAGCCTCTTCGGTTCAATCCCGGCAACCGCTCAGCTATAAGCTGATCACTTCACTGGCCGAGAAGGAGATGCATGCCGTAGAGGATATGCGCGGCATAGGTATCGAGGTGGAGGTGATTCCCAGCCGCCGTACAGTCTATTTTGAAAACATTTATACCTCTTCCAACCGCAACGAGCGTCATCAGCGCGTGCGCGACAAGGCCGATCCTTTCACTCCTGAAAAACTGCAAGGTGTAGAGGCACGCTATATCGTGCTCGGATCGCTGCTGGCCGATGACTTTCCTCTCGAAACGCTCCGTGCCCTTCATGGTCATGGCACCCTGGTGGTGGATGCTCAGGGCTACCTTCGCGAGGTACGTGGTGAGGAGGTGTTCGCCGTGGATTGGAAAGAGAAGCGCGAGGCCTTACAGTACGTAGATGTGCTCAAGGTGAACGAATACGAGGCCGAGGTGCTGACGGGTGAGAAAGACTTGCATGCAGCTGCTCAGTGCTTGGCAGCGTGGGGCGTGAAGGAGGTGTTGCTCACTTTGGGCAGCTTCGGAAGCATTATCTACGCCGATGGTCATTTCTATGACATCCCTGCTTACGAGCCTCTGCTCTTGGTGGATGCCACCGGATGTGGAGATACCTATACGATGGGCTATGTCTATCGTCGTGCACAGGGGGCTTCGGTTGAAGAGGCGGGCCGCTTTGCTGCAGCGGTGAGCACCATCAAATTGGAGCATTCAGGTCCCTTCAGCTCGAGTGAGAGCAGGGCCATGGAATTGGTTCAACGTAATACCTGCAAGCCATGAAACTGACAACCCGTCGCTATCTGCTTCCCTTCCTGCTGGTCACCTCACTCTTCTTCTTGTGGGGTTTTGCCCGTTCCATTCTCGACGTAGCCAACCAGCATTTCCGCGATGAAATGCACATCAGCATCACGCAGTCGTCTTGGATTCAAGTCATTACCTTCCTGGCCTATTTCGTTTCGGCAGTGCCTGCGGGGTGGTTCATAGCCCGTTGGGGCTATCGCCGTGGGGTGGTGACCGGACTGTTGCTCTTTGCCCTCGGCGCTTTCCTCTTTGTGCCTGGGCAGCAGCTGGGCACCTTTCAAGCTTTCATCGCCTGTCTCTTCATCATTGGCGTGGGACTGGCCTTCCTCGAGACTTCGGCCAATCCCTACGTCACTGAGCTTGGTGACCCCGAGACGGCCACTTCGCGTCTTAACATGGCGCAGTCGTTCAATGGGCTTGGCTCCATGCTGGCACCTGCCTTGGTGGGTGGTTTCCTCTTCAGTGGCGGCGATATCAGCGTACCCTATCTGGTGATGGGGTGTGTGGTAGTGGCCGTAGCCCTCGTATTCTCGCGGGTTCATCTGCCTGAGGTGCCGACGGCTGCCTCTACTGAGGTCTCTTCTTCGACCTTAGAGGGTCGTCTATCTACCTATTTCTATATAGGCCTTGCTGCCTTGCTGGCCTACGAGGTAGCCGAAATCAGCATCAACAGCTACTTTGTCCTTTTCCTTACAGGGAAGGGGTATGCCGACAAGGTGGAGGCTTCGCAGTTGCTCTCCCTGGCTTTGGGCATCTTCATGGTAGGCCGCTTTGCAGGGGCTTGGCTGATGCAACGCATTCGCCCGGCCCGTGTACTTTTGGGCTGTGCTGCGGGTAGTGTAGTCTGTATGCTGATTATCCTGCTGGGTGGTGAATGGGCCACATACGCCTTGATGGCCAACTTTGCCTGCGAGTCGATCATGTTCCCCACCATCTTCAGCCTCTCTTTGGAAGGATTAGAGGGCCGGGCCAAGAAGCGTGCTTCGTCGTTGCTGATGATGACCCCTGTAGGAGGGTGCGCCTTCCTCTTCATGGGGCTGATAGCCGACGAGGGTTTCCTTACGCTCCCCTTTATCATCCCCTTGGTTGGTTTCGTATGGGTGCTTCTCTTTGCGTTGAAGTCGGTTAAAAACACTCATCACTAAGCAAGACTCCCGAACGATGTGGCTCCACACTCCCTATCCAACGCTTTTTCGGCCATGGAAGGCGGTACTCCTCTCTTCGCTGATTATCTTCTTCATCCTGGCGCTTTTTCGTCCGTTCGGCATTGCGCAGGTAGAGCAGAAGCAGTGGACTATCATCTGGGGGTGTACGGCGGCTACGGCGCTCTCTACTTCACTGTTTGCCTACCTGTTGCCTTTCCTTTTCCCGAAGTGGCACGATGAGCGTCACTGGACGATTGGGCGACACATCCTGCAGCAATGCTGCATGTTGCTCTCCATTGCTGTAGGTGTATGGGGTGTCAACAGTTGGACTGTGGGTTTTCTTTTAGATTGGAATTTCCTGTGGCATTGTGTCGTGTGGGTCATGGTGCTGGCACTCTTTCCTACGGTCTTTTTCCTTTTCTTGAACCAGAATCTGCTACTCAAGCGCAACCTGAAAGATGCCATGGCGATGAATGAATTGTTGCTGAAACGTCTGGAGGGTGGTGTAGCTGAGTCTCCTGCACAGCCGGAGAGAGTCGCCTCGGCCGATTTCCCTTCGGCTCAACCACTCCTAAATCTCTCTGGCGATACGCGTGATTCTCAGCTGATCGTGCAGCCCTGCCGGCTGCTCTATGCAGAGAGTTGCGCTAACTATGTCAAAGTGGTCTGGCTGACTGAGCATGGGGAGGCAACACAGAGCCGGCTGCTGCGCCTCACGTTGAAGCAGTTGGAGGAACAGACGGTGCCTCAAGGTTATCTTTTCCGTTGCCATAGGGCCTATCTGGTCAATCTGCATCAGGTGCGTCAAGTGAGTGGCAATTCCCAAGGCTGTCTGCTGCGGCTTACGGCCTGTTCGGAGCCCGTACCCGTCTCCCGTTCCTATGTCAAAGTAGTGAAGGCTGCGATAGTGACGAGTGATTAGATGTACTTTCTCTTGCTATTCATCCCTTTTTCATGCAGGCTATCCCTGTAATTTGGCCAGTACGCTGAGTTGTCCTAAGTTTGCAGCATCAACATTCAATCGAATCACGTGATGATGCAGACAGTCAACCACCCTTTTTCACTTTTAATGGCCCTTTTCTCCTGTGTGGCCTTGCTATGCTATCCTTGCGCACCAGCTATTCATGCCCAGCAGGTGACGCGGGTTGATACCATTCGCCTTACCCTCTTCACCGACAGTGTGGGGCTGGATGAGGTCACGGTACGTACCCGTAAGAAGCCAGCGGCTAACAGCCGTTTCTCTGATATGCTCCCTGTGGAATTAGTTACCATAGGTGGGGCAAATGGTGACCTCTACAAGGCCTTACAGACGCTCCCTGGCTCGCAAATGCAGGGAGAGAACGGAAGATTGCTGGTGCGAGGGGGAAGCAGTGAGGAGACACAGACCTTTATGGACGGACTTCATGTACTTAATCCCTATACGGCCACCAGCGAGGGGCAGGCTGCACGGAGCCGCTACTCCACCTTTATGTTCAGTGGTATCAATCTGGCTTCGGGCGGGGCTCCCATAGAGTATGGTAATGCGCTTTCTGCCGTATTGCCCCTGGAAACAAAAGATCAGAGTACGGTGGATAAGACGGGAGTCAATGCTTCGATTGTTGGCGTAGGTGGCGGAGGAACGCGCACCTTTCAGGGTGGATCGGCCTCCGTCGATTTGACTTACCAGAATCTGAAGCTCTACAATCAGCTCTTTCCTGACCGTAAGCCCTACGACAAACCCTACACCATGGCGTCGGCTGCTACCCAGCTGCGTTATGCTGTGCGTCCTTACACGTTGTTCAAACTCTATGCACAGTATGACCGCTCCGATTTAATTTCTCGTGAGGGGGAGGCACTCCGTCGCTTCGACTTGAACGAGGATAATCTCTATCTCAATGCGACCATGCGCCACGAATCGCCGGCAAAGGCTTGGAAACAGTTTGCAGGAGTGGCTTTCTCTTGGCATCGGCAAGGCATTGGTGGTGTCTCACAACTAGACGATCACTGGACGCTCTATGAGCAGGAATGGCACCTGAAGGTAAGGTCTGAACGTAGTTGGGCTGATGGTCGCCTAGGGTTGCAGGCAGGGGCTGAAGGCTACTTGAGTCGCTATGCTACGGACTACCAGTGGGCTGCGGTGAACAGTGGAGACCCCATCTACCGCCGGCAGCATCCTCGCATCGCAGCCTCTTTTCTCACTTTCAAGGCATTTCCCTTGCTTTGGCTCAAGACGGAGTTCTCCTTGCGAGGGGAATATGCTCACCCTTGCGCTGAGTGGAACCTCTCGCCGAGGATAGCCCTCAATGCTTACGCCGGACCGGTGATGCTGAGCGCTGTAGTAGGTCATTATACCCAGCTCCCCTTGGCTGAGCGTCTGGCTGAGGTATCCCGCTTGGGCATGGAGCATTGCACTCACTACAACCTAGGGTTGCAATATAAGGTGGGTCGTCGCTTTGCCAAATTGGAAATCTATGATAAGCAGTATAGTCACTTAGCCTGGTATGATCAGGCCCTAGACCGTAACGAACAGGTTGGTGCCTCTGTGTGGAATAGGGCTATCGCAGCCGATCCATCCGCTGCCTGGGGTAATGCAGGCTATGGCTACAGCCGAGGCCTTGACCTCTTTTTCTCCGACCCAGAGAGTCTGCGTCATCTAGAGTATCAGATTGCCTATACCTATAATCTGGGCAGGCGCAAGGCTGGTAGCGATCCAGTGCCTACCACACCGCAGTATGCCACCCGTCACAACGCTTCAGTCGTACTGAAGTACATCATTCCTGCCTGGCACCTTATTCTGGGCATGACTAATAGCATGGCTTCGGGGCGTCCCTACCACGATGAAACCCTTCCCGGGTGGATGAATAGCGAGTGTAAGCCCTATCATAGTCTGGATTTGGCTTTGACCTATCTTCCAACGAAGCGGATTATCATTCACTGTTCGGTCACCAATGTGCTGAATAGGACCAATGAGTTTGGCCGGGAGCAAGGCAAGCCAGTCTTGGCCTCGCGCAACAGTTTTATCTACTTCGGAGTCTTCCTCACCTTAGGTAAAAAAGCAGCCTATGATGTCTCGAACTTCTAATATACTTTGATTACAAATTACGAATTATTTACAATAGTAGAAATGAAAAAAGTTGTCTTAACTATCTGTATGGCGGTAGGATGCTGCTTTCAGATGATGGGCCAGCAATTGACCCTCAAAGTGACCCATGTCAGCGAATCAAAAGGTCATATCCGTGTAGCGATTTTCAACAATGAGGATGACTTCTTGCAGAAGCCCGTGGCGGCATTTGCCGTTGAGGCGGTCAAGGGGGAGGTGGTTATTCCTTGTAACGGACTTCCCAAAGGTACCTACGCTATTTCTCTCTTCCATGACCTCAATGACAATGGCTACTTGGATACTGGGAACATGGGTATTCCTACCGAGGATTACGGCTTCTCAAACAATGCACAGCCCGTTATGGGTCCACCCTCGTTCGCAAAGTGCAGCTTCACCCTCGATGAGGAGCTGACTACGGAGATTAAGTTGATTCGTTAGACGGGGTAATGTAGTGGTATTCAGGGGCGGAATATTTTCCGCCCCTATATATTGATTTCCATTGCTTACTGCTATCGTTAGCTCATGAGGAGAAGAGCTGAAGCTTCTACTCCTATTTGCTGTACTCTTGATGGAATATCGCTACAGCCTCAATGCCTTTGCGCAAGATGTCGAGGGGTAGGTTTTCGTTGGGTGAGTGGATGGCATTACTCTCCAGACCGAAGCCCATCAATACGGTCTTGATGCCCAGTACCTTTTCAAAGGTAGAGATAATGGGGATGCTACCCCCACGGCGTACGGCCAGAGGCTTTTTGCCGAAGGCTTGTTCAAACCCTTTGGCTGCTGCCTGATAGGCTGGGAGCGTGATGGGGCATACATAGCCTTGTCCTCCATGCATCGGGGTTACCTTTACTCGGATGCTCTTCGGAGCTAAGGAGCAGAGGTAGTCAGCAAACTGGCGCGAGATCTTCTCATGGTCCTGATGGGGCACCAATCGGCAAGAGACCTTTGCGAAAGCCTTCGAGGGGAGTACCGTCTTGCTGCCTTCGCCCGTATAGCCTCCCCAGATACCGCATACGTCGAACGAGGGTCGGCAGCTGTTGCGCTCCAGGGTACTATAGCCTTTTTCTCCACTCAGCTCCTCCACGTCGATGGCTCGCTTGTAGCGTGCTTCGTCAAAGGGGATGTTGGCAATCATCTCTCGCTCCTCTTTTGAGAGCTCCTCTACATCGTCGTAGAAGCCGGGCATGGTAATGCGGCCATCCGCATCGGTCACCTGGCTAATCAGGCGACAGAGCTCATTGATGGGGTTGGCCACGGCGCCACCAAAGTGACCACTGTGCAGGTCGCGGTTCGGTCCAGTGACCTCAATCTGCCAGTAGGCCAATCCTCGAAGTCCGGTGGTCAGTGAGGGAAGGTCTGCACCGAGCATGCTGGTATCCGACACCAAGATGATGTCTGCCTTAAGCAACTCTTTGTGCTGTTGGCAGAAGGCTTCGAGACTGGGTGAACCAATCTCCTCTTCGCCCTCAAAGATGAATTTCACGTTGTGGTGCAGCAGCCCTTGTTTTACCACATACTCAAAGGCTTTCACCTGAATAAAGCCTTGTCCTTTATCGTCGTCAGCACCACGGCACCAGATGTGTCCGTCGCGCACTTCGGGTTCAAAGGGGTTCGACTTCCATAGCTCCAGCGGTTCGGCCGGCATGACGTCGTAGTGGGCATAGATCAGCACCGTAGGTGCATCGGGATTGACCAATTTCTCTGCATAGACCATGGGGTTTCCAGCCGAGGGCATGACCTCAACCCTGTCGGCCCCAGCTTGTTGCAGCAGTCTGGCCCAATGTTCGGCGCATGCCACCATGTCAGCATGATGCTCAGGTTTCGCACTGATGCTTGGAATGCGGAGCAATCCAAATAACTCTTCCAGCATCCGAGGTTCGTTCTCGGCAATATAGGTTCTGATAGGGGTCATTTTTTTAGTGATTAGTGATTAGGGGTTAGTGATTAGCAATTAGGGATTTGGCTCTCGTTATTTACATATAGCTCACAACTTACAACCTTCTCGTCTTATTCAGCAGGTAGTAATCCAGCAAGGTGAGGGCGGTCATGGCCTCTACGATGGGCACGGCTCTGGGTAGTACGCAGGGGTCGTGGCGGCCACGGGCCTTGAGCAGGGTCTCTTGAGCATGGATATCTACGGTCTGCTGTTCTCTCAAGAGAGTGGCTACTGGCTTGAAGGCTACGCGGAAGGTGATGTCTTGTCCGTTGCTGATGCCACCTTGGATACCTCCCGAGTGGTTGGTACGGGTGCTGATGCGTCCCTGGTCGTTGTAGAACACATCGTTCTGCTGTGAGCCTCGCAGCTCCATCCCGCCAAATCCTTCGCCATATTCAAAGCCCTTGGCTGCGTTGATGGAGAGCATGGCATAGCTTAGAGCAGCCGAGAGTTTACTATAGATGGGTTCGCCTAGACCTACGGGGCATCCTTTTACCACACAAGTGATTACGCCACCGATGGTGTCGCCCTCAGCCTTCACTTCGCGGATGAGTTGCTCCATTTCAGCTGCCTTGGCCGCATCGGGACAACGCACGATGTTGCTCTCCACTTGAGTCAGGTCATACGAGGTGTAGGGGTGCTCAAGGGCAATGGGACCCACCTGCGAGGTATAGGCTGTGATGTGGATGCCTAGCTGCTTCAGAGCCAGCTTACAGAGGGCACCTGCCACTACGCGGGCTATAGTCTCACGGGCCGATGAACGTCCTCCTCCGCGGTGGTCACGCAGGCCATACTTCATGGTATAGGTGAAATCTGCGTGTGAGGGGCGAAACAGGTCGCGTAGGTTGTTGTAGTCGTTGGAGTGCTGGTTTTCGTTCCACACCATGAAGCCGATGCTGCAGCCTGTGGTGCGTCCCTCGTAGATACCCGAGAGGAATTCCACTTTGTCGCTCTCCTTGCGGGCTGTGGTGATAGCCGATTGTCCCGGTTTGCGGCGGTCCAGCTCCTGCTGGATAAATGTCATATCGACCTCTATGCCAGCGGGGAATCCGTCGATTACGCCGCCAATACCAGGCCCATGCGACTCGCCAAAGCTGGTCAGGCGGATGATATTTCCTATTGAATTGAACATGGATTAGTGATTAGTGTTTAGTGATTAAGGATCGGATAGTGCGGGCTGCATCCCATTTTAATTTTAAATTTCTAATTATAAATTATTCCGTGCGATAGCTTCGGATGGGGAAGTCGAAGTAGGTGTCGGGGTAGGGTTCCTCCTTCAGCGTGAAGTGCCACCACTCGGTGTGGAGGGGTTTGAATCCGTGCTTCAGCATGACGGTGCGCAGCCTCATGCGGTTCGCTTGTTGCTCTTTGGTAATCCCCTGATAGGTGGGATGGGAGCGTTCACCGAAGTAGTCGAACACACCACCCATGTCCACCTCCTTACCCGTCTTAGCATCTACCAACGTCAGGTCGATGGTCGATCCCCTGCTGTGGCCCGACTTGCTGGCAATGAAGCCCAGCTTGAATAGGTTGCGCTTATCCACTTCGGGATAGAAACTCTGCTTGGTCAGTGTGTCGCCAATGACTTTGGCCCAGCGCACAAAGTGACTCACGGCGCGCTGAGGGCGGTAAGTGTCAAATACCTTCATGCGATACCCCGCTGCCATGAGCTCCTTGTTGACTGCCTTCAGCGCCTCGGCTGCTTCTCGGGTGATGATGGCCACAGGCTCCTCGTAGCCATCCACGCGCGTTCCCACAAAGTTGTAGGTGGAGTGGTAGCGTATCTCCTGTATCACGTCGGGTACCACATCGCTCAGTAGCACAAAGCCTTCAGGCATCTGCTCGTCGTTTCCCTTGCTCTCTTGAGCTTGGAGGGAGATCGGCAGGCCTATCCACAGAAGTAAAATCAGTAAAAGATGTCTCATTGCATTTATTATTTCATTAACTGGATTCGTTTCAAGTTGCAATATTCACCATTTTTCTTGAACTATGCAAGAAAAAAGGCAAAAAAAAGGAGTACCGCTGTACTCCAACCTTTGTTAACCTTAAATCTAATACTATGAAAAACACATTGCAAAGGTACGGCTTTTTGCGTTACCTGCAAATTTTCCAAAGAAAAACGCATGTTTTATAACATAGTTTTCAAGAAAAATAAAGTTATTAACGGATTTAGCCTTCAAAAAGGCTATTCACCACGGAAGAATCGTTCAGTTTTCAGCGCCTTGAGTCGCTCTTCAGCTTCGGTAAGGAGCTTGGTGTATTTCTGCTCCTCGCCACTCTGCTTCACAGCCTCAACAAAGCGGCGCGTATAGCGCTCCTCGTTCTTCTCGTCGTGCAGCATGTAGTAAGTGTAGGCTATCTGATAGAGCCACTTCGGCTGCTTAGGGTTGAGCTCGGCCACCTTCTCGTAGCAGGGCAGGGCCGCCTTGAAGTCGCACACCATCGTGTAAGTCTCGCCCAGGGTACGCCAGAGTGAGCTCATCAGTTGGGGGTCGGGTTGCAGCTTGCCGATGGCCATCTGTATGTCAGCAAGGCCTTGCTCAGCTTCTCCTTCTCCTATTTTACAGCGTATCATGCCCAGTTGCCCCAGGATGAGTGCATTGTTTCCCCTGCTCAGCTCATTGGCCCGCTTCAGTCGCTCGTACGCTTTCCATAGCACTCCGTCTTCCTGCGAGCGGAGGTAGCAGAGGCCCAGGTAGTAGTTGTTGCTGATGTCGTCGTCGCCTGCGGCAATCACCTCTTCGTAGAGGGCGATGGCCGATTCATACACCTGCGATTCGTAGTAGGTGTAGGCGCGGAGGGAGTTGATGACGAGGTTGGTGGAGTCGTTGAGCGCATAGTTCTCCAGGTAGTAGAGGGCGTAGATGGGTTCGTTGAGCTTGATGTAGTTCTGAGCCAGGGTGAGGGTGTTGCTGTAGTTCTCCACATCGCGCTCGGCCACTATCTTACGGTAGATGTTGGCCGAATCCATCTTCTCCAACTTCTCGTAGCTGCGGGCTATCTGCTGCAGGTCTTCGTCCAGCGAGTCGGGGTAGAGCAGTTGCTGGCTCAACTGGATGCTCTTCTTGAAGTAGCCCCGCTGGAAGAGGCAGCGCGAGATGTCGCGGCGGATGGTGTCTGAGGGGTGTTGCTTGAGGGCCTCCTCATAATGCCCAAGGGCACGCCCCACCAAAGAGAGACGTTCGCAGCGCTGGCCCTCTTGGTAATGCTGTTGCCAGGTGCGTATCGTGTCTGAGGATTCTGCTCGGCACGCTGGTGCAAAGAGTGCGGAGCAGAGAAGCCAGGTAATCAGTATCATGATGCTTATCATATCATGGAATGGAATGATTGACCCCGTTCCTGTAGGGGGCAGAGCGCGTGTTCCGCCCCCTACAGGCATGGGGATGGGTGTTACTTCTGCTGTGCCTTTTTAGGAATGTTGAATTGGATGGGCAGCACGTACTGTATGTTGACTGCTTCTCCTTTGAGCTTTCCAGGGGTCCACTTCGGCATGCTGCTTATTACGCGGATAGCCTCTTGGTCGAGCAGTGAGTCGATGCTTTTCATGACTTTGATGTCCTGCAGGTCGCCCTCTTTGTTGACGACAAACTGCACCAGCACGCGTCCTTCAATCCCTTTGGCAACGGCTTCTGCGGGGTATTTGATGTTTTGGCCTATGTATGTCATCATGGCCCTGTTGCCACCGGGGAATTGAGGCATCTCATCTACCGCTTGATAGACGTGATCCGTGCCTTTCTGCGCCAGTTCGTCCATGCTGGGTACAGGTGCTTTCAGTACCACCACCATGTTGGTGCGCTGCTTCTCTTCAGCAAGCATCTGCGTGATGATGCCTTCGACTTTGCCATCCTTTTCGTACATATAGATAAATCCGATAGAGGTACCTTCTGGTACAGTCACGCTGAAGCGCCCCTGCTCGTCAGTTGTTCCGAGGAATTTTTCTCCTAGACTGGTTGAGGCCTTTTTGGCTTCGGCAATCCGCACATTAGCCAGCTTGTTGCCATCGGCATCTACCACGGTACCGCTGTAAGTCACGTTCTTCTTCTCCTGTTGGGGAAGTGTAGCTGCCCAGGCATCGGCATTGATTACCAGCGATATCAGGGCGCAGAGGGGAAGGATGAGCAGGTATTTCAAGATGCCTGCATTGCTGCTTTTTTTCTTGTTCATCATGTTGATTCTTTTTTTAAGGGGTGAGACATTGAAGTGATTATAAAGGTTTGCTATAGCCATAGGGTAGGAGAGGGCCAGCAGGTGGATCTGGTAGCCCTTGCGGTTGTGCCCCTGGGCCAGGACACGGGCATCGGCCAGGTACTCCAGGTTGCTGCGCACCTCGTGCTTCATCAGCCACACGATGGGGTTGAGCCAGCAGACGATGCAGTGGAGCTCCGTGAGTAATACGTCGATGGAGTGGTGCTGATGTACGTGGGCCAGTTCGTGGTCGAGTATCTCCTGCTGCTCCTCGGGGGTATGCCGTGAGGGCGAGAGGAAAATCCAGCCGAAGAAGGAGAAGGGTGGTTGCGGCTTTGCGGGCTCCAGAATCTTTACCTTATTAATATATACCGTTGTGCTGCGGAGGCGAAGACGGCAGATGCTGATGAGCTGCACGAGGAGCCGCACCAGCAGGATTGACACTCCACAGAGATAGACACCCCAGAGCAGCAGTTCGCTCCATGCGATGGAGGCTAACAGGCTTTTCTCGGTGGGGGCAGTGGGAACCCCTTGTATGTCGATAAGTCCCAGGTTGATGTAGAGTTCAGCCACGGCTTCGTTGCCATCGTGCCATAATCCCGGCTCAGTCAGTGGCAGCAGCCACCCTGCGGCATAGATGCCCAGGAGGGTGAAGCGCTTCCAGCTGAAGAAGGTGTCACGTCGCAACAACAGCATGTAGAGCCCCGTGAGCAGGATCCATATCAGATTGACTTTCAGTAGATAGGTCATCATGGTGTATAGTGTGTTTAGTCCTTGTTTACTCCTTGTTTCCCTCCTCAATGCTGCGGAGAATCTCCTTGAGCTCCTCGGCACTGATCTTCTGTTCGCGTGCAAAGAAGGTTACCATCTCCTTGTAGGAGTTGGCGAAGTAATTGCTCACGAAGCACGACATGAAGTTGCGCTTGTAGTCGCTCTCCTTCACGCGCGGGGTATAATAATAGGTATTGCCTTTCTGTTGCGGTTTGACGTAGGCTTTCCGCTCCAGGTTCTTCACCACTGAGGCCAGGGTGGTATAGGGCGGCTTGGGCTCATTCATCTCCTGCAGGATTTCTTTCACACAGCAGCTACCCAGATGCCAGATGCAGCGCATCACCTCTTCTTCTTGTTTGGTCAGTTTCTCCATAGATTTGCTATTTATGCTTGTTATTGATGCTGCAAATCTACGAACTATTCGTAATATACCAAAATATAGTGAATTAAATAATGCAAAAATCTACGATTTTCTCGTAGATTACACGTAGGGTAGTGTAATGCCCCTTTGCTGCAGGCCTGCTGTAGCTCTAATCCAGGTCTAATCAAACACTAATCCAGGTCTAATCAATCTCTAATTGACGATTAGACCTGGATTAGTGTTACTTTAGACTTACTATTGAGTTACTTTAGACCTACCTTAGAGTTGGATTAGACCTACGTTCTCCTTATTACCAGGGAGATTGTCGGCCTTGCTTCACCTCTACGCGGATGCCGAAGCTGCCGTTGGCGCTCTTCAGCTCGAAGGCGCCGTGGAAGTTATTGCGCTCCCAGGGGAGGGCAGAGGGATTCATCACGCGGTAGCCTTGGGCGTTGTATTGGCCGTAGGTGTTGAGGCTCCAGCCGTTGTTGAGTTTGAACTGCCCCACCTGCAAGTGGGAGGGGGTGGCAGAGCCCATTGACCAGCTCCAAGGGGAGAAACTGTAGAAGTTTCCTTGGGTATAGGTCGCGTTGGTGGGGAGGGCAAAGAGGCGGCTGTAGTCAGGCGTGGGAGGGTCAAGGATAATCTTTCCTGGCAGTGGGGACACCGCAGTGGTCATCGGCTTGAACAGGTTCATGTCGATAAGGAATCCCCCATAGCTCCGTGTATCATCCAGGTGCATAATGGAATCTGTAGCCATCTCCTGAGCTCGGAGCGCAGTGCAGCAACTTCCGGCAAAAGCCATCAGCAGTAAAAAGAAAACATTCACTCGCATCACAAAATCACTATATAATTCATCACTAATCACTACTCATTTCCTCCGCGCATACACTCACATTGCGGGATAGGGGCGCAAAAAAATGGTGCGCCCCTACAAGTGGTTAATCACCAAATCACTATTCACTAATCACTAATCTCCACCTCCAGCCATTGCTCCAGTAGCTGCTTCACCTCTTTCTGATCCGCTTCGGGCAGGGTGTGGATGCGTGCCAGGTGGCTGCCTCCGGGCTGGATGAAGACGTGGATGTTCTTCTTCCCCTTCAGCCACGTCACGCCTGCGGCAGTCCAGGGGTCGTTCTCTCCGTAGATAAAGATCATCTTGGGGTCTTCCTTCTTCAGGAACTTCTTGATGCGGCGGCTCAAGGTCTTGTCGAAGGGCATATTGCGCAGCTCGTCCGGCAGCATCAGTCGGCGCAGGTAGTCCTTGGAGCTTTTGATGCTGAGGTACTGCTTAAAGGCTCGTGTATCGTAGCCGTAGTAACCCAGCTCTCGGGCTGCCTGTACGAAGAACGAGGCTGTAGAGGTTTGTTTGTCGAAGTAGCCCGGCTCGCTGATTTGCATCAAGTGTTTAAAGAGTACCTCATCGCTGCTGTTGGTAGCGGGAATGGTGCTGGTGGGCGTACCCCATTGCCACAGGGCGAACGAGTACTCCAGTACGCAAAAGTCATAAATCTCGGCTATCGGGGCGCGGAACAGGTACTTCTTCTCCTGGCAGTACTGCTCAAACAGGGGGAGCAGGGTGGCTTTGCGCTTCAGCACCTCCAGCTGGAACTGCTCAATGCGTTGGCGGTTCTCTTCGGTCGATACCTTGCGCAAGAAAGGCTCATGCCGTCCATCCTCACGCCCATAGCAGAGCGGAGCCACGTAGGGCACCGACACATCCACATCCTCAGGGTAGAAGGTGCGGTAGAGCAGGGTGGTCTGACCGCCCTTGCTGATGCCTGTAGCAATCCACTTGCCCGGATAGATGGTGCCAAAGGCCTGTCGTACGGCATGCAGGTCGTCAGCACTCGCCTCGGCAGTCAGGTACTGCCAATCCTTTGGGTCGGGGGTGCTTTGGTCAAAGTAGCGATACTCCACAAAAATCATATTGGCATTCAGCATCTTCGATAGCTCCTCGCGGTAGCGGGGGTAGAGGGCATACCCCGCTTGATAGCCTTCGGTGACGAGTACAGTGGGCCGGTCGAATCCCACATGGAAAACGATGACCCGTTGACTGAAACTTCCCTTCTCCGGATGGCGATGGTCGAGTGGCTGCGTAAAGCGGGCGATATATTTCTCCGCAAAGGCTTCACTCTTCACCTCCTCCACGGTCGTCACTTCGGGCAGGGCAGTCATCTTTTGTTGTAGAATAGATTGCGCAAAAGCGATGCTACTGATGCAGCAGCTCAGCAGCAGGGAAAAGAAAAAGGAACGAATGACTTTTTTCATGATGATGATGCGTTCATAAGATTAATCTCCCGCAAATATAGGGAGAATAATCCGATAAACGGCATGATTTAGTAAGGAATAATCAAAATCTTCATTTTTTAGCCATTTCTTCATTTTTGATAGTCCATAAAACGAAAAAAAAGATTATTTTTGCGGCGACAAAACCGATCAACCCCATGTTGTTACTACATTCCTTTAGTAGAGAAACTATCTACATCGCCCTCATGGTGCTGGCACTGCTCTTCATCGTGGTGCTCTATCTGCTTGTGCTCAGCCTTCGCAAGCAACGTCGTCGCGACCGCGAGGCCATGGCTGCCCTGCAGGCTAAGAACGAGGAGATTTCGCTGCTTAAAGAGTCGTTTATTGCCAATATGACCCACGAGATCCGCACACCGCTCAACGGCATTGTGGGCTTTGCTACGATGCTGGCCGATTACCCCGAGCTCGACGCCGAGACGCGGGCTCAATGCAAGCAGGAGATTGAGGAGAACAAGACGCACGTTCTGCAGCTGGTCAGCGACCTGCTCGACTTCTCACGCATAGAGTCGGGCACGTTGGACTATCGCGACGAAGAGGTGGATATCAATGCCGTGATGCTTGAAGTCTGTATGAGTGAGAATAGTCATGGCCATGCTGAGGGGGTAGAGTCCAAGGTGGTGGAGCGTCTGCCCGACTGCCGCATGCGTATCGACAAGGTGCGCTTTTCACAAGTTCTTTCCAACTTGGTTCGCAACGCTTTGAAGTTTACCGAGCAGGGTTCCGTCAGTGTGGGTTGCCGCATGCAGGGTGTTGGTAAGTACTATTTCTATGTGGCCGACACCGGCTGTGGCATGGACGAAGAGGGACGCAAGGCGGTGTTTGATACCTTTGTCAAGATGAACCAGAATATCAAGGGTACCGGTCTGGGCCTCTCCATATCCAAAGCCATCGTTGAACATTATGGCGGAGGCATTGGCGTTGAGTCCAAGAAGGGCGAAGGCTCCACCTTCTACTTCACCCTCCCCGCAACGCTCCGCTTTCAGGAGCACGGAAAGTTTTAGGGCCATTCCACCAGTTCCTTCAGTTTGATGAAGTGCTGGATGATGCCATCGTAGTTTAAGTTGTTTCGGTAGTCAAACTGGTTCCATAGGTCGCCTAACAGGACCGCTCCACCAAAGCCCAACTTCTTGACGGTGCGGATATTCTGTTCACACACCCCTCCCAGGGCCATCACGTGGCTGTCAATTACGTGGCTCTTCTCAGCCGCTTTCAGCTCGTCGAGGGTGAATCCAGCGGGCATGGCGCTCGGACTGATGCCGTCAAACACGGGGAAGAGCAGCACGTAGTCATAGAATCGCTTCTTCACCTTCACCTCTTCCAGCGTCTGGCATGAGCTGGTCAGATGGCCCGAGTAGTCGTGTGGTTCGTTGGGGTTTCGCTCGTTCAGGTGGATGCCCATCAGTCCAAACTCCTCCTGCAGGTAGAAATGGTCGTGCACCACGATCCGTTTATGGTATTTCTGCGGAATCAGCGTGAGCAGTCGTTCAGAGTACATGGGTGGGGTCTCCGGCTTTCGCAAGTGGAGAATATCGAGTCCCTCCTCAAAGAGGGCGGTGATGATTTGGTCTTCTTCCACGAAGAAGGTGGGGGTGGTCATAGCAATGAGCTTCATCTCTGCGTGTGTTTACAATAGAAAAGTGTAGCAAAGTTACGCATTTTGTTTTTACCACGCTTCAAATAGACCTTTAAATAATGTTAGATGCAGCAGAAGCATGGCGTTTGCCCGAAAATCCATTATCTTTGCAGCGCAAAAAAATAGAAGTAGAACCCGTAGCTCATAGCTCATAACCTGTAGCTTGTAGCTCGTAGCTATATATATAATAGGTATGGAATCATATTTGGACGAACTGAATGAAAGTCAGCGGCAAGCTGTAACCTATCTGGATGGCCCCTCGCTGGTGATTGCCGGAGCAGGGTCGGGCAAGACCCGCGTATTGACCTACAAGGTGGCCTATCTCCTTGAGCAGGGGTATAGGCCCTGGACCATCTTAGCCTTGACCTTCACCAACAAGGCTGCCCGCGAGATGAAGGAACGTATCGCACGCAGGGTGGGGGAGCAGACCGCCGCACGCCTCTGGATGGGCACCTTCCACAGCATCTTCCTCCGTATCCTTCATGCCGAGGCCGCAGTGCTGGGCTTCTCCTCTCACTTCACCATCTACGATGCCTCCGACAGCAAGAGCCTGATCCGTACCCTCCTCAAGGAGATGAAGCTCGACGAGAAGGTCTATAAGCCCGGCCTGGTGCAGAGCCGTATCTCCACGGCAAAGAACCGTCTGGCCTCGCCCGAGGCCTACGCAGCCGATGCCGAAGCCTTCCGGATCGACCAGCAGGAGAATATTCCCCTGGTGCGCGACATCTACAAGCGCTATATGGCCCGTTGCCGACAGTCCGACGCCATGGACTTCGATGACCTGCTTTGCTATACCTATCAGCTCTTTCGCGACCACCCCGACGTGCTGGCCCGCTACCAGCAGCAGTTTCAGTTTGTACTGGTCGATGAGTACCAAGACACCAACTATGCCCAGCACGCCATCGTCAAACAGCTCGTGGCCCAGCACCATCGGGTCTGTGTGGTGGGCGATGATGCCCAGAGTATCTACTCCTTCCGCGGTGCCGACATCGACAACATCCTCTACTTTACCCGCACCTTCCCCGAGACGCGGCTCTTCAAGCTCGAGCAGAACTATCGCTCCACGCAGACCATTGTGGCAGCGGCCAATAGCCTCATTGCCAAAAACCAGCGTCAGATTAAGAAAGAGGTCTTCTCTGAGAATGCCCGTGGACAGCAGATCCCCCTCTTCCAGGCCTACAGCGACATGGACGAGGCCTCTCTTGTGGTCAACCGCATTGCCTCCATGCACCGTCGGCAGCAGATGCCCTATACCGACTTTGCTATTCTCTACCGCACCAACGCCCAGAGCCGCGTGTTCGAAGAGACCCTCCGCAAGGCCGGCATGCCCTACTGTATCTACGGTGGTCTCTCCTTCTACCAGCGTAAGGAGATCAAGGACATCATCTCCTACTTCCGTTTGGTGGTCAATCCTCACGATGAAGAGGCCCTGAAGCGCATCATCAACTACCCCGCACGGGGCATTGGCGAGACCACGCTCAACAAGGTGATCCAAGCAGCCTCCGACCATGAGGTGAGTCTCTATACCGTACTGCAGGCCCCTGCCACTTACGGCCTCAGTGTCAACAAGGGTACCCAGACCAAGCTCGACCGCTTTGTGCAGCAGATTGACCTCTGGCGCCAAGCGCAGTTGCAGCAGTCAGCCTTTGAGGCAGGTATCGCCATCATCAAGGAGTCGGGTATCTATGCTGATCTGCAGCAAGACAAGAGTCCCGAAGGCATGGCCCGTGTTGAGAACACTGAAGAGCTGGTCAACGGACTGAAGGACTTCTGTGCCCAGCGCCAGGAGGAGGGCGACGAGCACATCAGCCTGAGCGACTACCTCTCTGAGGTCTCCCTGCTCAGCGATCAAGATACCGACGACAAGAACAGTACCGAGCGCATCACGCTGATGACCGTACACAGCGCCAAGGGGCTGGAGTTTCGCAACGTCTTCGTGGTGGGCTTAGAAGAGAACCTCTTCCCTGGGCCACGAGCTGCTGAATCCCCTCGCGCCTTAGAAGAGGAGCGTCGCCTGTTCTACGTAGCTATCACGCGTGCTGAAGAGCAGTGCTTTCTCTCCTACGCCAAGAGCCGCTACCGCTACGGTAAGATGGAGTTCAGTACGCCCAGCCGTTTCTTGCGCGACATCGACCCTTGCTGTCTCGACCTTCAGGGGGAAACCACTCCCACCAGCAGCCGCAGCCCCTACGGCAGCAACTCATTCGGCAGCACCTACGGAGGCTCGTACGGCAGCAACACCTATAGCGGTTCAAACAATCGCATAAACAGCAAAAGCGCAAGCGTCAGTGCGAACAGCCGCATAATCAGCAACAGTGCGTATGGTAGTGCGAACAGCACCCCCTTGTATGGCAGCAGCCAACCCCAGGGAACGGTCAGAAACCTGAAGCCTCTGACTACAGTCACCCGTCGCCCCTCCTCAGTTACCCCTGCAGCTGGTAGCCCTTCATCAGCTATCCCCGCTACAGGATTGGGTGGATTGCAAGTTGGTCAGACGATAGCACACGAGCGTTTCGGCATAGGACAAGTAGAAAAGGTAGAGGGCGAAGGCGACAATGCCAAGGCCACGATCCATTTCCAGAACGCTGGCACGAAGCAGCTCCTTCTCCGCTTTGCACGATTCAAAATAATTGATAATTAATAATTTAAGACGGTGGGCGTTTGCGGGTGCAAAATAGTCCGCCCCTACAGTGGATTAATCACTAAACACTAATCACTAAATATGATTGACTTCACCCAATTCCCTTCTCCTTGTTATATAATGGACGAGGAGTTGCTCCGTAAGAACCTTACGTTGATTCGCGATGTGGCCCGTCGGGCGGATGTCGAGATTATTCTTGCTTTCAAGTCGTTCGCCATGTGGCGCTCGTTCCCCATCTTTCGCGAGTATATCGACCACTCCACCGCCAGCTCGCCCTACGAGGCTCGTCTGGCCCTCGAAGCCTTCGGCAGCAAGGCGCACACCTACTCACCCGCCTATACCGAGGCCGATTTTCCCGAGATTATGCGCTGCAGCAGTCACATCACCTTCAACTCCCTCTCCCAGTTCCAGCGCTTCTACCCCATGGTAGTCGCCTCGGGCGAGGCCATCTCCTGCGGCTTGCGTGTCAATCCCGAATACTCCGAGGTCGAGACTGAACTCTATAACCCCTGCGCCCCAGGTACACGCTTCGGCGTGGTGGCAGACCAGTTGCCCGACCAACTCCCCGAGGGCATTCAGGGCTTCCACTGCCATTGCCACTGCGAGTCCTCCTCTTACGAGCTGGAGCGCACCCTGGTTCACCTCGAAGCCCGCTTTGCCCGTTGGTTTCCCCAGCTGCAGTGGCTCAACCTGGGTGGTGGCCACCTCATGACCCGCAAGGACTATGACGTCAACCATCTCGTTGTCCTCCTGCAGGGGCTCCATGCCCGCTATCCCCACCTGCGTATCATCCTGGAGCCCGGCTCCGCGTTCACTTGGCAGACTGGTGTACTCAGCTCCCAGGTGGTCGATATCGTTGAAAACCGCGGTATCCGCACTGCCATCCTCAACGTGAGCTTCACCTGCCACATGCCCGACTGTCTGGAGATGCCCTATCAGCCCGTCGTTCGCGATGCTCGCATGGGTGATGGCGGCCCATACATCTACCGCTTGGGTGGTAACTCCTGCCTCAGTGGCGACTACATGGGCTCGTGGAGCTTCGACCAACCCCTGCAGATAGGTCAGCGCATCCTCTTCGAAGACATGATTCACTACACCACCGTCAAGACCACGATGTTCAACGGTATTCACCATCCAGCCATTGCTATGTGGGGTTGCGACGGTAAAGCGCATCTTTTCAAAGAATTTTCTTATGTTGATTATCGTGACAGAATGAGTTGATTTTCAATATGATGCTAACACTTTCATGAGAGAATGCGAAAAAAAGTATGAAAAAAAGTAGATAAAACGCTTGCAGGTTTAAAAAGAATGCGTACCTTTGCAACCGCAAACGCGGAAATAGCTCAGTTGGTAGAGCACAACCTTGCCAAGGTTGGGGTCGCGAGTTCGAGTCTCGTTTTCCGCTCATGCAAGCGTAGAAGGCTCTTTGAATAGCTGAAAAGCCCAGGTGGCGGAATTGGTAGACGCGCACGTTTCAGGTGCGTGTGTCGAGAGGC
>CAMCUZ010000041.1 GCA_945879145.1 uncultured Mediterranea sp.
GCATCACGCTGAATCGCCTGATGGAACGCCTCGAAGCATGTCCCGAAGGAGAACCAATTACCCTGGAGGTGGTCTCCAGTTAACAAGTAATGCGCAGCATATCTTGCCCTAAATAGCTGAATCCAATCGACTATTTAGGGCAAGATATATGTTGCAGTCCCTTGAACTTGGATTTCACGCCGACAGAAGTAGTTTAGTGGGGATTCGCTTGTTGCTTTTCGGCTTTCTTCTGCTTGGCCTCGATATACTTCAGGCGCCATTTGTTCCAGAACATCAACTCTTTCCAGCGGCTGAAGTCTTTACGGAAGATGATACCTACGCCTTGGGTGGTCAGGTTGGTGCGGGTATAGTATCGGTCGTTGGTCTCGTTGTAAGCTTTCAGACGAATGTCTCCTGAACGGGTTACGAGCCATTCAGCTTCAAAGTCACCTACGAAATTGGTGTTGGCCAGTGGATTGTCGCGATAGCCAAAGTTGCCGTTAATTAGCAAGCGGTTGTTGAGAAGTTGACCCTGAAGGATTCCTTCGAACTCTACGTCGGTCCATCCCTTCTCTCCCGTACTGAGGTTGGTGCCTACGTTCCAGTTGTTGTTGTCGATGATGTGCGACAGGGCATTGTTCAACTGTCCGGAGAGGGTAGAGGAGAGCATGCTCGACATCATGTTGGAGTTCTGCTGCACATCCACATACTCCGGCGTATAGAACTTGCCTATGCTCAGCAGGTAGAGTATCTGCATATTCATCTGTTCATCGGTAGGAATGTAGTTGCGTACCAGCGCTTGTATCTCGTCGCGTTCGTTGGGCAACTCGATATCCATTCTGATTTCGGGAGCAGTGAGCTGGCCGCTGATGTTCATCAAGCAGTTCACCTTGACGTTGGTCTGGCTGATGTAGTCGCTGGCTGTGGCTGACGAAGGGAGCAGGTCATTCAGCGAAGCGGAGTTGACCGTATAGACCGCCTTCATGGCCAAGGAGGCCTCTTCGGGGATTCCATTGAACGCTATGCTACTCCCCTCTTTGATACTGAAGTCCTTGCGGATGACCTCTTGAAGGCTGAATTTGTAGGAGCCTTGCGAGATGTTGTAGTTGCCAAACATCTTGAAATCGCCTTTGTTGTAGAATTCTGCTCGGATGTTTCCACTTCCTTTGCCGCTGATGTAGTCGCCGGCAACGGGGTCCATGATGATGCGCATGGTGGCATCAGGGGTAGCATCTACAATGAGGTTGAGATGGATGTCGCCCTCGGTCTCCTCCTCCTCTTCGCGTTGCAGAATCTGCCGGTCTTTCTCGTAGTCACTTAGCAGGGTTGACTCTTGAGCTTTCCGGCGTGGAGTCTTATCGACAAACTTGATGAACTGGTTGTTCACGGCTGCGGTCACGTTGTCTTTCAAGTAGGTGAAGGTGCTGTTGCGGTTGGTGCTCAAGGCCAAATCCACGTTGAGGCCCTCTTGCGGATTGCCTCGTAGTGTGGCACTGCCCGTGCCATACACAGTACCGTAGAAGGGAAAGTCACGCGACTCGCGGGTATGGAGCAGCAATGTGTTATTGAGGCGGAAGTTGAAGTTGTAGTTCATGTCCTTGAAGTGGTTGTAGCGCACATAACCTTGCAGGCTACCTACGTGACCTTGTTGGTCCACCACGCGGTTCTGCGGGAAGGTGAGTCCATCGGGGGTTATCCGTATGCTATCCTTGACGTGGTACGTGGTGTTGAGCACGTCAATCTTGAAGGCGGCATCTGCATCTACAGCTCCATCAAGGGTGAGTGCCTTGAATTTCCCATAGAGATGAACATCGCCCGTGGCGCGTCCGCTGAATTCTGGGGTGATGCTATTAATATAATAATGTATAAACTGCAGGTTGGTGTTGTGGGCCTTGATTTGAAGGTCCAGCGAACTGGTTGGCTTGATAGGATAGACGTAACCTTTGACGTGGGTTTGTGCAATCTCTCCTTCAGTGATGTGTGCGTCAAGCAGGAGTCCTTTCACGGGATGATGCCATTCGCCATGCAGCTGTGCATCGCCTATCACGCCATCATTAATGCCCAGACCTTTGATGAAGAGGTCGGTCTGCATGGCCGGTTCATCAAGCAGATTGGTTGCTAAGGCCGGACCAGTGGCTTCACCACAGAAGTTGATTCCCAGGTCGGCTATGTCAAACACGTAGCCAATATTGATTTTGCTCAAGTCAATCCGAAGGGTGTCTTTAGGAGATTTGGAGAGTGTACCGTCGATATGCAGGTGGCGCTCTTTGTGGTTGAAGGCAAAGTCGTGGATATGTATCTTGCCAGAATCAACCTCCACGGTAGCTGGATGAACGTTCCATACGGTATCATTCAGCATAATCTCTGTAGGACGAATCTGTATGGTGGTCTTGATTGGTGCTGGTGTGAAGTGGGCCATTGCATTCAGGTGTCCGCTATAGGTGGAGACACCACTGTTGCCCCAGTGCAGTTGGGTATCTATGGAGTCACCGCGAGCACTTGCCTCGAGTGTTACGTTCACGGCACCTTCTGACTTTATCTCGTTGAATCGGGCATGAGCACGGAAGCGGTCGGCAGGATTCTCACACAGCAACATGGCCGATTCATAGAACTTCTGCTTATACCTTAGGCGAGGAAGGTAAGCCTCCATGCGTAAACGCCCCATGCGGTCATTGACGTAACCCTTCACTGTGGCGGGGGCATAGAGCGTAAGGGGAACATGGAAGAGGGAGGAGAAGAGTGCTGCATCGGCCAGATAGAGGTCGAAACCAAAATCATTCTCGGGTGTGAAGGTGTGCTTGACTTTGCTCTCTTTTTGCTCCATGAGTGAGGGCAAATATCGGCCCAGAATCTGTTTTAAGCTGAGTGGAAGCGTGCGGTAAGAGTAGTTGCCTTCAATAGAGGCGTGAAATGAGGGAGAGGTAATGGTGAGCCGTTTGTGCATCGCATCTCTCGTCTCAGAGGTCATCTTGAGATTACTCAGGCGGAAATCTTTCTCCGGCGAGAGGAGTTGCAAGCTGTCAATACGGATGTCGCCATTCATCTCGTCAATGGAACCTCCTGTAAAGTTGGCTTGGAGCTTCAGGGAGAGTTCGCTTTGGGGATACTCCTTGGTCAGATGGAGGTCATTGAGTCTGACTTGTTGGATAGTGGCTAGGAAATTGAAGGTGGGGATTCGGGTGGCGGTATTGATGGTCCCATTGACAAGGAGTGAGCCGTTGGGGTCGTTGATATCCAATTGTCCGTTGAATCCCCCTTTGCTATAGGCGCCATCCAACTTGATGTTCTCGTATTGGTATCCGTTGTAATCGATCTGTTTGATGTCGCCTTTGAACTCAATGTCGGGATTGCTGTTGGCCTTGTGGCGTCCGTTCACACTGAGATTGAAGGTGACATGCCCCAGTTTTTTTTCGTTGAGCATCTGTTGCAGGTTCCACTCGTTTGTCTTGATGGAGCCGGAGTATGCAAAGAGCTGTTGCGCCTTGTTGGAACTGACCTTCATGTCGGTTTGTAGATCTCCTAAGTCGGAGTGTACACGTCCATACATCACGAGATCGCTGAAGTAACCCGATACCTCACCCCGGAAGGAGATGTTTCCCATCCGCTGCAGCACAGGGGGTACTTCAGGATGCAGGGGATTCAGGTTGCGCACCAGAAAGGCTACCCCCTGAGCATCGGCATAGAGCTGCGAAAGATGGCCATAGATAAAGGCATCCTCTGGACTGGTGAAGTCTTGCAGCGAGAGGTCGCCTTGCAGACGAAAGTGCTGGTTAGCATCAATGCGAAGCAGGGGACAGTTGAGCTGGTTGAGTGGTCCTTGGACTTCAGCCTCCAGCTGGAGTGGCTCATTGAATCCCTTCAAAGCAGGAACAAAGGCACTTAGGTCACTGGGAGTCAGTCTGGAGGGGAGCATACGGAAGCGAAACGGTACTTCGTAGGCAAATCGGCTGAATGCCCCCAGGCTATCGTATTCCATCAGCAGAGTGTCCATCATCAATTCAGTGTGAGGCAATTCAATGCCGAAGTTCTCAATGCGCATACCTCGCTGGTTACCGATAATCCTCAGACTCAGCTTCTTCAGATTGAATCCCGACTCCTCCTCCTCTAGGCTCATGCGCTTGATGGAGGCGTTGATAGAGTCTTTGTTCAGCGCCTTGAGCGATAGCGTGGCGACAATATCCTTCAGATAGAGGTGATTGCTGTTGAATTTACCAGGTGTATGGGGTAGTGAGGCCACATGGTAGGCCACTCGACCACGGCGAAGCAGGAGGGAGTTGATACGGAGGTCAAGTTTGCTCTCCTTCTTGATGGTATCTTTCGAAGCCAAAGCATCAGCAATGAATTGGAAGTTGGGAGGTGAATCGGGGGTGTCACGTTTCAGGTCGGCATGGAAGCCAAAGAGCTGCACATTGCTAATGGAGATGCGGCCTTGAAGCAGTGGAATCAAGTCGAACTTGGCAGAGAGTCGCGTGACGCGTAGCAGTTCCTCTCCTTTCAAGTCATCCACAACCAGATTAGTGAGGACGATATGGTTCAGTAGGCCGATACTGACATTGCCTATCGTGCAGTGGCTTCCCAGTTGATGGGATAGGGTATGGGCGCTCCACGAAGTAATTCCCTGCTGAATCCAGGGTAGGTTCAGCAGAATCAACAGGCCAATGTAGATTCCCAAAACAGTTCCTACAAGGCCTCTCACTATTTTCTTCAACTGTTCGATAGCAGATATTTCTTAAAATTGCGAACAAAAATAGGAAATAATATGTTTCCATGCTATTTTTATGATTACTTTTGTGCGCTAAAAATAGTAAAAGGTATGAATACAATCATTTTAGGTATAGAATCATCGTGCGATGATACCTCTGCAGCAGTGATTCGCGACGGTTATCTGCTTTCGAATGTGGTGGCTAGTCAGGCTGTGCATGAGTCGTATGGGGGTGTAGTGCCTGAGTTAGCCTCGCGTGCTCACCAGCAGAATATAGTGCCTGTGGTGCATGAGGCGTTGCGCCGGGCAGGGGTGACGAAGGAAGAGTTGAGTGCGGTGGCTTTTACCCGAGGCCCAGGGTTAATGGGCTCGTTGCTTGTTGGCGTCTCATTCGCCAAAGGGTTTGCGCGCTCGCTTGGGATTCCTATGGTAGATGTTAATCACTTGAATGGTCATGTGTTGGCTCATTTTATCCAAGTGGAAGGCGAGGAAACTGAGCAGCCACAATTCCCGTTTCTCTGTCTTCTGGTATCGGGAGGAAACTCACAAATCATCCTGGTGAAGGCTTATAACGACATGGAAATCTTAGGCCAAACCATTGATGATGCAGCTGGTGAGGCCATCGATAAATGTTCCAAAGTGATGGGACTAGGTTATCCCGGTGGCCCTATCATCGACCGACTGGCGCGACAGGGTAATCCCAAAGCGTTCACCTTCAGTAAACCCCATATCCCTGGATTGGATTACAGTTTCAGTGGATTGAAGACCTCCTTCCTCTACTCTTTGAAGAATTGGCTTAAGGAGGATCCGGATTTCATTGCGCACCATCAAGAAGACCTGGCCGCTTCGCTCGAAGCCACGGTGGTAGATATCTTAATGGAGAAATTGCGTAAGGCCGCTAAGCAGTGTGGCATTCGTCAGGTAGCTGTGGCAGGCGGAGTATCGGCCAACAATGGCCTGCGCAATGCTTTCCGTGAACATGCGGCAAAGTATGGCTGGAAGATTTTCATTCCCAAGTTCAGCTATACCACCGACAATGCGGCCATGATAGCCATAGCGGGCTACTTTAAATATAAGGATAAGCAATATTGCCCGATGGATGCCCCTGCCTATTCGCGGGTTACGCTTTGAGAACCGGAAGGTGCAGTCAAATAATAAAGAGTGATGGCCAACGAGATTGAAAACTTAGCTGTCAGGGTTGGTGCCGTTATGTTGCACGAGAAAATCACCCTTTCCACCGCAGAAAGCTGTACGGGGGGTGGGATTGCTGCAGCCATTACAGCCATACCCGGAAGTTCTGCTTACTTTAAGGGTGGCATAGTGTCATACACCAATGAAATAAAGCATCGTCTGCTTGGCGTGCGACTGGATACGCTTGACAACTATGGAGTGGTGAGCAAGCAAACCGTGATTGAAATGGCCCGAGGTGCGATGAATACGCTTCAAACCGATGCAGCTATAGCCACTTCGGGAGTGGCAGGTCCTACAGGTGGAACCAAAGAGACACCAGTCGGAGTAATTTGGATAGCAGTTGCCTATAAAAACGAAATTGTTACCTTCAAGCAAGAAGGAGATTCCGGAAGAGGCGAAAATGTGCGCCGAGCCATCGAAAATGGGCTAATAATCCTGCTAAAACTGCTTGAAAACGAAAAAAAATGCATCTAAAAGCGAATTATTTTCAGAAAAGCTTGTTTTATAAAGATAAAAGTGCTTACTTTGCGCTCTGTTTGAGATAGACAGCATAGAAAACTATAAAAATAAAGATAGAAATGTCAAAGATTTGTCAAATTACCGGAAAGAAGGCCATGATTGGCAACAATGTTTCTCACTCTAAGAGAAGAACAAAGAGAACCTTCGATTTGAACTTGTTCCACAAGAAGTTCTATTATGTAGAAGAGGATTGCTGGATTAGCCTGAACATCTGCGCTAACGGCTTGCGTGTGATCAATAAGAAAGGTTTGGACGCAGCCTTGAAGGATGCTGTGGCTAAGGGCTACTGCGATTGGAAGAACATTAAAGTTATTGGCTAACAAAAAGCAAAAGGAGATTACTAATTATGGCAAAGAAAGCAAAAGGTAACAGAGTACAGGTGATTTTGGAGTGCACTGAGCACAAGGATAGCGGCATGCCCGGTACCTCACGTTACATCACGACCAAAAACAGAAAGAACACCACCGAAAGACTGGAGTTGAAGAAGTACAATCCCATTCTGAAGAGAGTAACCGTTCATAAAGAAATTAAATAATAAAACGTATCAACCATGGCAAAGAAAACAGTAGCAAGCTTGCACGAAGGTTCTAAGGAAGGTCGTGCATACACCAAGGTGATCAAGATGGTTAAGTCGCCCAAGACTGGTGCTTACTATTTTGACGAGCAGATGGTTCCTAATGAAAAAGTTCAGGACTTCTTCAAGAAATAAGTGAAGCATCCTTAGCAGAGTGCCTGTTTTAGGTGCTCAAAAGATATAATCCCTTCGATGGTTCAACCTGTCGAAGGGATTTCTTATTTAAAAACGGCTATCTTCTTTCATCAATCACTTTTTTTTCCTAATTTTGCAACGAAATTAGGAAAAGTGTCAAATTGTAACGCATTCATATATGGGATTTTTTAGTTTTTTCTCAAAGGAAAAGAAAGAGACGTTAGACAAAGGTTTGTCGAAGACGAAAGAGAGTGTGTTCGGCAAGATTGCTCGTGCCGTAGCTGGTAAGTCGAAGGTAGATGACGAGGTACTCGATAATCTGGAGGAGGTACTCATCACTTCGGATGTGGGGGTTGAAACCACCTTGAAAATCATAGAGCGCATCGAGAAACGGGTGGCTACGGATAAGTATATGAATGCCTCTGAACTCAATCATATCTTGCGTGATGAGATTGCTTCGTTGCTTACAGAAAACCATTCAAACGATGTAAACGACTTTGAGGATCCCATAACTAAAAAACCGTATGTTATTATGGTTGTTGGAGTTAATGGTGTTGGAAAGACTACCACAATCGGGAAATTAGCCTATCAGTTCAAGAAAGCCGGTAAGCGAGTTTATCTGGGTGCCGCCGACACGTTCCGTGCGGCTGCCGTTGAGCAGCTGTTGATTTGGGGAGAGCGCGTAGGAGTGCCTGTTATCAAACAGAAGATGGGGTCAGACCCTGCCTCGGTGGCTTTTGATACCCTCAGTTCTGCGGTAGCCAATGATGCGGATGTGGTGATCATTGATACTGCTGGTCGTCTGCATAACAAAGTGGGACTGATGAACGAGCTCACCAAAATCAAGAATGTGATGAAGAAGGTTGTTCCTGATGCACCCGATGAAGTGTTGCTTGTACTTGATGGTTCTACGGGGCAGAATGCTTTTGAACAGGCCAAGCAGTTTACACATGCTACTGAAGTGACGGCCATGGCGGTCACCAAGCTGGATGGAACGGCAAAAGGTGGTGTGGTGATTGGTATCTCTGATCAGTTCAAGATACCGGTGAAGTACATCGGTTTGGGTGAGGGTATAGAAGACCTGCAGGTGTTCCGTAAAAAAGAGTTTGTTGAGTCACTTTTCGGAGAGTCAAAATGAGAAGAAACACCATAGATATCATTACGTTGGGATGCTCAAAGAACCTAGTTGATTCAGAGCATTTAATGCGTCAGCTGGAGCAGGCCGGATATCGAGTAACCCATGATGCCAAGCATCCGCAAGGCGAGATAGCGGTCATCAATACCTGTGGATTTATCGGAGATGCGAAGGAGGAGTCCATCAATATGATTTTGGAGTTTGCTCAGGCTAAGGATGAAGGACGACTCAAACAGCTCTATGTAATGGGCTGCCTTTCAGAACGCTACCTTCAAGAATTGGGACAGGAGATTCCTCAAGTAGATAAGTTTTATGGCAAGTTCAACTGGAAGGAGCTACTGGCCGACTTGGGCAAGATCTACTACGAGCAGTTGCGTGATGCACGGGTACTTACTACACCCAAGCATTATGCTTATCTCAAGATTTCGGAAGGATGTGACCGTACCTGTTCCTATTGTGCCATTCCTATCATCACCGGTCACCACAAGTCGCGACCGATGGAGGAGATTCTTGATGAGGTACGTACGCTGGTTACTCAGGGCGTGAAGGAGTTTCAGGTGATTGCCCAGGAGCTGACTTATTATGGCTTGGATCGGTATAAGGAGCAGCGTTTGCCTCAATTAATCGAAGAAATGGCACAAATTCCAGGAGTGGAGTGGATTCGCCTGCACTATGCTTACCCTGCCCATTTCCCCGAGGAGTTGCTTCGAGTGATGCGTACGTATCCTAACGTGTGCAACTACCTGGACATAGCCCTTCAGCATATCAGCGATAACGTGCTCAGTAAGATGCGGCGCCACGTTACGAAAGCTGAAACCTACGATTTAATCGAGAAAATCCGCCGTGAGGTACCTGGTATTCATTTGCGCACTACGCTTATGGTGGGTCATCCAGGTGAAACGGAAGCGGACTTTGAGGAACTGAAAGAGTTTGTGCGTCGTGCCCGCTTTGACCGTATGGGTGCCTTTGCTTATTCTGAAGAGGAGGGAACTTATGCTGCCACACATTATGAAGATGAGATCCCGTTTGAAATCAAACAAGCCCGATTGGATGAGCTGATGGCTATTCAAGAAGGTATCTCAGCTGAGCTGAATGCGGCTAAAGTAGGGCAAACTTTACGCGTCATCATCGACCGTAAGGAGGGGGATTACTACGTAGGACGTACTGAGTTTGATTCGCCTGAAGTAGATCCTGAAGTGCTCATCCCTTGTAGCGAGAAAATACTTCGTATGGGGTATTTTTACCAAGTAAATATCGAAAAATCCGATGATTTCGACCTTTTTGGGCATGTTATTTAAAGATTTTTTCTGATTTATTTGGTCGTATGGTAGAAAATCACTAATATAGCACCGTGAATCTTAAACCATACGTAGCGTGAACAACAAAGAATTTACCGCGGAACTGTCTCGCCGTACCGGAGTATCTGTGAAAGAGACTACCGATTTGATAGGCAAACTCATTGATGAGATGACCCAGGAATTGGTAGAGGGCAATGCTGTAGCTATACTTGGGTTTGGGACATTTGACGTGAAGAAGAAGGCTGAACGAATCTCTGTCAGTCCTACCACCAAGCAGCGCATGCTGGTACCTCCTAAGTTAGTCCTCAGTTTTAAACCTTCGAGCTTGCTCAGAGATCGTGTAAATAAGAATCAACCTGAAAAGTTGGAGTTATGAGTGAGAAACTGACTATACAGGATCTAGCACGTGGTGCTGCGGATCGGCTGGGGATGACAAAGGGCAATGCCGAGGCTTTTGTCAAAGAGTTCTTTCAGCTGATAGCTGACGCACTTCATCAAGATAAATATGTAAAGATCAAAGGATTTGGAACGTTCAAACTGATCGATGTAGATAGTCGTGCCAGTGTAGATGTCAATACAGGAGAACGGATTGAGATACAAGGTCATATCAAGGTTTCGTTTACCCCTGATGCTGCTCTGCGCGATGTAATCAATCGTCCTTTTGCCCATTTTGAAACAGTTCCTTTGCAGAATGAGGCGTTACTGCTCACTACTGAAGTTGAAGAGGAATCTGCTACGGCGGAGGAAAAGAGTATCATCTCAGAAGCGTGTGATTCGCCTCAAACTACAACTGGTGAATCAACGTTAGTGAAGCCTGAACTTATCGAACCGACTCCAATAGAATCTGCACATTCGGAATCTCTTCCGATGGAAGAAGATTATCCGCCTTTAGAGGAGACTCTTGTTGAGCCTGTTTCTGCCGTGGATTCTGCTCCTGTCATGGATCCTGCTGTTACAGGTGAGGATAGCGAAAATGCCGCTGCATCCTCTATGGAACAACCACTTTCGGAAGAGGAAATGAAGGAACGAAAGCAAACTATGAAGTTCTTTATAGGCATTGTGGTATTCATCTCTTTGCTCTGCATCGGGGTGCTTGTATTCATCTACTTCCCTGGGTTAACCCGTGCATTGTATGGATTAAAGGCTCCGGTTGAACAAACTACTCCTGATACGTTATCACAGGCGGTTGATACACTTGCCTCTGTTGTGTCTCCCTCTGAGTCCGGTTCGTCTGTTTCGTTACCGTTGCAGGAAGCTAAGAAGCCATTGCCGGAATCCAAACCTGCTCCGGTTATGTCGGTTCAGCCCGATTCTTCGACTTATGAGATAGTGGGTACCTTGGAGTCCTATACCTTGAAGGAGGGTGAGACCCTCACGCGAGTCTCTCTGCACTATTGGGGGACAAAGAACCTGTGGCCCTATTTGGTCAAGCATAACCCTGCTGTCATCAAGAATCCAGACAATGTGCCCTATGGAACTACGATTCAAATACCCAAATTGAAAAAGAAATAGGGCAAAAACGATGAATTATTGAATAGTTTTATGTACTTTTGTCGGCCTTTTGCATCGAATGTCATTGGGCCAATCAGAATGGAAAGTTAAACTAACAACCCTATAATATGTATAGAACGCATACCTGCGGAGAGTTGCGGCTCTCTGATGTAAACAAGCAAGTGACGCTGGCCGGATGGGTGCAGCGTAGCCGTAAGATGGGAGGCATGACCTTCATAGACCTGCGCGACCGCTATGGCTTGACTCAATTGGTCTTCAATGAAGAGGTAGATGCCTCTTTGTGTGAACAGGCCAATCGCCTGGGACGAGAATTTGTCATTCAGGTTAAAGGAACGGTCAATGAACGTTTCAGTAAGAATCCTAATTTGCCTACGGGTGAAATTGAGATTATTGTCAGCGAACTGAACGTGCTCAATGCTGCATTGACTCCTCCCTTTACCATCGAGGACAATACGGACGGTGGAGATGACATTCGGATGAAGTATCGTTATCTTGACTTGCGTCGCAGTGCAGTGCGCAAGAACCTTGAACTGCGCCACAAGATGACGATTGAGGTCCGTAAATACCTCGATGAACAGGGCTTTATTGAGGTGGAAACGCCTATCTTGGTGGGATCTACCCCAGAAGGTGCACGTGATTTCGTGGTTCCTTCGCGTATGAATCCGGGACAGTTCTATGCGCTTCCGCAGAGTCCGCAGACCTTGAAGCAACTTTTGATGGTGAGCGGATTCGACCGCTATTTCCAGATAGCTAAATGTTTCCGTGACGAAGACCTGCGTGCTGATCGCCAACCGGAATTCACACAGATTGACTGTGAAATGTCGTTTGTAGAACAGGATGATATCATCAACCTCTTTGAAGGCATGGCTAAATACCTCTTCAAGACGATTCGTGGTGTGGAGCTCACTGAGCCTTTCCTGCGTATGCCTTGGGCTGAGGCAATGAAGTATTATGGTAGCGACAAACCAGATTTGCGCTTCGGCATGAAGTTCGTGGAACTGATGGACATCATGAAGGGCCATGGCTTCAGTGTGTTTGATTCTGCTGCTTACATTGGCGGTATCTGTGCTGAAGGAGCAGCCCACTATACCCGTAAGCAGCTTGACCAACTGACCGATTTTGTCAAGCGTCCACAGATAGGTGCTAAAGGTATGGTCTATGCTCGCATTGAGGCCGATGGCAATGTCAAGTCGAGTGTGGATAAATTCTATACCCAAGAGGTACTTCAGCAAATGAAGGAGGCCTTTGGTGCTAAGCCTGGTGATTTGATTCTGATTCTGAGTGGTGAAGATGCAATGAAGACCCGCAAGCAACTTTGTGAGCTCCGTCTAGAGATGGGTAACCAGTTGGGCCTGCGCGACAAGAACAAGTTTGCTCTGCTATGGGTGGTTGACTTCCCCATGTTCGAGTGGAGTGATGAAGAGGGCCGTCTGATGGCCATGCACCATCCGTTCACCCATCCTAAGGAGGAAGATATCCCCTTGCTGGATACCGATCCTGCAGCAGTTCGAGCTGATGCTTACGATATGGTATGCAACGGCATCGAGGTTGGGGGTGGTTCCATCCGTATTCATGACGCTAAGTTACAGGCCAAGATGTTTGAGATTCTGGGCTTCACACCCGAACGTGCACAAGAGCAGTTTGGCTTCCTGATGAATGCTTTCAAGTATGGCGCACCTCCTCATGGTGGATTGGCATACGGTCTGGATCGCTGGGTGAGCATCTTTGCAGGCTTAGACAGCATTCGCGACTGCATTGCTTTCCCCAAGAACAACAGTGGACGCGACGTCATGCTTGATGCCCCTGGCACGCTCGATCAGAAGCAACTCGATGAGCTGAATCTCGTGATCGATCTGAAGCAGGAGTAATGCAGGACGATACCTATAAAACCATCACAGCACCCGTGGAGGGCATCTACACAGAGAAGCGTAGCAAGTTTATTGCCATTGCGCTTCCTGTGACTACGCTGGAGCAGGCCAAGGAACATCTCGACCGCTTGCAAAAGCAGTATTATGATGCTCGCCACGTGTGCTATGCTTATATGCTTGGCCCTGAGCGGACAAATTTTCGAGCCAACGACAACGGTGAACCATCGGGCACAGCAGGAAAGCCTATACTTGGGCAGATTAACAGCAATGAACTGACTGACATTCTGATTGTTGTTGTGCGGTATTTCGGTGGCATCAAGCTGGGTACCAGTGGATTGATTGTTGCCTATAAGGCTGCTGCTGCTGAAGCATTGGCTTCGGCCGTGGTGGTGACACGTACGGTGGACGAGGTGGTGCGGTTCTCATTTGAGTATCCGATGATGAATGAGGTCATGCGCGTGGTCAAGGAGATGGAACCCAAGATTTTGGAGCAGGGCTATGATCAGGATTGCTTGATGACGTTGCAGATTCGTCGTTCGCGTATGGAAACACTCAGACAGCGCTTGCTCAAGGTGGATACGTTACGAATCATAGAATAAACAATGGAATAATACAACATGGCTTTTGAATCAACAAAACGTGAAGTGAGTGAACTGTACGCCTTTGCACGGCTTCTGGCTGATGGATGTGTACCGATGGATCGAGGTGAACGTAGGGTAATGATGGTGGAGCGTATAGAGCACGACGGTCCACGGCGTTATCTGCGGTCAGCTGAAAAAGAGTCTGTTACCATCATTTGTGGCGTGAAGGAGCGGAACGGGCGTTTTGTGGAGTCCACGGATACTGCACCTCGCGAAGTGCCTTGTGAACTCTTCGAGGCGTTGGCTAATGCATTGCTCGAACTGTTGCGAAGTGGAAATAGTCAAGAGGTGATAGTTCCCGATGATATTGAGGAGGTGCTTGACGAACTGAAAATCTACGATTTAGAGGCTCATACTGAGGATCGTACCGATTTTACAGTTACCTTTGACGCACCTTGGTGTCTGGCTGAGGGATTAGTCGTTCGTAGTCGCCTTGGAGCCATGAATCCCTTGCTGGATGGCGGAAGGGCAGCTAACTTGAAGTTGGAATTGACAGGTATTAAATTTGCTGTGCCTACAGTCAACAAGGTCAATGCTTTGCCTGAATCGGCTGATGAGGTGTGTCAACGTATGCTGATGATTGAGCGTCTAGGTGGCGTGTTGCGCTATGCAGATGTTGCTGATAAGGTGTTCCGTTGCAATTTAGGTATGATTGATCTTCATTTTGGTCGTCTGCTCGCAGAAATGGTACGGTTGATGCATTTGGAGGATATTACCCGTATTTCGCAGCTTACTGAACGCATGGAAGAAATGAATCCCTTGAAAATCAAGGATGAATTGATAAAAAAACATGGCTATTATCGCCACAAGATACGCAGCTTTCTCTTAGCCGTTGCGTTGGGTATGCGTCCTGCCAAGATTTATACAGGCCGTTCTGGAGCCATTGGTGGTATGCTACTTGTGCAGACGGATGGTACGCTGTCCCTCTATGATCAGACCGACTCAGATGCCTTTGCCGAATTTCTCTATCAAAACAGCCGATTGCTCAAGGGGGATGTAGAGAAAGACAAGTATGGTTTTTTAGAGCGTGAGAACGGGGTTTATTACTTCAAACTAAATGTCAAGATTGGCTTGTTAAAGCGCTGATAGATATTTATCTAAACAAAGAATTAGACTTTACTTTCAAGCAGAGCTTCCATCTTGAGGAGCTCGTCGCGATATTGTGCTGCTTGCATGAAGTCTAGCTGTTTGGCGGCAGCCTGCATCAGTTTGCGGGTGGTCGCAATGCTCTTTTCCAACTGCTCACGGTTCATGTAAGCTACGATGGGATCAGCAGCTGAATGCTGCTCTGTTTGTGGCGTTCCGTATGGTTTAGCCTGAGCTTGTCCTGTTGACAAAGTATCCTTAGACTTATCCGTTGCTTTCGTTGGTTCAGCCACTTGGCCAGCTTCCTCGTTGCCTGTACCAAATACGCTCAGATGTTGCGCTTTCTTGATCTGCTGTGGGGTGATATGATGCTCTTCGTTGTACTTCAGCTGTTTCTCGCGCCGGCGTTGCGTCTCCTCAATGGTGAGCTGCATACTCTCTGTGATGCGGTCGGCATACATGATGACCAGTCCGTTCACGTTGCGTGCTGCACGGCCAGCAGTTTGTGTCAGTGAGCGATGTGACCGCAAGAAGCCCTCCTTGTCAGCATCCAGAATAGCTACAAGCGACACCTCTGGCAGGTCCAATCCTTCACGTAACAGGTTCACACCTACCAATACATCGTACACTCCCTCACGTAGGTCGCTCATGATTTTGACTCGCTCTAATGTATCCACATCGCTATGTATATAGTTGCATTTCACGCCATGGTTCAGCAGAAATTCTGTCAACTCCTCTGCCATACGCTTGGTTAAGGTTGTCACCAAGGTGCGTTCATTGCACTCTATACGCTGTTGAATCTCTTCCATCAAGTCATCAATCTGGTTGTGCGTAGGGCGGACCGAAATCTCAGGATCAAGCAATCCAGTGGGGCGGATGACCTGCTCCACCACAATTCCTTCGCTTCGCATCAGCTCATAATCAGCAGGGGTGGCGCTGACATAGATGGTTTGAGGCGTCATGGCTTCAAACTCCTCAAACTTCAGAGGTCGGTTATCCATAGCTGCAGGAAGTCTGAAGCCGTACTCCACTAGATTCACTTTACGTGCTCGGTCACCACCATACATGGCTCGAATCTGTGGCACACTGACATGGCTCTCATCTATCACAAGTAGGAAGTCCTTGGGGAAAAAGTCAAGCAGACAATAGGGACGAGTACCTGCAGCACGTCCATCGAAGTAGCGTGAGTAGTTCTCGATGCCCGAGCAATGCCCTAATTCACGAATCATCTCCATATCGTAGGTTACTCGTTCGTATAGACGTTTTGCCTCAAGCATACGGCCTTGCTCTTCAAAGAATTGAACCTGTTTGTGTAAGTCATCCTCTATGTCATGGATAGCCCGCATAGTGCTTTCCTTAGTGGTCATAAATAGGTTGGCTGGGTAGATTTTATAGCTTTCGAACGACGCGATAGTATGTCCTGTAATCGGGTCCACTTCCTCTATACCATCCACTTCATCACCCCAGAAATTGATGCGAAGCAGGTTGTCGGCGTATGCCAGCGAGATATCCACGGTATCCCCCTTTACGCGGAAGCAACCACGAGACAGTTCCATATCATTGCGTACATATAGGCTGTCCACCAAACGACGCAGGAAGACATTGTGGCTGAAGCTATGTCCCTTCACCACATCAATCACATTCTCGTAAAAGTCCGAAGGATTACCCATGCCATAGATGCATGAAACCGAAGAAACCACCACCACATCATTGCGTCCTGAGAGTAGTGCCGAGGTAGCAGCTAATCGTAGTTTATCAATCTCCTCGTTGATGGCCAGGTCTTTTTCGATATAGGTATCGCTCGACGGTAGGTAAGCCTCTGGCTGATAATAGTCATAGTAAGAGACGTAATACTCCACGGCATTGTGGGGGAAAAAGGCTTTGAACTCGCTGTAGAGCTGTGCGGCCAATGTCTTGTTGTGGCTCAGTACCAGGGTAGGTTTGCCGATTTGTGCAATCACGTTGGCAATCGTAAAGGTTTTGCCCGAGCCTGTCACGCCGAGCAGTGTCTGAGCCGGTACACCCTCTCTGACCCCTTCGGTCAGCTGCCGGATAGCCTCTGGCTGGTCACCAGTGGGTTGATATGCAGAAGTAAGTTCAAACTGATTCATCGTTTAAATAGTCGCTTAGCGCCTGCAATATTCGGCAAAAAGTTTCATATACGCAACAATTCGTTCGATTTCCTCTGTCAGTTAGTCGTAATTTTCCCTCTATTCATCGGGTTTTTGAAAAATTAATGTGTATAGCGTTGCGTATTTCCCGACGAAGCGCTATCTTTGCGCAATATTTTGAGACGTGTGAAAATGAAAAAGATTACTCTATCCATCCTGTTTCTTACTCTGCTGCTCACCTCATGCGGCGAGTATAATAAACTCTTGAAGAGTACAGACTACGAATATAAGTACGAAGCAGCCAAGACCTATTTTGCCAAAGGACAATACAGTCGTGTAGCCGTCTTGTTGAACGAACTCATCACGATTATGAAGGGAACTGATAAGGCTGAGGAGTCGCTCTATATGTTGGGTATGAGTTACTACAACATGAAAGATTATCAGACTGCTGCTCAGACCTTTATCCAATATTACCAGGTCTATCCCCACGGCACCTATACTGAGTTGGCCCGTTTTCATGCTGGTAAGGCACTCTACCTTGATACCCCTGAGCCTCGTCTGGACCAGACGGCTACCTATGCTGCTATTCAGCAGTTGCAGATGTTCCTTGAATATTTTCCTGAGAGTCACCTGAAGGAAGAAGCGCAGCAGATGACCTTCAAGTTGCAGGATAAGTTGGTATTGAAAGAGTATCTTTCGGCCAAACTCTACTACAACTTAGGTAACTACCTGGGCAACAACTACCAGTCATGTGTCATCACGGCTCAGAATGCCTTGAAGGATTATCCCTATACCAACATGCGTGAAGAGCTCTCCATCTTGATTCTCAAGGCGAAGTACGAACTGGCCTACTACAGTGTAGAGGAGAAGAAGAAGGAGCGCTACCGCGAAACGGTAGATGAGTATTACGCTTTCAAGAATGAGTTTCCTGAGAGTAAGCACATCAAGGAGGCTGAGCAGATTTTCAAGAAGGCACAGGATGTGTTGGGAGAATAATGATATATATATATAATAAGGTATATATAAGATACGATATAGAAAATAACTTCATAACTATTCAAAAACAATATGGATTATAGAAAAAGTAATGCACCTACCACTACGGTGACCCGCGACATGATGCAACTCTGTGCAGATACCGGTAACGTTTATGAAACAGTAGCCATCATTGCCAAGCGCGCTAACCAGATCAGTGCAGAAATTAAGAGCGACCTCTCCAAGAAGTTGGCTGAGTTTGCCTCTTACAATGACAACCTGGAAGAGGTTTTTGAGAATCGCGAACAGATTGAGATTTCACGCTACTACGAGAAACTGCCGAAGCCCACGCTGATTGCCACTCAAGAGTATATCGAGGGTAAAGTCTATTTCCGCAATCCAGCTAAGGAGAAAGAAAAACTGCAGCAGGCATGATACAGCGTATTCAATCTCTCTACCTGCTTGCGGTGACTATACTGCTCGTGCTTACCCTCTGCTTTCCTTTAGGTTACTTTCATGGAGCCAATGGGTTGGAGGAGGCTACTTTTCGAGCTTTAGGTGTTACTGCTGTTGAGGGCGCTTACCAGACCACGTGGGGCCTGTTCTGCATCTTGTTGCTGAGTGCTGTAGTGAGTTTAGCCACCATTTTCCTTTTCCGCAACCGTATGTTGCAGATTCGCATGGTGATTTTCAGCTCTTTGCTGCTGATAGGTTTTTATATTGTCTTCGGCATCTTCTACTACATGCTTTCAGACACTTTTACCAATGGATTCGGGGTGGGCATTGCCCTCTGTTTACCGTTGGTTTCGTTGATTCTGAATTATTTGGCTTTCCGGGCCATCTATAAGGATGAAGCGTTGGTCAACTCGTTGAATCATCTTCGTCCCTGACGATATCAGACTACAGACAATTTCTATCGTGACCCGCGGGTGACTTCTGTATAAAGGAGTTGCCCGCGGGTCTTTCTTTTGTTGCGTTCAAATCCATACTAATTAGATAATTTCAAATGAAACAATCCGAAAATAAGGAGTAGAATAGAGAAAAAAAGTCAAATAGATATATTTTTCTGCACAATATACTTTTTTATGTGCAAAAAAGTCGTACCTTTGCACCCCGTAAACATTAAAAAAGATTTAGATGAGAAAAAAACTTTTGTTCGGCATTGCGATGCTGATTGTTTCACTCCCAACTTTCGCTGGGGGGTATCTGACCAACACCAACCAAAATGTACGTTTTCTGCGTAATCCTGCTCGTGATGCAGCGATTGGCATCGATGGTGTATATAGCAATCCTGCAGGTGTTCTTTTCTTGGGCCAAGGCTTCCACTTTTCGCTGAATATCCAGAATGTACACCAGACACGAACTATCCTTACCGGTTTTCCTCTTTTTGTCAACAATGCCAATAACCTAGGCGAAACGCTTCATAAGTTCAAGGGCGTAGCCGATGCACCCATTCTTCCTTCCATTCAAGCTGCCTGGAACAAGGGTGACTGGAGCTTCCAGTTTGGTTTTGCTGTGACTGGTGGCGGTGGTAAGTGTGAGTTTGACGAAGGCCTCGGCTCGTTCGAGCAGATTGTGAGCGGAATGATTGCCAGCAAGGCTCCCGAAGTCAACAATCTATATACCACGCTTGGCCAGATGGGTTTCCCTGGCATGGGTGACCATAAGATGGGTGCTGGATATGCCTACGACAGCTACATGCGTGGTCGTCAGTACTACTACGGCTTCACCCTTGGCGCAGCGCGTAAACTCAACGACAACCTCTCGGTCTATCTCGGTGCACGTATGCTCTATGGTTCCTCCAACTACTATGGTTACGTCAAGAACATTAAGGTTCAACATGTTGATGCCAATGGCGCACAGATGATCTCAGCTCCTGCTCATTTCGACGAGCTGGCTACTCAGCTTTATCAGTTTGCAGGTGCCCTCGAAGCTGCTGGCCAGACGCAGAAGGCTGCAGCCCTTACAGCAGCTGCTGACCAAGTAAAGGCCAATGTTTCGGCTACACAGGACATTGAGTTGAACTGCGACCAGACAGGGTGGGGCATTGCACCCATTATAGGCATCGACTACAAGACCAGCCACTTCAACTTCGCCGCTAAGTATGAGTTTAAGACCCGTATGCGTCTGAAGAACAAGTCGGCCAACAGCATTAGCTACGACTACCTGGCCCAGCAGAATGATCTGTTAGGTAAGTATCTCGACGGTAAGAAGGTGGCCGAAGATACTCCCGCATTGCTTACGCTGGGTGCACAGTACAGTCCTATCGAGAGCTTGCGCATCAACGCTGGTTACCACCATTATTTCGATGTAGATACCAAGCAGTGGACCAAGAGTGAGATAGGCGACAGCAACGAGTACCTGTTTGGCGTAGAGTACGACATCAATAAGATGTTCGAAGTGAGTGCCGGTGGTCAGCTTACTCGCTACGACCAGAACGACAGCCACATGAACGATATCAGCTTCAATGTGAATTCCTACTCTTTTGGTTTGGGTCTCGGTATTCGTCTGAAGGAGAACATTCAGCTTAATCTGGCCTATTTCCAAACCAACTACGAAGACTACAACATGGTTAGCCAGGTATCAGGCATGGAGGTTACCAATAGCTTCACTCGCACCAACCGCGTATTGGGTGTAGGTGTAGACTTCAAGTTCTAACCAATGGCATAGTCGTCCCAACGGAGGGGACAAGAATATGAAGCTCAGGAGATCTTCCTGGGCTTTTTTTGTTTGAGTAGAGATGAATGAACGAATCAGCAGAGCATCCAGGTTTCAGGGATGATGGCTACTCGATAGGTTGTTTTCTTTGCAAAAAAAACAAAAATAGTTTGCAGATAAATAGAAAGCCCGTATATTTGCAGCGGTTTTGTTCCGAAGTCCCTCTACGGGGATAGGATGAAAAGGGAATCGGGTGCAAATCCCGGACAGTCCCGCTGCTGTGAGTTTTATTCACTCTTGAGAGGAGCAATCCTCTACAATAAAAAAGGGTGGGCGCACATCAATCTCTTAGCCACTGTCAAACTATTGACGGGAAGGCGATGGCGCTGAAACGAGTCAGAAGACCTGCAAAGCCGAGTCAAGAAACCTGCCGCTCGAGGAAAGCGAAAGGTGTACATAGTGTAGGTTAAGCAGCAAATTGCTCAAACTGATTTGATTAGGATGAAAGGAAACGAACTATTCCTCTCCCTCGTCGTTGCAGCCAGCACCCTGATGGCTGCTCCGGCTACCGTGGCGCAGACCTTGCCCAGTGACACCATCACCGGCAAGACCCACCGTATCGACGACGTTACGGTCACGGCTCACCGCCGTCGTGCCCTCATTACCTCCACCGTACCCGTGCAGCAGCTCGGCAAGAAGGAGCTGCAGCAGCTGGGAATCCAGAATATGGCCGATGCCGTGCGCCGCTTTGCCGGTGCCAACGTCAAGGACTACGGCGGTATCGGCGGACTGAAGACCGTCTCTGTGCGCAATATGGGTGCTGCCCATACCGCCGTGAGCTATGACGGCGT
>CAMCUZ010000042.1 GCA_945879145.1 uncultured Mediterranea sp.
CATATTCCCGCAGTCATCATGGAGCCGCTGCTGGGTGGCCGACTGGCCAAGGTGAACCAGGGCATCGTGACTCGCCTCAAGCAACGCGAGCCCGAGCGCAGCGTGGCATCGTGGGCCTTCCGCTTTGCCGGCAGTTGGCCTGGAGTATTGACCGTACTGAGTGGTATGACCTATATGGAGCATCTGGAGGATAACCTGCGTAGCTTCTGTCCGTTAAAGCCGCTCACCGACGAGGAGAACCGTTTCCTCTATGCCACGGCCAACCTCATTCTCCAGTTTCCCACTATTCCCTGCAACAACTGCAATTACTGTATGCCTTGCCCCTACGGCATCAACATCCCTGCCGCCTTACTCTACTACAACAAGTGCGTCAACGAAGGCAACATCCCTGAGAGTAGTCAGTCGGCCGATTACCGTCGTGCGCGTCGTGCTTTCCTTGTAGGCTACGACCGTGCCTTGCCTGCCGTACGTCAAGCCAATCACTGCATCGGTTGCGGTGAATGTGTAGGTCACTGTCCGCAACGCATTCAGATTCCTGAAGAGTTGCAGCGTATCGACCACTTGGTGGAACAGCTGAAACAAGAGACTCTTTGATGTCATGAGGCTGCTGCTCATCGGTATCCTTTTCGCTGTCTTCGCCTCCTCAGCCTCTTCCTCTCCAGCTGCCTTCCCTGTGGTAGGTGGGGAGGAGGAGGCTGTAGCCTGGAACGAAGTGGCAGCAACAGAGGATGATGACCGGAAAGGTGCAGTGGCCGACGCCTTGCGCAACCAAAGAACCATCGTATCCGAGGCTGACTCCATCATGGAGCGGGTGCGCTTCTTCGCCCCTTTCTACGATGGCTTGGTGGATGACTATCGGGCGAATCTCTACGTAAAAGGAGAGGTCGATATCGAACGCAAGAACTTCCTGTTGCGTTTCCTCCCCTCCATGTTTCGTCTGCGCAAGGGCGAACGGCAGTATCTCATAGAGAACAGCAGTGACCTCCATTACTGTGCCCCTGATCTCTACGATCAGAAGATCACCGCTTCAACAGGTACGGTGAATAAACTCTGGAATGCCGATGGTCAGCTTCCTGAATATTTCCAACTGAGGGTTTACGCCCCTACGCTGTTCGACAACAAGCTCATCTCCCCCCTTTCGGCCGATGGTCCCAAATATTACCGCTACTTGATGGACTCCATCATGGGCCCTGAGCACGACCGTTCGTACCGTATTCGCTTCATGCCACGTCAACGCAGCTATCAGCTGGTGGGCGGCTATGTGGTGGTGAGCGATCGAGTGTGGAGCGTGCGACAGATGCGCTTTACCGTGCGTTCAGAGTATTACATTTGTCATGTGCTGGTCGAAATGGGCAAGGTGGGAGAGCAAGATGAGTTTCTTCCGTTGCAGATTCATCTGGATGGGCAGTTCCATTTCTTTGGCAACCGCATCAACAACCGCTATCTTGCCACGTTTGATTACCGTGAGGTCACTCCCCACGACCCTGGTCGCCAGCTTACTGCACAGCGTGAAGACCCTTACGACCTGACCGCTTCCTATACGCTGCGTACCGATACCAATGCGTTTCGGCGTGATACCGCTTACATGGCTGCACTTCGTCCTGTGCCGCTTACCCCTTCGGAGCAGGCCATCTATCATCGGCACTACTTGCGCGCAGATACCCTGGAGCAGCTTCGGCTGCAGCAGCACAAAAAGCGGCAGGGCGTATCGTGGCGGCAGGTAGGCGATGTGCTGGTTGAGTCGAACACCGTGCAGTTCAGCAAGCAGGACCAGTTGCGCTTCTCCCCCTTGCTCAATCCCTTCATGCTGAGCTACAGCGCTTCCAAGGGCGTATCATACAGCCACAAGCTGCGATACCAGTCGCAGTTGCCACACGACCGTTACCTCTACATCAGTCCCTACTTTGGTTACAACTTCAAGCAGCGCGAGTTCTATTGGCGTGTCAATGGGCAGTTCGACTATCTGCCAGCCAAGCGGATGGGCATCAAGGTAGAGGTGGGCAATGGCAACCGCATCTACAGCAGCCGCATGCTCGATGAACTGAAGGATATGCCTAATAAGAACCTGGATTTCGGTGCCCTCCAGCTCCGGTATTACCAAGACCTCTATGGTAAGCTGCGTCAAACCTGGGAGGTGGTCAACGGCGTGACTCTCGAGGCCACACTGGCGGTGCATCGGCGTACAGAAGACCGCAAGAAGCGGATGAATGCCCTACAGCAGGCTGGCATTGCCATCGGTACCATACCCGTTGAGATGCTTGGACTGATGGATACCTACAACAGCTTTGCGCCGGGCTTGAGGGTGGAGTGGACTCCTGGACTTTACTATTACATGAATGGCCGTCGCAAGGTTAACCTCTACTCACACTATCCCACTATGGCGATAGAGTGGGAGCGAGGTTTGAAGGGGGTAGTTTCCCATTCGGGCGAATACGAACGTATAGAGGTCGATGTGCAGCACCACGTAGGGCTTCGTCCGTTGCACGATCTCTATTACCGCTTAGGGTGGGGCGCCTTCACCAAGCAGCAGAGTATCTATTTTGTGGATTTCAGCAATTTCCGTCGTTCCAATCTTCCTACGGGATGGAACGATGATATCGGTGGCGTCTTTCAGTTGCTCGAAGGGCAGTGGTACAACTCTTCACGCCAGTACTGGCGTGCCAACTTTACCTACGAGGCCCCCTTCCTGCTGATGCGTCGGATGTATCGCTTCACGCAGCACGTGCTGAATGAGCGTCTCTACCTCGGTCTGCTTACCGTGCCCCATCTCAAGCCCTACATTGAGGTTGGCTATGGCATCGGTACACATATCTTCGACTTCGGTCTCTTTGCCAGTTTTGCCAATTGGAAATACCAGCGGTGCGGCGTGAAGTTTACCTTTGAGCTCTTCAACCACTAAATAGCGTTCATCAGACTATATATAGTCCGTAAACTGTAGGGGCGGAAAATATTCCGCCCCTACAAACTAATCACTAAATCAAAGGATACTCTTCACCGTCTCCAGCATACCCTTTTCCTGGATGCTGTTGAGGAAAGCAGTCACCATGTCAGTCAGACCAGGGATGGTGTTGAGGTCACCGTGTTCACCCCAGATCAGCTCCTTGGCTGCCAGTACACCTTCAGCTACACGGCGTGTATCGCCCGTGGCCCAGAGCTCCTTGAGCAGCTGCATGATTTCGGGAGCATCGTTGGGTACAATCTCAGCACCATCTGCACGTACACCACCCTTGTAGTAGGTGATGATGGCAGCCAGACCCAGCACGAGGCCCTTAGGCAGCTCGCCCTTGCGCTCCAGATAGGTCTTCAGCCCAGGCAGGTCGCGCGTCTGGAACTTGGGGAAGGAGTTGAGCATGATGCTCGTTACCTGATGATCCACGTAGGGGTTGTTGAAGCGCTCCAGCACGTCGGCTGCAAACTGCTTCAGCTCCTCCATGGGCAGGTTGAGCGTCTGCATCAGTTCGTCGAACTGCACCTTAAGGATGTACTTGCCCACCACGGGGTGGTTGCAGGCATCGCGTACAATATTGATACCACTCAGGTAAGCTACGGGCGAGAGTACGGTGTGGGGACCATTCAGCAGAGTCACTTTGCGTTCGTGGTAGGGAGCTTCACTCTTCACGAAGAGCACATTCAGACCGGCTTTATTCGCAGGGAACTCAGCAGCCAGCTGGCGCAGTGACATGTTCTCAGCAGCTTCAATCACCCAGAGGTGGAAGATTTCAGCCTGCACTACCAGGTTGTCGGCGTAGCAAATCTTCTTTTGGATCTCAGCAATTTCCTTGCGGGGGAATCCCGGCACGATGCGGTCTACCAGCGTGGCGCATACGTAGCAGTACTTGGTGAACCAGGTCTTGAATTTCTCGTAGTCAGCACCCAGATCCTCCTTCCACAGCTCGATGTACTGGTAGATGCACTCTTTCAGGTGGTGACCATTCAAGAAGATCAGTTCACAAGGCATGATGATGAGGCCCTTCTCCTTGTCGCCCTTGAAAGTCTTGAAGCGGCGGTAGAGCAACTGAGTCAGCTTGCCCGGGTAAGACGATGCAGGAGCATCGGTGAACTTGCAGTTGGGGTCGAAGCAGATGCCCGCTTCAGTTGTGTTGGAGATGACGAAGCGGATTTCCGGTTGGTCGGCCAGAGCCATGAAGGCTGAGTTCTGGCTGTAGGGGTTGAGTGCACGGCTGATGCAGTCGATGCGGGTCAGGCTGTTCACCGCCTCACCGTTGAGGCGTCCCTGCAGGTTGACGTGGTAGAGACAGTCCTGTCCGTTGAGCCATTCAGCCATACCGCGTTCGATGGGCTGTACCACTACAACACTACCGTTGAAGTCGGTCTTCTGGTTCATGTTATAGACAATCCAATCTACGAATGCGCGCAAGAAGTTACCTTCGCCGAACTGGATGATTCTCTCAGGAGCTACCGATTTGGGAGCCGTCAGTTTGTTTAATGCTTTCATTTGGATGTTAGTTCTTTAGTTTATTACAATGTTGAATGATTATCGTTCTTTCTCAAAATAGTAGTCGATGTTCTCCTTCATCAGCAGGTCGATGGGCATGTAGTGGATGGGGGAGATGTCGAGCTTGAATACCACGTGGTTGCAGAGCGTCATGATGCCGCTGAACCCTTGCAGGCCCGGACGTTGCCCAATCAAGAAATCTACAGTGCCTTGCTTCAGGCATGCCACGTTCTCCGGTAGCAGGTCGTAGCCTACCAAGCCCTTCATCTTGATTTCCGGATGCTGCTCCAGGTAGCGACCGATGGAATAGACGCGTGAGTTGAAGGTGGCCCCCAGTCGAGCATCGGGATGATGCATGAAGAATTCATCCAGTACCTGCTTGTTGTAGTCCTGATCCTCCTTGTCAAGAATCACGTCGTGCATCATCAGCCTGTTGAGGTGCTCAGCCAGGTAGGTGGTGAAACCCTCAAAGCGGCGCTGCATCTGTATTTCGGCCGGGCTCTCCTTGCTGCCCGTGAGGAAGAAGACCAGTTCGTCCCCCTCGTGATACACCCTCATCAGCAGCTTAGCAGCCAGATAGCCACTCTGCCTTGAGTCTTGCCCGATGTAGCAGATGGGGTGTGCATCCTGTATGTTGAAGTCGATGAAGAGATAGGGTGTCCCTTGCGCATCGAGGTGGTTGGTCAGTTCTAGTGTGGTCTGTCGGAAGTTGGGTGCAATCAGCACGCCGTCCACCTTCTCCTTCATCACCTGCTGGCAGGCCGCTTGGTACGAAGCCTCGTCGGCATGGACAAAAGTGCAGTACTCCACGCTTACGTTATAGTCGCGCACCTCCTTGGCAGCCCGGTCAATGCCATGGGCTACCGAGCTCCAGTAGTCACCCTCTTTCCCCTTGGGAAGGAGGCACACCATGCGGTAGCTCTTCTTTCCGGCCAGGGCAATGGCGAAGCGGTTCGGCTGGTAGTTGATTTCGTCGAGCACCCGCTGCACGCATAGCCGGCTCCGCTCCGACACGTCGCCCCGTTGATGGAGCACGCGGTCCACGGTGCCTGCCGATACCCCTGCCATGCGGGCGATATCTTTGATGGTGAATTTCTTAGTATCCATCTTGTTGTTTATTTGGTTATTCGTGCCTTGCGGAGGGGCATTTCCCGGCGGTTTATCTCCCCGTTTGCACTAAAATACTTTAAATTTTCGCTGCAAAGATACGAATTATTTTTTTATTCCAAGTAAAATATCTACTTTTGTGTTCGATAACGGGTTAATAAAACTAAAATATAAATCGCTGTTATCTGTTTTATATTCAGCAGTATATATAATAAGGTGTAGAAAAGTAAAACTAATAAACAACTTAATCATATCAGAGAATGAAAAACTTTATGGACGAGAACTTCCTGTTGCAGACCGAAACTGCACAGAAGTTGTATCATGAACATGCGGCTAAGATGCCGATTATTGACTACCATTGCCACTTGATTCCCCAGATGGTGGCCGACGACTACCAGTTCCGTTCGCTCACCGAGATTTGGCTGGGCGGTGACCACTATAAGTGGCGCGCCATGCGTACCAATGGGGTGGACGAGCGCTTCTGCACTGGCAAGGACACCACCGACTGGGAAAAGTTTGAGAAGTGGGCCGAAACCGTACCCTACACCTTCCGCAATCCGCTTTATCACTGGACTCACCTCGAGCTGAAGACCGCCTTTGGCATCGACAAGATCCTCAATCCCCAGACCGCACGTGAAATCTACGACGAGTGCAACGAGAAGCTGCGTCAGCCCGAATACTCAGCCCGTGGCTTGATGCGCCGTTATCATGTAGAGACCGTCTGCACCACCGACGACCCCGTAGATAGCCTGGAGTATCATATCCAGACGCGTGAGAGTGGCTTCGAAATCAAGATGCTCCCCACGTGGCGACCCGACAAGGCGATGGCTGTAGAGGTGCCTGCCGAGTTCCGTGCCTATATGGAGAAGCTGGCCGAAGTCAGCGGGGTGGCCATCAGCCAATTCGACGACATGGTAGCCGCTTTGCGCAAGCGTCACGACTTCTTTGCAGCGCAGGGCTGCCGCCTTTCCGACCACGGCATCGAAGAGTTCTATGCGGAGGACTACACCGAAGCCGAAGTGAAGGCTATATTTAATAAGGTATATGGTGGCACTAGCCTCACGCAGGAGGAGATTCTCAAGTTCAAGTCGGCCATGCTCGTTCTCTTTGCCGAGATGGATTGGGAGAAGGGCTGGGCGCAGCAGTACCACTACGGTGCCATCCGCAACAACAACAGCAAGATGTTCAAGCTGCTTGGTCCCGATACCGGCTTCGACTCTATCGGCGAGTTCAACACCGCGAAGAAGATGGCCAAGTTCCTTGACAAGATGAATAGTATGGGTAAACTGACCAAGACCATTCTCTACAACCTCAACCCCTGTGCCAACGAGGTGATTGCCACCATGCTGGGCAACTTCCAGGATGGCAGCATCGCCGGCAAGATTCAGTTCGGTTCGGGCTGGTGGTTCCTCGATCAGAAGGATGGTATGGAGAAGCAGATGAATGCCCTCTCTGTGCTGGGCCTGCTGAGTCGCTTCGTAGGCATGCTCACCGACAGCCGCTCCTTCTTGAGCTATCCGCGTCATGAATACTTCCGTCGCACGCTCTGCAACCTGGTAGGTCGCGATGTAGAGAACGGCGAAATCCCCAGCAGCGAGATGGATCGCGTGAACCAGATGATTGAAGATATCTGCTACAACAACGCCAAGAACTACTTCCAGTTCTGATGGTCGCAGGCTGAACCTATAAAAACGTAAATAAAGAGGGGGTGTGTCAAACTACTTTGATACACCCCCTCTCTCGTTTCTCTTACCTGTGTCCTATCTCTCGCCCTGTTCAGTATGGCGCTCCAGCCATTCCTCGGCCTGGCGTAGCGTCTCGATCTTGCCTACGTCGAAGAAGTGCATCTGTTCTGGCTGATAGCCCTGGATGCGGGCTTCGCGACAGATGGCTACATAGAAGGGGATGATGGAGAACTTCCCGCTCCAGGGAGCCTCGCCCATCCAGCGGTAGAGGGTGGGGGAGATGACGTGTATGCCGCTGAAGGCCAGTGGCATGTAGTGTGTCGCAGTCAGGTCCAAATCCGCTGGTAGCACCTCTCCCGTCTGCTTGTTGGTCCATCCCTGCAGCCGTTGCTGTGCATCAAACAGTAGGTAGCGCGAGGTGTTGCGCTGACTTACAACCAGGGTGGCCTCCGCCCGATGCGTCAGGTGATGGCGATAGAGCGCCCCCAGGTCAATGTCCGTCATGATGTCGGCATTATGCACCAAGAAGGGTTCATTACCCTCCAGGAAAGGCTTGGCCTTGAGGATACCACCCCCCGTATCGAGCAGCAGGTCGCGCTCATCGCTGATATGGATGGTCACCCCGGCATACCGTTTCGCCTGCAGGAAATCGATAATCTGCTCCCCAAAGTGATGCACGTTCACCGTGATGTCGTCAAACCCAGCCCCCTTCAGGCGCAAGATGACCCGTTCCAACATAGGTACACCCCCTACGTTGACCAACGCCTTCGGCTGATGGTCGGTCAGCGGACGAAGCCGGGTACCCAGTCCGGCTGCAAATACCATGGCTTTCATCCCTTAGTTCCTCGCTTTAAAAGTTTGCTCTACGTTTTGCTCGCGGTGGGTCAGATTGACCTGCACGCCAAACTGCTGGTTGAGGTGTTCAGCCAGGTGCTGAGCGCAATATACGCTGCGGTGCTGCCCCCCTGTGCATCCAAAGCAGACCGACAGGTTGGTGAATCCACGCTCCATGTAGCGCTTCACGCTGGCATCCACCAGCGCATAGACATGCTCCAAGAAGGTGGTTATCTCCCCATCCTCCTCCAGGAACTTGATGACCGGTTCGTCCAGTCCCGTAAAAGGCTTGTAGCGTTCGTACTTGCCCGGATTGTTCACCGCGCGGCAGTCGAAGACGAAGCCTCCTCCGTTGCCCGAGGGGTCTTCGGGTATGCCCTTCTTGTAGGCAAAGCTCATTACTTTCACTGTCAGGCGTCGCTTCTGCAGCTCGTCGGTAAACTGCTTCATCTCAGTCAGCTCCCTCAGCACGTGGCACAGGTAGGGGTACTCGGGATAAGGCTCCTGCAGCAGCTGGCGCAGGTTCTCGATGGCAAAGGGGACGCTCTGGATAAAGTGGGGCTTCTTCTCGAAGTAACCACGGAAGCCGTAGGCACCCAGCACCTGCATGGTGCGGAAGAGCACGAAGTGGCGCAGCTGCGCGTAGAAGTAGGCCTCGTCCACCGGCTGGTACTTACGCAGCGCATCGATGTACTCCTTGAGCAGCTCCTCGCGCAGGCTCTGTGGATAGTTGGCCTTGGCCTGCCAGAGGAACGAAGCCACATCGTAATAAACTGGTCCTTTACGTCCCCCCTGGAAGTCGATGAGCCACGGCTCCCCCTCCTTGATCATCACATTGCGGCTCTGGAAGTCGCGGTACATGAAGGTGGCCGATGAACTTCTCAGCAGCACGTCGGCCATCTTCTGGAAATCATCCTCCAGTCGGTCCTCCTGGAAGGGTAGGCCTGTAGCCTTTAAGAAGCAGTACTTGAAGTAGTTCAGGTCCCAAAGGATGCTGCGGCTGTTGAACTCCGACTGTGGGAAGCAGACCCCAAAGTCCATGCCGTCGGCACCAGCAAACTGCACCGAGGGTAGCAGGCGGATGGTCTTGCGCAGCAGCTGCTTCTCCTCCTCGCCAAAGACGCTCGTCTTGCGTCCCTTCTCAATGGCATTAAAGAGGAGCATATCGCCCAGGTCCTCTTGTAGGTAGTAGAGCTCGTTATCCGATTGGATCAGTACCTCGGGCACGGGCAACCCCTTGCTGCGGAAGTGGCGTGCCATGTAGAGAAAAGCATGGTTCTCCTCCACCGACTCGCCGCTCACGCCAATCAGCGTAGGCTGACCATGCAGCCGGAAGTAGCGTCTGTTCGAGCCCGAAGCAGGCATTTCGTCGATGCTGACCGGCTCCTGACCAGTCAGCGCGATGTATAGTTTCTTCAGTTCTTCAGTAATCATAGTTGAATCAGTTAATTTTGCGGTAAAGGTAAAGCTTTTCTTTTAGACGACCAAATAAACCGTAGGATTATCCATAATAATATCCGAACGCCTCCCTCCAATCTTTCTCCCGAGTTTTTCCCTCTTTCGGTTGGTCGTTACCGGAACAAATGCTATCTTTGCAGCATCAATGACGCTACCTATCAAAATATGTAAGAAAAATATGGGATCAGATGCAAAGTACCAATCGATTTTAGAGTTGGAGCGCAGTGCTGCGCTCTCTGCACAGTTAGCTAAAGTGATGACGAACGTCTTTCTCTGGATGGCGTTGGGCCTGGTGATGACTGCATTAACTGCTATGTATGTGGCCGAAACTCCGGCCCTTATTGAGCCGATTATCCACCACCGCTGGTTGATGTTTGGCCTTCTCTTTGGAGAACTTATTCTGGTAGTCATACTGACGTTAGTCATACATTCTATTTCATTTATTACGGCAGGCGTCCTCTTTGCCCTCTATGCTATCTTGAATGGTGTAACGCTGTCGGTTATCTTCTTGGTCTATACGGAGGAAAGTATCGCATCCACCTTCTTCGTGACGGCTGGAACCTTTGCCATGATGGCGCTGTTGGGCTTTATCACCAAGCACAACCTCTCTGGCTTGGGTCGTATCCTGATGATGCTTCTCGTAGGTCTGATTATGGCCACCCTGGCCAGCTTGATTTTTGCCAACTCGCATCTCACCTTGATTTGCAACTACGTAGGTGTGGTGATATTTGTCGGCCTTACGGCTTACGATACGCAGAAAATCAAGAAGATGGTTCAGGATTCGATGCTTACCGATGACGCAGATACAACGAATAAGCTGGCCCTGCTGGGCAGCCTGTCGCTCTACCTCGACTTTGTCAACCTCTTCCTCTATCTGCTCAATATCTTTGGGAAAAAGAAGTAAACGGTCCAAAACAAGTACTTTATCTTTTCGTGATAGTGACCTATCCCACTGAAGATTGTTCATTCTCTGCATATAGGTCAGCTTACGTGTCGTAACTTTACCATTGAAACAGTGGCAGATACGCTGTGTAGTCTCCTGTGCATTGTCACTCTTGGGGTTATCGAACCAATCATATAAGAGAGAGATTGTGCATTGTTTATGGGCTAAAACTGCTGTTGTTCTTCACTCTGATAAGGTATTCTTTCATCGATTGACGTAGGTCATTCGTTCGCTTGACCTAGGTTGAGCGATTGATTGACTTAGGTCAAGCGATTGATTGACGAAGGTCAAGCGATGAAGGAGGCTATTACTAAGGAAATACAAATCCAATAGAAAAGCAACAAGAAGCCCAAATTGAACCCCGAATAGCATAGCCATGAGTAGGAACAATCTGCTCCGTTTTCGCCAATGATACTCACTCACCCAAAACGGGGATATCCGTTCACTTTTCATGCTCTTTACCCTAATGGGCATTGAGGGGATAGAGCAATATACGCATATACAGCGTAGCGACTCTTCACTATATATTTTGAAACGATGAAAACGGTTATGTTCCAAGTGAATCGTGGAATAAGCCCCCAATTTTCAATGATAAAAAACTGAAACGTCGTGTATGAACGATGAAAATGTTCGTTTTTTATCGTTTATATCCGATAAAATAGTTATCTCCGCACCCGATTAAACGTTAATTGTAATGACTAAAGATTTGGTAAAGACTCTTATTGCAGAGTATCAGAAGTATATTACATGACATGATCAAGACGGAAGAAGTCCTCCTCTCGCTTCTTGCGGTATTCTTTCACGTTGGTCTCATTGGCATAAATCTAGTACCACCAATATGGAACTTAGCTTCATCAGTTGTTCCTTTCGCCTTGGTCTATTGACTGATGGTAGTTTAACAAACATTTATCTCCAATTATTGGTTTTTTCGGCAAATAGGCCCAATTTTGCACATCGAAACAGGGTTGTTGTTAGCATACCACCTGACATGTAACAGCCGGAGATGGAGCGGACAGCTCTGAAATAAGTCAATCTTTTTAAACAGTTAGCAAGATGAAAAAGAGGTTTAAACGGATAACATGGTCCGTTTTGATGGCGGTAGTCTTAGGCTTTTCCGCCTGCTCATCGGATGACGAACCCAGCGACACGCCACCCGCAGATACAGAGAACAATGAGGATGCCGAATCCACCGAAATGGATACAGCCCTCTCCGTAGATAGCGTTGAACTCTGGAGTCAACGCGGGGACCAGAAGATTTATGGGGTGATGTACCAGCCCAAGGAGACGACTGGACCATTGCCTACCGTTGTCCTCGCACACAGCAGCTCACTCACCCATGCAGCCATGTCAGGCTATGCGTTGGCCATAGCTCAGATGGGGTATGCCGCCTATTGCTTCGACTTCTGCGGTGGTAGCAGCCAAAGCCGGAGTGACGGTTCAACTGACGAGATGACCATCTTCACCGAAGTGGAAGATTTGCGAGCCGTGGTTGATACCCTGCGGACAAAGCCATACGTAGAGGCCTCTAAGCTCTATCTCTTGGGAAGCAGCCAGGGAGGACTGGTATCTGCCCTGCTTGCCGACGAGCGTACCGACGACTTTGCCGGCATGATTCTCTTTTACCCCGCATTCAACATCCCCGAGCTAATCAACCAATTAGGCAGTTTGGGCGATTGGGGCAGTTGGGGTGATTGGGGTGACTCAGGCGGTTTCAGCGGTATGGGTGGCATGATGTCCATGAGCGAGGCATACCTCAACAGCATCAAAGACTTTGACGTTTGGTCGCACATCGGCAAGTTCTCCAAGCCTGTCTGCATCATCCACGGCACAAAGGACATCATCGTGCCCATCTTCAATTCAGAAAAGGCCGTTGGGCTTTACCCCAATGCCACGCTCCACGCCATTGAGGGTGCCAACCACGGCTTCAATGCAGCCAACCTCGGCAGCATAGGTAGCCTGATGGGAGCTTCGGCCGATTATGATTCCCAAGTATTGCCCATCGTAAAGCAGTTCCTTTCTGGGAAATAATCATACCGCTCATCACAAGCCGTCCGTTGGGTGTCAGAGGTAAATCGCTTACCTAAATCCAATTATTTTGGAAACGCTTGACAGCAATTGATTCGGTAAGAATGCGAATAAACTCCTGCATGGAGTGTTTGCGATAGGTCTCTTTCAGAATATGAACACATCCCGACATGAGGTGATCGTGAACATTGATAGGAATGGCCTTCACATCGCAGACATCATATATGGAATCTTCAGCTAATACGGTGACGAGATTTGTCTGACGTACGAGTTTTAGCAACGTGTTGACATCATTCAGTTCTATATGAATCTTTAATCTATCGTAGTCAGATACTATACTGTCAAAAGCATGACGGGCCTGCAGACCTTTTGAAGGAAGCGCTAAATCGTATTTTTCAAGCTCGGAGATGGATACTTTCTCTTTTGAAGCAAGAGGATGATTCTTTCCGACTATCGCTGACAATGCGTTCTGAAACAGAATATGTGACTCCACATTGGGCAAGGGGTGAATAGGTTTGAACGCAAGAACAAAATCAAGCTCATGATTGGAAAGCAAAGCCATAAGCTCGTTCATCTGCTTATATACGATATTGACTTTTATCTTCGGATAGACTTTTATAAAAGATATGAGAGATTCCGTGAGAATGGGGCTGAAAGAATGGGTGACTCCAATATTGAGCGTCCCTGTCAGCATTTTCCGCAAATCACGAATCCTGTCACTACAGGCTTCTGCATCGTGGATAGTTCGCAAAGCAAACGGAAGTAGAACTTCACCCGCCTCAGTCAACTGTATTGAATGACTGTCTCGGATAAAGAGTTGTGTTCCGAGTTCATCTTCCAGCTGCTTAATCTGCTGTGAAAGCGAACTTTGGGCTATGTTCAGGTAGGCTGCCGCATGGGAGAAGTTTCCTGTCTCTGCGGCTTTTGTAAAATATCTTAATTGTCTTAATTCCATAGGATTACAAATTTTCAATTCGACTCTTTGGATGGCGGGATAAACGTACGAAATTTTATTAAAATAGCCACGAAAGTTTGGTTATGTAAACTTAAATATCTATGTGTAATAGTTTATACATGTTAAATGAATTGACTATCTCGTGGCAGTAAATGAGAGTTTTTTTAAGAGAAAGACAGGAATTGTAGCTCCGAGGACCATACCTAAGATAATGAACGTACAGGTAAGTCCATTGTATGCAAATAGATAGAAATAGTGTGCGAAGACCTCTTCCTGGGTATGATACAGACAGGACAACAGCGCCTCGATAGTCCGATAGGCATACATCCCGGGTATCATAGGCAACAACGCCGGAAAAAAACAAACCTCAGCTGGGCATTTGATGCGCGACGCAAACAACACCGCAAACAATCCGACGGCAAATGCAGCTACCGTGCTAGCAAGAATGATGTGTACACCACCTAATATCGGCAAGGTCAACATATAACGTATGGCATGTCCGACTGCTGCAATAAGAGCGCACGTCAGATATGCACGCCTGGGAGTATTGCTTATACTGGAAAAACCGATTGCAGCTATCGAGGCAAAAAAGCCATCCTCAAATATATTCACAAAAAAATCATTCCATATCATACTCTAAAACCATTTTAATCCAAGTGAGAGCATTCCAACACAAAGTCCGGTGGTAAGAGAGGCAGTCAACACAGAAGCATCTAAAAAACGGCTGAAGGCGCACAGATAGTGCTTATCTATCATATCACTGACCGAATTGATATAAGGTACTCCAGGAATCAAGTACAAAACACTTGATGCAATGGCTATCTCTGGCGTTGAACCAATATTGAAAATAACTCCTCCAATGCTAATGGCAGCAGAGAAGAATGAGGCACAAAGAAAGGTCAGACGTACGTCGCACCCCTCTTTGAGCATGATTTGCTTAAGCCTATACCCAGCCAATGTTGACACAAACACAATCAGCATGGCTGACCAGTCACCACCGAAAAGCCGACAAAATGCGGCATTGGCAAGGCTCGTCAATATCAATACCTCCCATTTCCCAGTAGGCTTTGTCTTCTTGATACGTTCAAAGCGCTCAACAGCGGCTGGCAGGTCCAAGCTGTTGTCTGCTACTTCCCAGCTGAGTCGGCTCAAGAGGGTGTTTAGATTGAAACTTATGCCACAACTTGCGGTCTTGCGTTGTGCCATTTCTGTACTTGTTCGATCTGTATTCCATACAGTAACCGATACGTGAGTTGGCATGATGAATAGGTCGAGGTTCATGCCAAAGGCTTCCGCCATCCGTCTCGTGTTTTTTTCTATACGGATGCATGTTGCTCCGCATCCCGACAGCAGAGCGGCATATTCTGCAAGGAAAGCGGCTGTCTCTCGCATCACAGAGCTATCATGAGGCTTATTCATACTATTGGTCTTCACTGTCATCTTCTTTGTTAGCGATTCCGGGAATCTCATCGTCGCCAGGAATGTAAAACGTATCTGCTTCTCTGCCGATCTCAATAAAAGGAGTTGCCTTGTGGCCACAGTGATGGCCATGATAATTGGTGCAGTGATATTCGATGGCTCGGTAGATAAATGCACTCAATAGCACTGCTACAATAATACACCACGTAATCATAGGATAGTTCATAATCTTTTAGCATTTAAAATTCGGCGCAAAAGTAGAGCTTCGCCCCCAAATGCTTAAATGATGATTAAGGGATTTTCCTATCGTTGCTATAGGCAAAATGGAACCTATCAGCTTGAATGCCCTATCCTGAAAAATTCCTCAGCGCTCCGATACTATACAAATGCAACCACCGTTCTATATGTGCTCAGGACTATGGAGCCCCATTATAGCAACAATGAAGGATGCTTGATTCTTGTGAATGCAAACATCCTTCACTTGTTATTGATGGGGATTCAAATCTGCTACGCTCTTCTTTCGATGAAAGCGGTTGGAATAGTCGTCTTAGAAGGCATACTTGAGACCTAACTGAATCTGCCAGGGCGTACCCGAAGGGGTCACGATACCAGCATTCGTGCGAACCTTATATTGATACTCCTTTGTAGCTTGGTCAAAACCGGTAACGGTATAAAGGGTTTGTCTGCCCAAGGTATGAGATAGTCCCCAACTCTTGTTCAACAGGTTGGCCACATTGAACACATCTACTGATACCAGCAATGAGCTCTTATTACGGAAAGTGAAGCTCTTGGTCGCACGCAAGTCCCACGTACCATAGAATTTATTGACTCCGCCGTTTCGTTCGGCAACTTTGCCTTTGTTCTGGCGCAGGTAATCCTTGAAGGCATCCTCTACTTCAGGGTTTTCTAGCAAGTTGATTAACCCCTCACGGATGTGCTGAGGTACGGAGGGATCTTCCCAGTCAAAGATATATGCCAAGTCGTTGGTGTTGACGAAGTCACCGTTGATGTTGCCTGTAATGGCTGAGAAACGTGTACCCCCTAAGCCCGAGAAGCGTACACCAATATTCATGCCCCAATTGGATAATCATCGTACAGCTGCTTATTACCGCGACTTGGTCATCGGACGCGATAGCTTGCTTCGTCCCTTCTTTGAGAAGTGTGTGAAAATTGAAGAGATTAGCCGCAATGAGAAGGGGGTGACGCTGTCCATCACTAACACTACAGATTTGACTCTAAGACTGAAAAAGAGTGCACATGATGCTTCTCTGATCTATTTTCGCGACATGACGCTTAAGCCACATACGCGTTATGATCTCCGTATTCGATTTGATAAGGGTATCAAAGGAGGAGCTATCAATTTTGAAGTAACCAATTTTATCGTAGCTCCTAATAAAGGATTAGATTATACGATTAATCTGTAACCCGGGCGGATAATCCGATAAATAAGCAAAAACAGACCTGATTGGGGCGTATTTTCTCCATTTCGGGCCTGTTTTGCTATTTAGGAATACATTTGGACTTATGGCAGTTTTCTATCATGAAATATGCAAATAGAAAAGCATCCTTTTTTTTGTAAGACGCTCTTCTTTAGGGCTCGGTGTCGATCTGGGCGGATACGTACATGCCGGGACGGAACTGGGGATGCTGCTCCTTGACGCGACCCAGCAACTCGATAGAACGGTTGGTCTCGTCCACCTGTTGACCGATGGAGATGAGGGTGGCATGGAAATGGGTGTGACCTAAGCCGTTCACCTCGAAGCGGAGCAGGTCGCCTTCGTGAAGGCCTGTAAGGTCTTTCTCATAGGCAATCAAACGAATCAGCAGGTGGCTCTTGTCGATGACGTTGCAGAGTGCATCGCCAGCGTGGAGGTAGGTGCCTTGGTTGACTTTCAGCTGACTAATGTAGCCACTGATGGGGGCCTTGATGTCGAGCAGGGGCTCGATGCCACGCTGGCTCAGCTGATCGGTATCTACTCCCAGGAGCTGGAGTTGGGCCTGGGCAGATTGCATGCGGCTCTTCATGGAGAGGTAGTCGGCCTTGGCTTGCTGGAGGCGCTTCTGCGAGACGGCTTCGGCCTGGGCCAGATTGGCCTGACGCTCATATTCGGCCTGTAGGTAGCTGAGCTGGGCTTTGCTGTCCAGGTAGTTCTGCTGCAGTTCGATGAACGCGGGGTTTTGCAGAGAGGCGATGCGGGTGCCTCGCTGGGCGTAGGCACCGGGGAGCAGGTAGATATGGCGCACGATGCCGTCCATGGGGAGGGTGATGGTGGAGAGTTGCTGTGGGGGAATCATCAGGGTGCCGTTGAACGAGGCTGGATGGGTCTTGGCTGTGGCACCGCTCATAGCATCGACAGCGGCGGCGTTGGTTGATGTACTGTCGTTGGTCACAGCTTCGCTGGTCGTAGCGGCAGGTGCGTCTTCGGTGACTGGAGTGGTCTGCGAGGTGGTGTTATGGCAGCTGCTCAGCAGCAGGAGCATGGCTGCAAGGAGAAGGGGTTTTTGCATAAGGCGTTGGAGTGAAATTTGTTTTTTGATGAGGGGGAAGGAGTGTACTAGGGTGTAGAGCACGGGGATGATAAGTAGTGTAAGCAGGGTGGAGACGAGCAGTCCGCCGATGACCACGGTGGCCAGCGGGCGTTGTACTTCGGCGCCTGCCGAAGTGGCTATGGCCATGGGGACAAATCCCAGTGAGGCTACCAGTCCGGTGAGGAATACGGGGCGCAGCAGGTGCGGACAGCTACGAGCTATCACGCGCGAGGTGCAGAGCGGGTATCGGGTGGTTGTGGAGGCCTCTTCGCCATGCAGGGCCTCTTCGCGGAAGTGGTTGATCATCAAGATGCCATTGAGTACGGCTACACCAAACAGGGCAATGAAGCCTACGCCGGCGGAGATGCTGAAGGGGAGTCCGCGCAGGTAGAGTGCCAGAATACCGCCTATCAGCGAAAGGGGTACGGTGCTGAAGACGACAAGGGTGTAGGTCACCGACTTGAAGGCGAAGAAGAGCAGCAGCAGTATCAGCATCAGGGCTACGGGGATGACAACGAGTAGCGTGCGGATGGCATTCTGCAGGTTTTCAAACTGTCCGCCGTAGGTAAAGGTATAGCCAGGCTTGAGCTGTATATGCTGCTCGAGGGTGGTTTGTATCTGACTGACCACCTGCTGGATATCGGCATCGCGCACGTTGACGCCAATGACGATGCGGCGTTTGGTGGCGTCGCGGTTAATCTGCAGTGGTCCGTCAATCAGGTCGATAGAGGCCACTTCGCTTACGGGTATCTGAATGCCCTCTACGGTACGTACAAAGAGCTTGTCGAGGTTGAGGTCGCGCACCTTGTCGTAGTCTAGTCGTAGCACGAGGTCGAATCGGCGTTCGTTCTCAAACACCACACCCGTGGATTCGCCGGCGTAGGCTGTGCGCACCAGGTTGTTCAGCTCTTCGATGTTGATGCCGTAGCGGGCTATCTTGTCGCGGTGGTAGTGGACCACGAGCTGCGGCAATCCCATGGCTTGTTCTACGATGACGTCGCTGGCTCCGGGTATCTGTTCGATGTACTGGGCGGCCTCTTTGGCTTTGCTGTAGAGCTCTTCCATCTCTTCGCCGTAGAGCTTCACGGCAATGTCGGCCTTGGCTCCGGTCATCAGCTCGTTGAAGCGCAGCTGGATGGGTTGTGAGAAGTTGAACTCGGCACGGTCGGAGAGCGGTTCGAGGGCCTGCTTCATCTTTTCTACCAGCTCGGCACGGCTGCTCGCGCTAGTCCACTCCTTGAAGGGCTTCATCACAATCATCACGTCGGCATCTTCCACGGCCATCGGGTCGGTAGGCACCTCGGCTGTACCAATCTTGGCTACGACGTGGCGTATCTCGGGGAATTGCTCCATCAGGCGCTTTTCGGCCAGCTTGCTGACCTCGATGCTTTCGGTGAGCGAGCTACCGGCAGGAAGCGTCATCTGCATGGCAAAGTCGCCCTCGTCGAGGGTGGGGATGAACTCTGCTCCCAGCCGGGTGAAGAGCAGCAGGCTCAGGGCCAGGGCGGTGAAGGCAATGCCTACGGTAAGGCCTGCACGGTGCAGACAGCGGTGGAGCAGCTTCATGTAGTGCACAGAGAGGCGCTGGAAGAAGCGGTCGGCAAAGGTGGGCTTGACCTCTATCTGCCGCTTGAGGAAGAGTGAGGCCATCATGGGTACGTAGGTTAGGGAGAGTATCAGGGCTCCTACGATGAAGAACACCAGGGTCTTGGCCATGGGGGTGAAGTATTTCCCCTCAATGCCGCTGAGGGTCAAGATGGGAAAGAAGACAATCAAGATGATGGCCACGGCAAAGGTGGCTGAGCGTACTACGCGGGCAGCTCCACGCTCCACCTCGTGGTCCATCGCTTCGCGGCTGAGGCTGCTGCTACTGAGTCGTTTGCTGTAGAGGTGGGCCAGAATGCCCTCGAGGATGACGATGGAGCCATCTACCACGATTCCAAAGTCGATGGCACCCAGGCTCATCAGATTGGCCGAGACGCCAAATAGCCGCATCAGCATGAAGGCAAAGAGCATGGCCAGCGGTATGACCGAGGCTACGATGAGGCCGGCACGTACATTGCCCAGGAAGAGTATCAGGACGAGGAAGACGATGATGGCTCCCTCGATGAGGTTGCGGATGACGGTGGAGATGTTGCGGCTGACCAGCTCGGATCGGTTCAGGTAGGGGACGATGCGGACCCCTTCGGGCAGCATCTTCTGCACCTGTTCCACGCGGCGCTCGAGCTCGGCGGTTACCACATTGGCGTTGGCCCCTTTGAGCATCATGGCTATGCCACCCACACATTCGCCCTTGCCGTCGATGGTCATGGCTCCAAAGCGCTTGGCACTACCCAGACGTACCCGGCCGATGTCGCTCACGTGGATGGGGATGCCGTTGCGGTTGGTGATGACGACCTGCTCAATGTCGTGCAGCGAGTTGATCATGCCTTCGGATCGGATGTAGTAAGCGCGGTTGACCTTCTCGATGTAGCTGCCACCGGTGTTCTGGTTGTTGCGGGTCAGGGCCTCAAACACCTCGCCGATGGTGATGTTGAGCGAATAGAGGGCATCGGGGTCCATGGCCACCTCATACTGCTTCAGGTAGCCGCCAAAGCTGTTAATCTCTACGATGCCAGGGATGCCGGAGAGCTGGCGCTTCACGATCCAGTCTTGGATGGTGCGCAACTCCATGGCGTCGTAGCGCTGCTCATAGCCGGGGGCTACATCGAGGGTGTATTGGTAGATTTCGCCCAAACCGGTGGTTACGGGCATCATCTCGGGGGTGCCCAGCTCGGTGGGTATTTCGCCTGCCACGGTTTGAATCTGTTCGCTGATGAGCTGCCGGGCCTGCAGGGTGGGTACGCTCTCCTTGAAGACCACGGTGACCAGAGACAGACCGAAGCGGCTCACAGAGCGAATCTCTTCGACATTCATGATGTTGCTCATGGCAATCTCGATGGGGAAGGTGATGAGTTGCTCCACCTCTTGAGGGGCCAGGGTAGGGGAGATGGTGACTATCTGCACCTGGTTGTTGGTGATGTCGGGCACGGCATCGATCGGCAGTGTCACCATGGCATACAGTCCTCCTAATAGCAGGAAGAGGGTGGTGAGGCCTACAAATAGTTTTTTCCGGATAGAGAACCGGACGATGGCATCGAACATAGGCGTTACGTTTTTTTTTTGAACTATTGACTGGGTCTCTCACTCTCGCAAAGAGGAGAGGGCTAGTTGCGTTTTACGGCCCCAAAAGTAGAGAAAAAATGGATATGATGTTCAGTTAATGGCAAAAAAAAAATAGCCTTGCAGTCTAAAAAAACTGCAAGGCTACTGCGGTGCGTACGGGACTCGAACCCGTGACCCCATGCGTGACA
>CAMCUZ010000043.1 GCA_945879145.1 uncultured Mediterranea sp.
TCGTATTTTTGCGCCCGATAAAGGATTAAGCAAACAATAAAAATCAACTTCAATAATATGGCAGAAATCACCACCGAAGTGGCAAGCGAAAAAAAGAGCTTGAACTTCATCGAACAGATTGTTGAGAACGACTTGAAAGAGGGTAAGAATGGCGGACGTGTACAGACCCGCTTTCCGCCAGAACCCAACGGTTACCTCCACATCGGTCACGCCAAGGCCATCTGCATGGACTTTGGCATTGCTGCTGCTCATGGCGGCGTGTGCAACCTGCGGTTCGACGATACCAATCCGACCAAAGAGGATACGGAATATGTAGAAGCCATCAAGGAGGATATCCAATGGCTGGGCTACCAGTGGGGCAACGAATACTACGCCTCGGACTACTTCCAGCAACTGTGGGACTTTGCCGTTCGGCTCATCAAGGAGGGTAAGGCCTATATCGACGAGCAGACCAGTGAGCAGATTGCTGCCCAAAAGGGTACCCCTACACAACCTGGTATCGATAGCCCCTATCGCAATCGGCCCATCGAAGAGAATCTGGACCTGTTCTACAAAATGAATAGCGGTGAGATTGAAGAGGGGGCCATGGTGCTCCGCGCCAAGATTGACATGGCCAACCCCAACATGCATTTTCGCGACCCTATCATCTACCGCGTAGTGAAGCACCCGCATCACCGCACTGGAACCACTTGGAAAGCCTATCCCATGTATGACTTTGCACACGGACAGAGCGACTTTTTCGAGGGGGTGACCCATTCGCTCTGCACCCTAGAGTTCGTTGTACACCGCCCACTCTATGACCTCTTTGTGGACTGGCTCAAAGAGGGCAAAGATCTGAACGATAACCGTCCGCGCCAGTATGAGTTCAACAAGCTTAACCTGAGCTACACCCTGATGAGTAAGCGCAACCTGCTTACGCTGGTTAAGGAGGGACTCGTAAACGGTTGGGACGACCCCCGCATGCCGACCCTCTGCGGCTTCCGACGCCGCGGCTATAGCCCCGAGAGCATCCACAAGTTCATTGACAAGATTGGCTACACCACTTACGATGCCCTCAACGAATTTGCCCTGCTGGAGAGCGCCGTGCGCGAAGACCTCAACGACCGTGCCACCCGTATCTCTGCGGTGCTCAACCCTGTAAAGCTGGTCATCACCAACTACCCCGAGGGGCAAGTGGAAGAGATGGAGGCCATCAATAATCCCGAACATCCCGAAGAGGGCAACCACACCATCGAATTCAGCCGCGAACTCTGGATTGAGCGCGATGACTTCATGGAAGATGCTCCCAAGAAGTACTTCCGCATGACCCCTGGCAACGAGGTACGCCTTAAGAACGCCTACATCGTCAAGTGCACCGGCTGCAAGAAAAATGACGCTGGAGAGGTGGTAGAGGTCTATGCCGAATACGACCCTGATACAAAGAGCGGACTGCCCGGTGCCAACCGCAAGGTAAAGGGCACCATTCACTGGCTGAGCTGTGCCCATTGTCTGGAGGCTGAAGTGCGCCTCTACGACCGACTCTGGAAGGTGGAGAACCCCCGTGATGAACTGGCCGCCATTCGCGAAGCTAAGCAATGTGATGCCCTTACGGCCATGAAGGAGATCATCAACCCCGATTCGCTGCAGGTGCTGCCCCACTGCTATGTGGAGAAGTTCGCACAGGGCATGAAACCTCTCACCTATCTTCAGTTCCAACGTATTGGCTACTTCAATGTAGATAAGGATTCTACTGAAAGCCACCTGGTATTCAACCGCACCGTAGGGCTGAAAGATACTTGGGGTAAAATCAATAAAGCTTAATCATCGAAGAAACAGAGATTGGTATGGATAGGAAGCTCTATTATGGTCAAGATGCAGAGTTCCGTAAACGGGCAGACCAGGTAATCGACGAAATCGCATCTGGTCATGGACAGTATTACGATGCTGAAGAACTGGCTGACATCTCAGATTACTTCGCCATCAACAACATGCCCGATAAGATGCAGATGGTGGTGGAGTATGGGCTCCATCTCCACCCAGAGAGTACTGAACTCATGATTCAAGAGGCCTTCTTATACCTGGATGCAGGAGATCTGGACAAAACAGAGCAATGCATTGAGCTGATCTCGCCGTTCAGCAACGACGTCAAACAGCTTAAAGCCATCTTTGCCTACCGTAAAGGAGACATAGACCAGGCAGACGAGCTACTGAATGAAATGGTGGCCGACTTTCAACCGGGGGACACCTACTCCATCGTTAGCCTTATGCTTGACTTGGACAGACCCGATGAAGCCCTGGAGTTCCTCATCCACTCTGACGAAGACCCCGATGATGAGTTCTATCTAGACAATCTGGTCTCCTGCTACCGCGATTTAGATATGCTGGATGATGCTATCAAGACCATGAACCGGCTCATTGACAAACACCCCTATCAGCCACATCTCTGGAAAGTACTGGGCGAATGCTACTACGACAAAGGGTTATACGACAAGGGTATCGAAGCCTGTGATTTTGCACTGACCACTGATGAAGAATACTACCCAGCTATGACGCTTAAAGCATTGTGCTTCACTCAGTTAGGTAATGCAGAAAAAGCCCTGGAAAGTGTTCGTCAGGCCTATCCCCTTGGCGGCATACCGCTTGCTGGGCTGATCTACTTTGAAGCTTCATATTACTTCACTCAGAAACAGTACGGCGAAATCATCAAGGTCTATTCTCTTTTTCTAGACGAGGCCAAAAACGAACCTACCCTTCTGAATACACCTTATACTGTGGCCATAGCTACCATAGCAGCTCATGCCTACCTTATTCTTAATGAGTGGGACAAAGCGTTCAAACTGGCTGACGACCTGATTGCTCATTCAGAAAGCAACGCTGAACTCTGGCTTGTAATAGCTGTAGTACACATGAAGGAAGGCAACAAAGAGGAATTCAAAAGGGCCTGGGAGAAGTTCCGTAACAGCGACGACTTGAACATTGACCTGCTCCGTGAAGCATCCAACTACTGTATGACGTTGAATGAGAACCACGAGGCTTTCCTCAATCTGCAGTTTGCCCACAATATGGATCCGGAGAATAAGCAAATCAATCTCATGTACTTCACGCATAGTGCGGCCTTCGCCTATAACCAAGCTTTTGATACACTGATACAGACCGTTGATTTCAAACTTCCGAAGGAGCGGCTTATGGAAATCAAATGGCTGTTGCAGGATCATCATGCTGACCCCATGAAACTGATGAATGCCACGCTTGAACTTACTCAAGCCTATTATCCCGAATTGTTCGCAAAGGCACTATTTTCTGATGAGGAGATTGCTGAATATGCCAGACTCGTCGAGGAGAGCAGAGATGCTACCCATAGTGACCTAGAGAATAAACTCATCAAGGAGCTGTCGCTGAAGAAACGCGAGGAGAAGCCTAATAACGATGACGCAGTGGAGAATAAAAATGAGGATCAATAAATCCGAGACCTATTCAGAAGAATTCATTTACTAAACTTTCGCAATTCATGGAATCTGTTGCATTTATACAATGGTGTATTGACCACCTGAACTACGCCACAATCACTCTGCTGATGGCCATAGAGAGTTCATTTATCCCTTTCCCTTCGGAGGTAGTTATTCCACCCGCTGCATGGAAAGCGGCCCACAATGAGAGCCTAAACATCTATCTGGTGGTGCTTTTTGCAACCCTGGGTGCCAACATCGGTGCACTGATTAACTACTACCTGGCCTGTTGGTTTGGTCGCCCCATCATCTACGCCTTTGCCAACAGCCGCTGGGGCCACATGTGCCTGATTGACGAAGAGAAGGTGAAACATGCCGAGGCCTATTTTGACCATCACGGAGCAATCTCTACTTTCGTAGGTCGATTGATACCCGCTGTGCGTCAGTTGATTTCCATTCCTGCTGGACTGGCTCGTATGCGCCTCTCCACCTTTTTGCTTTTCACTACGCTGGGCGCTGGTATCTGGAACTCTGTATTGGCTGCCCTTGGCTACTACCTCTCTACCGTACCAGGTATTGAGAATGAAGAGCAACTCATGGCACAGGTGTCAAAATATAGCCACGAGATAGGCTACGGCATTCTCATAGCTGTAGTGGCCATCATTGCTTTTATCATTTATAAAGGAAGAAAATAATTCGCTCAACGGATTGCTTCACTTGCAATGAGCTGAGTCAAACAAAAATATAACCTATGAACGAACTGAAAGATGAACTCCATCTGCTGGGGCGCAAGACCGAGTACAAGCAAGATTATGCCCCTGAAGTATTGGAGGCATTCACCAACAAACATCCAGAAAATGACTATTGGGTACGCTTTAACTGCCCTGAATTCACCAGTCTGTGCCCCATTACGGGCCAGCCCGATTTTGCAGAAATCCGCATCTGCTACATCCCCGACGTAAAGATGGTAGAGAGCAAAAGCCTTAAGCTATATCTCTTTAGCTTTCGCAATCATGGTGCCTTTCACGAAGACTGCGTCAATATCATCATGAAGGATTTAATCAAACTAATGGACCCCAAATACATCGAGGTGACGGGCATCTTCACCCCTCGTGGAGGCATCTCTATCTACCCCTACGCCAACTACGGTCGCCCCGGTACCAAATTTGAGCAGATGGCCACACAGCGCCTGATGACCCGCGAATAAAAGTCATCAGGCCCATGATGGCCTCATGGAAGATTTGGCATGAATCATTCAGCCAATTTATACTGAGAAGGAGTATTTCATCATCAACGCTGTAGTGATGACGCTATTGTGCTGAATATCGTATCAGTGCTCTTGTTTTGACAAAAGATACTTCTGCAATCCCTCACGACGCAGACGGCACGCAGGGCAATGGCCACAACCGTCGCCAGGAATGCCGTTGTAGCAGGTCAGTGTATCGTGGCGTACCAACTCAAGCACCCCCAGTTCATCGGCTAAAGCCCAAGTCTCGGCTTTGTCAATCCACATCAGCGGTGTGTGAATCACAAACTGCTCGTCCATAGCCAGATTGAGCGTTACGTTCAGCGACTTGATGAAAGCATCGCGGCAGTCGGGGTATCCGCTGAAGTCGGTCTGCGATACGCCAGTAACCAAGTGATTAATGCCACGTTCGCGGGCATAAACAGCGGCAATGCTCAGGAAAAACAGGTTGCGACCCGGTACAAACGTATTGGGGTAACTCTTTGCAGGCTTCTCCTCATCCATCACCATAGACGTATCGGTCAGCGAATTGCGTCCCAGCTGACTGATAAACGACACATCCATAACGACGTGTTCTACAGCTGCTTTGCTGGCAATACGTGCAGCCAGTTCCACCTCCTTCTGATGCTTCTGACCATAGAGAAAACTGAGGGCTATGACCTTGTCGAACCGCTGTTTGGCCCAAAACAAGCAAGTCGTGGAATCCTGCCCTCCGCTGAATACCACTAATGCAATGGAATGATTCATAACTGAATGTGAAGTGCTAACGAAAGATTAGAATCTAAAGATATTGTACGAGATGCCTTCGTCATAGACGTCGGTCTCTTCTATGCGCTTTACAGCGCGTACCACACGAATGGTAAGGGGTAGAATCACCACCTCGTAGAGTGACTTCAGTACAATTTGAACCCCCATCATCATCGCCAGATCGCCTACGGCCAAGATACCGCCAAAGGCAATGGGGAAAAAGACGAGCGAATCAGCCGTTTCACCCACCAGGGTAGAGGCAATGGCTCGCAGTGAAAAGTGACGCCCCTGACTCTGAATCTTCATGCGGCTCATCACGTAGGCGTTCAAAAACGAACCAGCAAGAAAGGCCAGCAGACTGCCCGCAACGATACGTGGAGCCATGCCAAAGACAAAGTTGAAGTGCTCCTCACCCTCCCAGAAGGGGGCTGCAGGTAGTTGAACAGAAATCAATCCCAAAGCGACCACAAAAAAATTCATGGCAAATCCACACCAGATGATGGTGCGCGCCTTGGCAAATCCCCATACCTCGGCTATGCAGTCGTTGATGATGTAGGAGACGGGAAAAACCAACAGACCACACGTTACGGAGAGTCCGCCAATTACTACGACTTTGGTTTCTAAAAGATTAGCTGCAATTAGGCATACACTGAACAAGATGCCCATCAGCATGAACGATAAAGATACTTGTTGTTTCATATTTCCTGTTTTTTACGTGGTGTTCTGGATTACACGACCGCAAAATGCGGTACCCTCAAAATTTTCGGCTGCAAATATAGCCTATATCTCCTTTATTATCTCTATATTTGCACAACATTTTAGATTTAATTAGGAATTTAATGAGTAGTAAAAGAACGTTTATCTGGTTGCTGACCGCGCTTTGGATGGGGAGCGGAAAGGCTCAAACCACAGCTATTCAGGGAGAAAAACCGCTGATAGGTATCTCTTGTTCCCATCCTGAACGCCGTTCGGCTGTTAATCTGACTTATACCGAATCGGTTATTCGTGCTGGAGGAGTGCCGATGATGATTCCCGTTACGGCTGATTCATTGGTACTGCGAGACGTGATCAAGCGGCTCGATGGCATCATCATGACAGGGGGTGAAGACATTCACCCATCCTACTATGGTGAGGAGCCCATACCACAATTGGGGAAGGTAGATTCTCTGCGCGATGTCTATGATATCTGTCTGATACGGCTGGCCCATGACTTCAACGTGCCTATGCTGGGTATCTGTCGCGGTGAGCAGCTCATCAACGTGGCCTTTGGAGGGTCGCTCTTCCAAGATATTCCCTCGCAATGCCCGCAGTCACCCCTGCAGCATCAGCAAAAGGAGTCGAGCTATCAGGGTACCCATCTGGTGCGCTTCGAGGCTGGCTCTCAACTGGCCGACATGATAGGCCACGACGAGTGGCTTACTAACTCACACCACCACCAGGCCGTGAAGCGGATTGCCCCCTCACTGAAGGTGACGGCCCGAACGGCCGACGGCATCGTAGAGGGCTTTGAGAGCGCCGAGGAGTACCCCGTATGGGGCGTGCAGTTTCACCCCGAGGCATTGACCTTAGGGGGTGATACCACGGCACACCGCATCATCTGCCATCTGGTGAACAAGTCGCGTATCTTTCAGCAAGCCAAGGCCATCCATCAACGCATCTTGAGTATCGATACCCATACCGATGCACCACTGGAGTTTACCCCTCAATTTAATTTGGGGCACCGCGAGGCCTCGCAAGTCTCTCTGCCTAAGATGGAAGAGGGCCATCTGGATGGTCAATACCTGGCTTGTTGGGTAAGGCAAAAGACGCTCGATGAAGTACATACACAGGCCGCCATGCGCCGTGTAGAAGAACTGATGAGCGGCATTGAACGACAGATTGCCCTTAACGCCGATCGCTGCGCACTGGCTCGAACGGCCGATGATCTGAACCGATTGAAGGCTGCGGGGAAGAAAGCCATCTACATAGGTATAGAGAATGGCTACGGCGTAGGCACCGACCTCGACGCAATCCGTCGCTACCATCAGCGAGGAGTGACCTACATCACACTGTGCCACACACGCAACAACGCCATCTGCGACAGCTCGTCAGACACCACGCAACTGTGGGGCGGACTGAGTCCCTACGGTCGTAAAGTGGTGAAGCTGATGAATAAGCTGGGTATGCTCATTGACCTTTCGCATGCATCCGAGGCCACCTTTTGGGAGGTCTTGAAACGAAGCAAACGGCCCGTATTTGCCTCACATTCATCGGCCAAGGCGCTCTTTGGCCACGACCGTAACCTGACTGATGAACAACTGCGTGCCCTTGCCCAACAGGGTGGTGTGGTGCAAGTGTGCCCCTGCCCCGACTTCTTGCGTAAGGACTTGAAAAATGCCACGCTGAGCGATTTCATGAATCACCTGCAGCACTGCATTGAGGTGGCAGGCATCGACCACGTAGGCATTGGCACCGACTTTGACGGCGGTGGCGGAGTAAAGGGTTGCAATGGAGACAACGACTTGATCAACATTACCGTACGTCTGCTCGAAGCGGGCTATACCGAAGAAGAAATCGGAAAGCTGTGGGGAGGTAATTTCCTGCGAGTGATGAAGGAGGTGCAGCAGTAAGGTAGCTGAAGGAGATGACAAAAAAGAAAGACCTCGCATGGATTTGCGGGGTCTTTCTTATTATCTCCCTAAGAGGTTATGATCTCGATATACGGGTTATTTCCCCGATAGAGTCGCGGATTATACGTAGGTTTCAAGCAGTTTTACAGCACCGTGGGGTGTGATGGTCACTTCTTGGGTTACAGCGGGCAGCAGCACCGTTTCTCCGGCACATACCTCCAGTTGATGCTGCTCGTTGTCGGTCAACGTACAGCTGCCCTCTACGCAAATGAAGATCACGAACGAGTCCAATTCAGAATAGTCGCACGAAATCTCCTCGGTCATATCGTAAACCGACGTGGTAAAGTAGGGACTGGCCACAATCTCCACAGGCTCATTCTGCGTAGCATCATAGTGGGTGCGGAAATCATCCTCTACATCCTGAAAGTTGATGGCATCCAGTGCTTGCGTGGTATGCAGCTCGCGCGTCTTGCCATCCTTGTCCTTACGATTGTAGTCAAAGATGCGATAGGTGATGTCCGAGGTCTGCTGGATTTCAGCCACGAATGCACCGGCACCGATGCCATGCACACGTCCTGCGGGCACGTAGAACACGTCACCCGGCTGAATGGCACAGGTCTGCAGCACCTCGGCAAACGTACCATTATGTACACGTTCCTTATATTCCTTAGGTGTAATCTCCTGCGAGAAACCAGAAATCAGCTTAGCCCCCTTATCGGCCGCAATGACATACCACATTTCGTTCTTTCCAAAACTATTGTGGCGCTTCTTGGCCAACTCGTCACCCGGATGAACCTGAATGGAGAGGTCGAGCTTGGCGTCAATGAACTTGATCAGCAGGGGAAACTTGGCACCGAAGCGTGCATAATTGGCTTCGCCCATCAGCTCACCTTTATATTTACGCACCAATTCAGGCAGCGTGGCGCCTTTTTCGAGGCCATTGGCAACCACTGACTCGCTCCCTTCCACGGCAGAGACTTCCCAACTTTCGCCTACATTAGGCAGGTTTTCCTTTAAGTGCTTAAACGGAATAATCTTATCGCCTCCCCAAAGCGTCTGCTTCAAGATAGGCTCAAATTTCATCGGATACATTTCGTAAAATTAATACTAATTCGTGTGTTAATGAATAGTGGGTTAATAAATCGGGTACAAACATACAAAAAATAATCCATGTACGTATGTCTTGCAAACGCTAAAATTTACTAAAACCACCTACATATTTCTGCCCTTTTCCTTTGGAATACCAAAAGAATTCTGTTTATTTGCATGAAAAATTGAAAATATCATGGACAACAACCAAAATCAACCTTGCGGAGAAAACCTCTGCATGCTTAATAAAGAGGATTTTAGCAAGAAAATCCAGCAGAAAGAGACCCAACTTTTCGTGTTGCACAATGCGAAGGGAATGGAAGTGGCAGTAACCAATTACGGCTGTGCGATTCTGGCCATCATGGTGCCCGACCGCGAAGGCCACATGGCTAACGTCATCTTGGGCCACGACTCCATTGACCACGTGATAGAGAGCCCCGAGCCGTTCCTCAGCACCACCATCGGACGCTACGGCAACCGCATTGCCAACGGAAGCTTCACCCTTGAAGGTAAAACATATCAGCTGGCCATCAACAATGGCCCCAATCACCTGCATGGTGGACCTACGGGATTCCATGCCCGTGTATGGGACGTCGTGGAGCAGACTGCTGACAGCATAACCTTCAGTTATACTTCGGCCGACGGTGAAGAGGGATTCCCCGGCAACCTGAAGGTGGAGATGAGTTACCGACTGAAGAGCGACTGCAACGCGCTGGTCATTGAATACAAGGCGGAGACTGACAAGACTACGCTCGTCAATCTGACCAACCATGGTTTCTTTAATCTGGCTGGTATCGGCAATCCTTCACCTTCGGTACACAACAACCTGCTGACTATCCATGCTGATTTCTACGTACCCGTCAACGAGGTCTCCATCCCCACAGGCGAGATTCGTTCGGTATCTGGTACACCAATGGACTTCCGCACACCGCACACCATTGGTGAACGCATTGACGACGACTTCGACCAACTACGCTTTGGCAAGGGCTACGACCACACCTACGTGCTCAATAAGCGCGAAGCCGGTGAGCTGTCGCTGGGTGCTGAGTGCTACGAGCCCAACAGCGGCCGTCTGATGAAGTTCTACACCACCGAACCTGGTGTGCAGCTCTATACGGGCAACTGGCTGGGTAGCTTTGCCGGTGCTCATGGAGCCACTTTCCCTGAGCGAAGCGCCGTATGCTTCGAGGCACAGCGTTTCCCCGACACGCCCAATCACCCCCACTTCCCCTCGGCTACGCTCCACCCGGGCGAAACCTACCGACAGACTACGGTCTATGAATTTGGTATCGGAGAGTAACACCACGACAATTCAACTTTTAATCCAATCAATAACTTTATTAAACTATGAGTCAACAAAAAAAACAATGGGGAGCCATCATCATCATGATTGCGCTCTTCGCAATGATTGCATTCGTGACTAATCTTTGCTCACCGATGGCCATTATCGTGAAAAACGACTTTGGTGCCAGCAATACCTTGGCACAAATCGGTAACTATGGTAACTTCATCGCCTATCTGGTAATGGGTATTCCTGCTGGTATGATGATTGCCAAAATCGGCTATAAGAAGACGGCTCTGATCGGTCTCGTGCTAGGTATCATCGGTATTTTGATTCAATGGCTGAGCGGCCATGTGGGTCGTGAAGTAGCCTTCTTGGTTTACCTGATTGGCGCCTTCATCAGCGGCTTGACGATGTGTATCCTCAACTGCGTAGTCAACCCGATGCTGAACCTCCTCGGTGGCGGTGGTAACAAAGGTAACCAGCTGATTCAGACGGGTGGTGTGTTCAACAGTGCTGCAGCCGTAGCCGTTTACATCATCATGGGTGCGCTGATTGGCGATGCTGCCAAGGCACACATTGCCGACGCTACGCCTGCCTTGATGATTGCCCTGGGCATCTTTGTAGTAGCATTCATCGTCATCTTCTTCTCGAAGATTGAAGAGCCTGAGCAGGCTCCTGTGGACCTGAGCTTGATCAAGGGTGCCATGAAGTACCGTCACTTCGTGTTGGGTGCGTTGGCCATCTTCCTCTATATGTGTATTGAGGTAGGTACCCCCACCTATATTCTGCAGTACCTCACTTCATCTCCCGAAGCTGCCACTCCTGGTCTGGGAATGGACGCAGGCATTGTAGGTCAGATTGTGGCTGTGTATTGGTTCCTCATGCTGGTGGGCCGCTTTGTGGGCAGCGCCATTGGCGGAAAAATTTCCAGCCGCACGATGATTACCGTCGTATCTTCCATCAGCCTTATTCTCGTGCTCTTTGGTATGTTTGCTCCTACGACCAATACGGTCAACGTGCCTGGTGTAGATTGGGCTACATTGACGATGATTTCCGCCGAAGTGCCTGTAGGTATCTTTGCCTTCATTCTGGTAGGTCTCTGCAGCAGCGTGATGTGGGGTGGTATCTTCAATATGGCTGTAGAAGGTCTGGGTAAATATACGGCTATCGCCAGCGGTATCTTCATGACGATGGTATTTGGCTGTGCCGTGATGGTTGCTCTTCAGGGTAAGGTGGCCGACTTGACTGGCGACTTCCTCACCAGCTATTGGCTCGTTGTAGCCAGCGCTGCTTACATTCTGTTCTTTGCACAGATTGGCTCGCGCGTTTCAAAGAAATAACACGGATAAACAGTAAACCGAATTTTTCACCTATAAAATCCTTAGTATCATGGACATTGAATACGTAAGAAGTCGTTTTATCAAACATTTTGATGGAACTACAGGAGCAGTATATGCTTCACCTGGACGCATTAACTTGATTGGCGAACACACCGACTACAATGGTGGCTTCGTGTTTCCCGGAGCTATCGACAAGGGCATGGTGGCTGAGATAAAACCCAATGGAACCGATTTAGTCAAGGCTTACTCTATCGACCTGAAAGACTACGTGGAGTTTGGCTTGAACGAAGAAGATGCACCCCGTGCCAGCTGGGCCCGCTACATCTTCGGCGTATGCCGCGAGATGATCAAGCGCGGTGTAGAGGTGAAGGGCTTTAATACAGCTTTTGCCGGTGACGTACCCCTCGGCGCTGGCATGTCTTCATCGGCTGCATTAGAGAGCACCTACGCCTACGCACTCAACGATCTCTTTGGCGAGAATCGCATCGACAAGCTCGAGTTGGCCAAGGTGGGTCAAGCTACGGAGCACAACTACTGCGGCGTGAACTGCGGTATCATGGACCAGTTTGCATCGGTATTCGGCAAGAAGGGTCAGTTGATCCGTCTGGACTGCCGCTCACTGGAGTACCAGTATTTCCCCTTCGACCCACAGGGCTACCGTTTGGTATTGGTTGACTCCGTAGTGAAGCACGAACTGGCTTCATCGGCCTACAACAAGCGCCGTCAGAGCTGCGAAGCTGCAGTGGCTGCCGTACAGAAGAAGTACGAGGGCGTAGAATTCCTGCGTGACGTCACGATGGATATGCTCAACGACTGCAAGGCCGACATTTCAGAAGAGGACTTCAAGCGTGCTGAATACGTCATTGAAGAGATTCAGCGCGTGCTCGATGTCTGCGCAGCCTTGGAGAAGGGCGACTACGAGACCGTTGGTCAGAAGATGTACGAGACGCACCAGGGTATGAGCAAACTCTACGAAGTAAGCTGCGACGAACTCGACTTCCTCAACGACTTGGCATTTGACTGCGGCGTAACCGGTTCTCGCGTGATGGGTGGTGGCTTTGGCGGCTGCACCATCAACCTCGTGAAGGATGAGCTCTACAACACGTTCATCAACAAAGCGAAAGAGGACTTCAAGGCTAAATTTGGCCGCAGCCCGAAGATTTATGACGTAGTTATCAGCGATGGTGCCCGTCGTTTAGAATGATTTTTTTGACCCCGTACAGAGCGATGTACGGTATGATGGGGGATAAGCAGGATTGGCTTATCCCCCTTTTTTTTATCCCCTACCCCCAGATAAATGGCTGCAAATCGCGAAAGCGCAAACGAAAATGAAAAAAGAGTGCATTATTTTGCGATTATTCAATTAGAATAGTCTATCTTTGTACCTGCATAGCGAAAAACGTATCATTGAATCATAAACAAATTCATTAATTCCGATATGAACGACAAGAAACTGATGAACCTAGCAGCCGACAATATCCGTATTCTCGCTGCTTCGATGGTTGAAAAAGCCAAATCCGGTCACCCGGGTGGGGCCATGGGAGGTGCCGATTTTATCAACGTGCTCTTCTCTGAATTCTTAGTTTACGACCCTGAGCACCCCGAATGGGAGGGTCGCGACCGCTTCTTCCTTGACCCTGGTCACATGTCGCCCATGCTCTATGCCACGCTGGCACTGACGGGCAAGTTCACCATCGACGAACTGAAGCAGTTCCGTCAATGGGGTTCACCCACCCCTGGTCACCCCGAGCGCGACATCGACCGTGGCATTGAGAACACCTCAGGTCCTCTGGGCCAGGGCCATACGTTTGCCGTAGGAGCAGCCATTGCCGCGAAGTTCATGAAAGCCCGCTTCCCCGAAGTGATGCATGAGACCATCTATGCCTACATCTCTGACGGCGGCATTCAGGAGGAGATTTCGCAGGGCGCTGGCCGCGTAGCTGGTACGCTGGGTCTGGACAATCTGATCATGTTCTTCGACTCGAACGATATTCAGCTCTCCACCGAGACCAAGGAGGTATCTACCGAGGACACTGCCCGTAAGTACGAAGCTTGGGGCTGGCGTGTGATGGAGATTGACGGCAACGACCCCGACGCCATTCGTCAAGCCTTGAAAGAGGCCAAAGCTGAGAGCGAACGCCCCACGCTGATCATCGGCCATACGGTGATGGGCAAGGGTGCCCGCAGAGCCGACAACAGCAGTTACGAGGCCTGCTGCGCCACGCATGGAGCCCCTCTGGGCGGCGATGCCTATATCAACACCATCAAGAATCTGGGTGGTGACCCCGAGGACCCGTTTGTTATCTTCCCCGAAGTGGCCGAGCTTTATGCCCGCCGCAAGGCCGAACTGCTCGACCTGATGCAGGGCATTCGGGCCACCAAAGCTGCCTGGGCCGAGGCTCAGCCCGAAAAGGCTGCCAAACTGGCCCGCTTCTTCTCGGGCGAAGCACCCCAGGTGGATTGGAGTGCCATTCAGCAGAAGGCCGATGTGGCTACCCGTGCAGCATCAGCCACCATACTGGGTGTATTGGCCACTCAGGTGGAGAATATGGTAGTGGCTTCGGCCGACCTCTCCAACTCCGACAAGACGGATGGTTTCCTCAAGAAGACCCACGCCTTTGCCAAGGGCGACTTCAGCGGAGCCTTCTTCCAAGCCGGTGTGGCCGAGCTGACCATGGCTTGCATCTGCATCGGTATGTCGCTCCATGGTGGCATCATACCCGCTTGCGGCACCTTCTTCGTCTTCAGCGACTACATGAAGCCCGCCATCCGCATGGCCGCCCTGATGGAAGTGCCCATCAAGTTCATCTGGACTCACGACGCCTTCCGCGTAGGTGAAGACGGTCCCACCCATGAGCCTGTAGAACAGGAGGCTCAAATCCGCCTGATGGAGAAGCTGAAGAACCACAAAGGCAAGAACTCCATGCTCGTGCTCCGTCCAGCCGATGCCGAAGAGACTACCGTGGCTTGGCGTCTGGCCATGGAGAACAACACCACTCCGACCGGTCTGATCTTCTCGCGCCAGAACATCACGAACCTACCCGCAGGCAACGACTATGAACAGGTGGCCAAGGGTGCCTACATCGTAGCCGGTTCCGAGCCCGACCCCCAGGTGGTGCTCGTCGCTTCGGGTTCTGAGGTTTCCACGCTCGTAGCAGGTGCTGAGTTGCTACGCCAAGAGGGGATCAAGGTGCGCATCGTGAGCGCTCCCTCCGAAGGGCTGTTCCGCACGCAATCTGCTGAATACCAAGAGAGCGTAATTCCTGCTGATGCCAAGGTATTCGGTCTCACTGCAGGTTTGCCCGTCAATCTGGAAGGGCTTGTAGGTCCACGCGGTAAGATTTGGGGACTGGAGTCGTTCGGCTTCTCTGCCCCCTACAAAGTACTCGATGAGAAACTCGGCTTCACGGCCGAAAACGTATATAAACAAGTCAAAACATTACTGGCATGAAAACAATAGGTATTTGCTGCGACCACGCCGGCTTCCCCCTGAAGCAATACGTGGTACAATGGTTAGAAGAGAATGGTTATGAATACAAGGACTTCGGCACGTACGCTCCCGAGAGCTGTGACTACCCCGACTTTGCCCACCCGTTGGCAGAGGCCGTAGAGGCCGGTGAATGCTATCCAGGCATCGCCATCTGCGGCAGCGGCAACGGCATCGCCATGACGCTCAACAAGCACCAGGGCATTCGCGCTGCCCTCTGCTGGAATGCAGAGATTGCCGAACTGGGCCGTCAGCACAACGATGCCAACGTCCTGGTGATGCCCGGTCGTTTCGTTACCAACCATGTGGCCGCCAGCATTCTGAAAAAGTTCTTCACCACCCCGTTTGAGGGCGGACGCCATCAGCGCCGTGTGGAGAAGATACCCGTGAAGTAATAGACGAACGTAAGCTTGAACAGCTTACTTCACGCTAATAAAGCCCTAAATTCTTACTTTTTGCCTAGTCGAAAGGGGGAATTTAGGGCTTATTATTTTTCTATGTGTATTTTTTCACTTCTATCGTGAACTTTTTCCATAAATAAAAGTTATCTTTGCAACTAATTAAACGAAAAGAATGAGGATTTCATTGAAAAGCCAGACTGTGCGTATGGAGCAACTTGCTGAGATAAGAGCATGGATTTACCAGGGTAAGGTGGACGAAGCCCTCAAGGCGCTCGACCAGCTACTGGATGCAGCGCCCTCGGCCGACAGCAGCCTAACGAGCCAAGCGCCCCCATCAGCCGCTCTCAAGGCCGAGGCCTATTACCTACGCGGCAATGCCTACCGCAAGCAGGGCAACTGGCAACAGGCCCTCAACAACTACCAGCAAGCCATCGACCTCGACTCCCATTCGGCCGCAACCGAGGCACGTAGGATGGTGATTGATATCCTCAACTTTTACAATAAAGAGATGTATAATCAATAGTGATTCACAAAAACAAAAAAACGCATTATGGCTAAAATCAAAGGAGCAATTGTGGTGAATACGGAGCGTTGCAAAGGTTGCAACCTCTGTGCTGTGGCCTGCCCCCTGCACGTCATCAGTCTGAGCAAGGAGGTGAATTCCAAAGGCTACAATTTTGCCCAGCAAGTGCTGGAAGATACCTGCAACGGATGTGCATCGTGTGCCACGGTATGTCCAGATGCCTGCATATCGGTCTATCGAGTCAAGACCGATTGACTCCACGCAATCTCATAAACAAAAATGGATAACCCTTTAAAACAGAACGAATAAACAAGAACAGATATGACAGAAGAAGTTGTATTGATGAAAGGCAACGAAGCCATTGCCCATGCGGCAATACGCTGCGGAGCCGACGGATACTTCGGCTACCCCATCACCCCCCAATCCGAGGTGCTTGAGACGCTGGCTGAACTGAAGCCCTGGGAGACCACCGGCATGGTGGTACTGCAGGCTGAGAGCGAAGTGGCTGCCATCAACATGGTCTATGGCGGAGCTGCCACAGGCAAAATGGTGATGACCTCGTCGTCGAGCCCAGGCGTGAGTCTGAAACAAGAGGGCATCTCTTACCTGGCCGGTGCCGAACTGCCGGCACTCATCGTCAACGTGATGCGCGGTGGCCCCGGTCTGGGCACCATACAGCCCAGCCAGGCCGACTACTTCCAGACGGTGAAGGGCGGCGGACATGGTGACTACCGACTCATCACGCTGGCCCCCGCCTCAGTGCAAGAGATGGCCGACTTTGTAGGCCTGGCCTTCGAGCTCGCCTTCAAGTACCGCAATCCCGCTGTCATTCTGGCCGACGGAGTCATCGGTCAGATGATGGAGAAGGTCACCCTCCCCTCCCAGAAGCCTCGCCGCACCGAGGAGGAGCTGATAGCCCAGTGCCCTTGGGCCACCACCGGTCGCCCCAAGAGCCGCAAGCCGAACATCATCACCTCGCTCGAGCTGAAGCCTGAGCTGATGGAAGAGCGCAACATCCACCTGCAGGCCAAGTACCGCACCATCGAAGAGAACGAGGTGCGCTTCGAGACCATTGCGTGCGATGATGCCGACTACCTGATCGTAGCTTTCGGCTCCATGGCCCGCATCGGTCAGAAGGCCATGGAGATAGCCCGTGCCGAGGGCATCAAGGTAGGCATGCTGCGCCCCATCACCCTGTGGCCCTTCCCCACCAAGGCCCTGCAAGCAGAGGCCCAGAAGGTGAAAGGCATCCTCGTGACCGAGCTCAACGCCGGACAGATGATTGAAGACGTGAAGCTTGCCGTGAACGGAACCGTCAATGTACAACACTTTGGCCGCTTGGGCGGAATCGTACCCGACCCCGACGAAATCGTCAGCGCGCTGAAACAAAAACTCCTATAAGCTATGAACCCCGATAAGATTCGCTACGTGCTCAACATCCTCTTCTTGATTTTGGCACTGGCCTCGTTTGTCACCTATTTCCTGGCCAAAGAGGACTTTACGCTCTTCATTTACGTATGCTCAGCCGCCATTTTCGTCAAGCTGATGGAGTTCTTTATCCGGTTTACCAACCGCTAAGCCATCGGCTCCGCAAGGCGCTGGGATAATAAATAGTTTTTACAACTAACATACTGAAAATTATGAACAAAGAAGATATCATCAAACCCGAAAACCTGGTCTATCAAAAGCCCACCTTGATGAACGACAACCCGATGCACTACTGCCCCGGCTGCAGCCACGGCGTGGTGCATAAGCTGATTGCCGAAGTGATCGAAGAGATGGGCATGGAGGAGAAAGCCATCGGCATCTCGCCCGTAGGCTGTGCCGTGTTCATCTACAACTACCTCGACATCGACTGGCAAGAGGCTGCCCACGGCCGTGCACCGGCATTGGCCACAGCCATCAAGCGCCTTTGGCCCGACCGGCTGGTCTTCACCTACCAGGGCGACGGTGACCTGGCCTGCATCGGTACGGCCGAGACCATTCACGCCCTGAACCGCGGCGAAAACATCACCATCATCTTCATCAACAACGCCATCTACGGCATGACGGGAGGCCAGATGGCCCCCACCACACTGGTCGGACAGAAGACGGCCACCTGCCCCTACGGCCGCGACCCGCACCTGCACGGCTACCCGCTCAAGATGGCCGACATCGCCGCACAGCTGGAGGGCACGGCCTACGTCACCCGTCAGAGCGTGCAGAGCGTACCCGCCATCCGCAAGGCCAAGAAGGCCATCCGCAAGGCGTTTGAGAACAGCCTGGCCGGCAAGGGCAGCAACCTGGTGGAGATCGTCTCGACCTGCAACTCAGGCTGGAAGCTCTCCCCCGAGAAGGCCAACCAGTGGATGGTGGAACACATGTTCCCCTTCTACCCCCTGGGTGACCTCAAAGACAAATAATCTCCCCTAAAACTGAGTCGAACAAAAAAAAAGAGCATGAGATAATGAAAGAAGAAATCATCATATCCGGATTCGGCGGACAAGGCGTTCTGTCGATGGGCAAGATACTGGCCTACTCAGGCTTGATGGAAGGCAAAGAGGTGAGCTGGATGCCTGCCTACGGCCCCGAGCAGCGCGGTGGTACGGCCAACGTCACGGTAATCGTCAGCGACGAGCGCATCTCCTCCCCCATTCTGAGCAGCTACGATGCTGCGATTATCCTCAACCAACCCTCGCTGGAGAAGTTTGAGAGCAAGGTCAAGCCCGGTGGCATACTGATTTTCGATGGCTACGGCATCATTCATCCCCCCACGCGCAAGGACATCAGCATCTACCGCATCGACGCCATGGATGCCGCCAACGAGATGAACAACAGCAAAGCCTTCAACATGATTGTGCTGGGTGGCCTGCTGAAGATTAAGCCCATGGTAACGCTAGAAAACGTAGTGAAGGGTCTGAAGAAGACCCTGCCCGAACGCCATCACCACCTCATCCCGATGAACGAAGAGGCCATCAAGCGAGGCATGGAGATCATCAAGCAGCTCTCTTGAAGAAGCCAGCGCAGTACAGGTGTTGCAAGGCTGCGCCTATGTAGATGCTTGAAAGATTTTTCGGGCGGAAAATATCCACTTGTAGGGGCGGAATATTTTCCGCCCTAAATACATCCACCTGTACAATACATTTGTTGCGGTGTTTGTTGCGGTGTTCGGGGCGGAAAATATTCCGCCCCTACAGGTGTTGTAAGGCTATCCACCCCACTGGGGTGCTGTGGATGGATATTAGGCTTTATTGCGGAACGCGGGCGGAGCTACACGGCTCAAACGTGGTTCAGAAGCCCTCCAAAAGCGCGGGGTGAGCGGGGCTTGCGGAGTTCTTTTTCGTTGAAATCTGCGGACAAAACAGCGTAAAATACCATATTTTGCCTACGCATCACATCCTCCATGCATTTGTCGAATTTTGTCCATATTTTTAAAAATGGTTTCAGTAGGTTTCAGTTTCAGTTTTTTTTTCGACCACCCCTATACCTTGGAC
>CAMCUZ010000044.1 GCA_945879145.1 uncultured Mediterranea sp.
CAACGACCCCGAGATTACAAATCACGTGCTCTGGCCAACTGAGCTAAAGAGGCAGGTTCAAATTTTGCAGCCGTTTGAAAGAGTTCCGTCTCCGAAACGGCTGCAAAATTACGCATTATTTTTAATCCTGCAAAATTTTGGCGGATTTTTTTTACTTATTCCTTTGTTTTTCCTTGTATTTCACCAGTTGCTTCTCCAAAGCATCGACACAAACGTCAATTGCTTCCTCAAAAGTATCGCAGATTTTGTTGGCATAAAGCTCGCCATTCGGCACGATAACTTTCACTCCGGCCTCTTTGTTTTCTGCGGTCTCTGGCTTCACTACTTTCAATGACACCTCTACTTTCTTTATATCATCGTAATACTTCTCCAATTTCGCCGTTTTCTTCTGGATGAACGACTGCAACTGCTCTGACGCGTCAAAGTGAATTGATTGAATTCTTACTTCCATAGTAACCTCCTTTGGTTTTACGCCCTTGGATGGGCTTGGTTATACACTTTTTTTAGTTCTTCGAAGGTGGTGTGCGTATAAATTTCGGTGGTAGCCAAGCTTTCGTGCCCCAACAGTTCCTTTATCGCTCCCAGCTCAGCCTGATGGTTGAGCATCGCAGTAGCAAAAGAGTGACGAAGCACATGCGGACTCCGTTTCTTTATTGTCACCACATTCGAAAGACTCTTCTTCACTATTCGTTCCACCATGCCGGCCGTAATCCGTTCACCGTCCTCTTTTACGAAGAACGCCTCACCTCGGCAGGGTATTTCGTTGTTGCGGCGAGCCACATAGTGTCGAAGTTCCTCCTTCAGAGCTTTATCAAAAGGAATGATGCGCTGCTTATTCCGTTTTCCAGTCACTTTAATGACTTCGGATTGAAAATCCACATCTGCATCATTAAGCCCTATCAATTCCGATCGACGAACGCCTGTGGAATAAAAGGTTTCCACAATGCACTTATCCCGGCATCCCTGAAAGTCATCTCCGAAAAAGTCTCCGTCGAGTAGCCGATCCATCTCCTCTTCCTTCACAAACACCGGAAGGGGTTTCTTATTCTTAGGACCGATTACCTTTCTCAGCGGGTCGCGCTCTACCTTGCCCTGTTTGAGCATATATTTAAAGTACGCGCGTAAGGAGCTGAGTTTACGGTTTACCGAAGTAGTGGTGTATTTCTGTTCCATTAGCGAAACGATCCATTCGCGCACCAATTCGGCATCAACCTGTTCGGGCTGGAGTTCCTTCCACATTTCGTCTCCAAACATCTGAAACTGGCGCAGGTCATCACCATAGGCTTCCACCGTACGGTCGGAGTAGTTGCGTTCGTACTTCAGATAATTCAAAAACTCATCTATGGGCCACATATCGCTACAACATCGTTAGAATTTTGAAGCGAAAGTAATAAAAAGAATTCAATTATTCAAAGGAAATTACGAATAATTAATCTTCTATTTGCTGAAGTTTTTGTACGTAAACGGCACGTTCTTTCTTAAGTCTCTTTGTTACAGAGGGTTTGTCAAATTGCTGTCTGTTGCGCAATTCTTTCACAATGCCGGTCTTCTCGAATTTTCTCTTGAATTTCTTCAGAGCCTTTTCGATGTTTTCGCCTTCTTTTACGGGTACTACAATCATTTTTTGATTTTAAAATTATAATGTTAAACAATACGATTCACTGTGAATCGGGCCGCAAAATTACGCATAGTTTCTTAATTCACAAAACTTTCTGCAAAAAAATTGCAGTTTCAGCGTATGGTAAGCGGATTTTTGGTGAGTACCTACTGCTACGAGAGGGTGCACCGGCCTGTTGGCTGATGCACCCTCTGAGATAGGTTATTGAAGTAAACTACATGATTAGTTCAGAATCACACCACTGTCGTTGGTGGGGTTCTGCGTCAGGGTACCGGGGTATGCGTTGATGGCATCCTGCGGAATGTAGTAGGTCACGCGATAATCGGTGGCAGGTACCTCCTCAGCCTGGTTGTGAGGACCAGGGAAGTGACGAGTCAGCGACTTTCCGTTGCGGAATACGTCATAGCTACGTTCTGCTTGGTAAGCCAACTCCAGCTGACGCTCCTTATCGATAAGTTCGCTGGCATTGGTAGCATCCAGTGAGGGATAACCAGCTCCCTCGATCGAACGCTCACGGATGGTATTCAGGTCCTTGAGTGCATTCTCATACTGACCCAGCTTTGCGTAAGCCTCAGCACGGTTCATGTAGATTTCACCCAGACGACTGATAACGGGTGAGTGGAGGTGAGAATCTTCACCCTCGCGTGAACACTTCGTGATGTAGAACTGCGGATAAACACGGTTCAAGCTGATGAAGTAGTCGAGCACACCCGTATAGGTCTGGCCACCGTAGTTGGTAGTCAACAACCCCATGGCTTCTGACCACCGTCCCATTGTGGTGGAGCTACGGTAAATGCCACTTGCAATCCATATATATAATAGGTATATACAAATACAACTGATTTATGAAACCAAACACACCACATCCTCTTATCTCCATCATTCCACTGCTTGTGCTGATTGTTCTCATTGCCACCGTCATGAAGATACCCGCCAACCCACGCCAAGGCAAATAAAAGCCCCATTGGGCAACCTTACCCACTTCCATACTCAGCAGAAGGATAAGGGAAGCCCTATGCATCAAACTGCATGAACGGTAAATACAAGGATAAATCGTTGATTACATAGGCTTTTTATCCCCTATATAGCTAATGATTATGGTGGTCGTAGGAGGTTAGTCAATCGATTGACCTAGGTCGTTCGATCGATTGACCCGGGTCGTTCGTTCGATTGACCCAGGTCGTTCGTTCGATTGACCCGGGTCAATCGTGTAGAGAACCTCGTACGACCACCATCAGAAGCACTATACTAAGAGGAAAGGAATAAGCATAGTTCAGCCTCTTAGTCTAACATCATCTTCTGATTATTCTCTAATTAACGTAGCTCTACTCCCTTTTGGTTGATAACTGCAGCGATAGAATCAACATGTAGGGGCGCAATATTTTGCGCCCTGAATACCATAACGAATGCCATTATTCACATTGTACTATAGGGTATTATCATACGGAAGATAGTAGGTCCCTACAGATAGTCAGAATTTATAGGCCGTGCCGAGGAATACGGAGTGAGTGGTGTGGTTGTCGTTATTGGGCAGACCATGATAATTGTGTGGTCTTCCGGAGTAAAGGCTGAAATCAGAGATGCCATAACCCACAAAAATCATCATCCGGTCAAACTGCATTGTGACACCCATTCGTGCCTTCCAGTTGACCACCTTTGCTCCTTTGCTACCCGATGCACCCGGCGAGAGGACCACTCCTGGCTCAGCAAAAAGATAGAGACCAGCCTCTTGCTGCTTCCAGTTTAACAGCATGGGCGAACGCACCACAACCGATGGCATGAACTTGAACCGCACCGCATAGGGATGCCCCGACTCCTCCTCGTCCAATCCCCAATCTTCCAGCGCCTTCAGCTCGCCAGCAAATCCTATCTGCGACTTGATGCCCATGTACTGCACGGGGAAGTAGGCTATGCCCACCTCCACTTCATAGCCATCTGTGTTGAGCCCGGCAGAGAAATCCACCTCTCCATGCTTCACACCGTCCGTAGTCTGCAACGTCTGAGCTCTACTCACCCCTCCGCATAGCCCCAACAGAAGCAGTACCACGAGGCGCAGTCCCCTACAGACATCTCGCAACCCCACCTCTACCATCGGTCTATTCATATCATTCTTCACTCAATAGTCAACACTTGCATATCCACCATGTTTCACCGCCGAGAGAGAACGACATAGCGCCCCACGCCATCAGAGCGGCATGTTCTTGAACTGCTTGTACTTCAGCGAGTCGGCGGCGTTGAGCGACTTGTAGTTCCAGCCCTTCAGCTCGTAGAGCTTCAGCTGATGCTGCAGGCGCTGCAGGAATTGCTTGAAGTCTTTCTTCTCGGGCTGTGTCCATTGCAGCTCACTCAGGGCATCGATACGCGGCATCATCTGCCACTCCATCTTCACGCTGTCCTTGGTCCATTCGGTCCAGATGCAGCCCTGTGCGCCGATGATGTTCTTGCGCTGGTCGATAGTCAACGTATCGGCCACGGGCTCGAAGTTATAGACGCGCTCTACGCTGGCCTCGCCCATGATGCGGTTAATCCATGGGTTGCTGAAGTAGAGGTAATGGATAGGCGTAACGATGGTGGGGTGACCAAGCTGAGCCGAGAGGATGCTGGCCTGGGGCGAAGTCCATCCCATGACGGTAACCGAAGGTTCGGGATTACCCTCGAGTATCTCGTCCCAACCCATCATTTTGCGGCCACGGGCGTTGATTTCCTTCTCCACCTCGCTCATGAACCATACCTGTAGCTGGTTCTCCTTGGAGTGCTGACGGGTGCTCTTCAGCCCCAGTTCACGTATCTTGGCCTGACACTTGGGGCACTTCTCCCAACGTACCTTGGGGCATTCGTCACCTCCGATGTGGATATAGGGTGAGGGGAAGATATCCATGATTTCGTTCAGCACGTCCTTGGCAAACTGAAGGGTCTGCTCGTTGCCCCCACAGAGCACCTCATCAAAGACGCCAAAGCGGGTAGGAATCTCATACGGCCCCCCTGTGCAACCCAGCTCAGGATAGGAGGCCAAAGCGGCCATCATGTGACCCGGAAGGTCAATCTCAGGAATGACCGTGATGAAGCGGTCGGCTGCATAGCGCACAATCTCACGGGCCTCATCCTGGGTATAGAATCCACTGACAGGCTTGCCGTCATACTCCTTAGAGCCAGGAGCCGTAATGGTCTCCTTACGGATGGAGCCAATTTCTGTGAGCTTAGGGTATTTCTTGATTTCGATGCGCCAGCCCTGGTCCTCGGTGAGGTGCCAATGGAAGTAGTTAATTTGGTGCATCGCCATGATATCAATCAGCTCCTTGAGGTACTCCACGGAGAAGAAGTGGCGGCCCACATCAATCATGAAGCCACGATAGGGGAAGCGTGGTTCATCCTTTACCGTACCGATAGGCAAGGCGGCCAATGCCTTTCCCTCGGTGATAGGCAACGATTTGTAAAGCGTCTGTATGCCCAGGAAGACAGCTGCCTCGGTAGCACCCCGGAGGGAGATACCCTCGGGAGTGACCTGCAACACGTAGCCCTCCGGATTGCTCAAGCTAGGGTCGAGCTGCAGCAGGATGGTATTCTTACCGCTACGGTTACCCACCTTCAGTTGCATGCCGGTAACCTCGTGAATATATTGCGCAAGGAAATGGGCTGTACGCTCCAACTTGGCGTTGCCCTCGGGATAACAGATTTTGGTAGAGGAGCGTATCACGAAGGGCGGAACACCATCCGTCTCCGAGATTTCGTTGGGTAGCGGCACAACCTGGTAGCTGCCGGTTTCGTACTTCGTTTCGCCACAGGCCATCAGGCTGAGCATCATGATGCCAGCGGCCCACACTTTTAAAGAGGGTTTCACCCATCCTCGAACAAAATGCTGTTTTTTCATGGTTTGATATGATTTTTACTTCGTTACGCTGCAAATATAATCAGTTCCTGCCACTCTACCAAATTTACCTCTTAGAAAGTAATGAAAAAGATGATGGTACGTGACTGCTGTTCTCGTTAAGGCTCGGCATAGAGCAGCTCCTGGATACGGCTACGGATGCTGAGGCGAGAGAGCTGGGGATTCCACGCCTGGGGATAGGTACGGTTGCTCAGGAAAACATATACCATCTGTCGATCGGGGTCAACCCAGGCACAAGTGCCTGTAAAGCCGGTATGACCATACACCGAAGCCGGGACACCTGCTGCACAAGGGCTTTTGTCTGGATGCTGCGTATTGGGTTTATCAAAGCCCAAGCCTCGGCGGCTGATCTTCGACTTCGTGGTGGTGAAGAGGCGGCAAGTAGATTCACTCAGGTAGCGCTTTCCCCGATAGAGGCCCCCATCGAGCAGCATCTGATAGATCTGCGCCACCTCGGCGGCTGTGGAGAAGAGACCAGCATTGCCCGACACGCCACCCTGGAAGGCTGCACTCTCATCGTGTACGAAGCCTTGAATACGCGTCTTGCGCAAGAACCGGTCTTCGTTGGAGGGCACCACCTGCTCTTTGGGCACCCAACGGAGGGGGAGATAGCCCGTATATTTCAGCCCCATGGGGTCGTAGAAATGGCGCTTCAAGAAGCTATCCAGTCCCTCACCACTCAGCTGCTCCACCACCTGTTGCAAGAGGATGAAGCCTACACAGCTATAGCGCATGGTCGGAGTGCCCAACTTGGCCTCGGCTATCAGACGACGATAGGCTTCCTTGAACGAAGCATCCAGCCAGAGCGAATCAGTCACCTGCAGGGTATGGCGTGCAGTAGGTACTGGGGAGGTGAGCTGATCGAGGAAATGAAACGATGGATTGCCCCACGTCTTGGAGGCCAGTTGCACGGAATGGAGTCGGTCGCGTTGACCCTTGAAGAGAGGGCCTTTGTAGCTCTTCTTGTCGATAGCCTCTTGGTAGAAAAGAATCGTGGGCGGAAGGCCGCTCTCGTGAAGGAGTAGCTGGCGTATCGTGATGTCACGCTTGTCGGTAGCCGCAAGCCAAGGCAACAAGTCGCCCAGGCGGTCGTTGAGGTTAAGGCGTCCGGTATCATAGAGCTTCATCACGGCCAGCAGCGTGCCCGTAGTCTTTGACAACGAAGCCAAGTCGAAGAGGTGATCGGTGGTCAAGGGGGCACTCCCCTCCCCTGCGGTGGTCCCGTAGGCTTGGTTAATCACCAACTTGCCCTGCTTCATCACCACCACCTGACAACCGGGATAGGCTCCCTTCGAGATGCCTTCGAGAGCCGTTCGAGAAACGGCCTCGGCCAGCTGGGGAGAGAGGCCATAATCCTGCAGGTCGTAATGAGGCTGCGTCTGCGGGTCAATCGTCACCCCATCACCCATGGCAAAGAGCGTATCCAGCGGAGCAGAAAGTCGTCCGTCGGCCGTAACCTGCCCATAGAGTAGTCGAGCTACATGGGCCTGCAGCTGTTCGTTATCATTGTGGGCCAAAATGGTAGCACCTCCTCGGGCTACAGCCTGCTGCAAGGATTGAAGCGAATTACCCTGTGCAAAGGCCAGCCAGACGGTAGGCACATCGGGATGATGCTGAGCAAAGAAGGTGCGATAAGCCGGCAGGCTCTGCTCGTTGACCACCACCAGCAACCGGCGGTAGTGGCTCAGCGTATCGGCCAGTTGAGCCATGTCCTCTGCTGTAGGCAGCGAGGGAAGGGCAAACAGCGAGGGCTTTATCCCCTGGGGAAGATGCGTGAGCAAGGGAGCTATCGTGGCCTCCTTGCCTACATAGAGTAGGGCTGGCTGTTGGGCTGCTTCATCGAGTGGGAGGAGCCCCTCGCCTCGGTCGAGTACAGTTACTGCGGCCTGCTCCAAGCGGGTGATCAGCTCACGTGTAGCGGGAGTAACCAGTCGTTGCTCCAGACCTGACAGACGGATATGGGGTTTCTGCTTAAGACCCAAGGCATACTTGAAGGTGAGCACCTTGCGGCATTTTTCGTCAATCAGCTCTTCAGGCAACTCGCCCGATTTGATTGCAGCCATCACAGCCTCCATCTCCTCTTTCAAGCGGCGAGGTACCAGCAGCAGGTCGTTGCCAGCCTTCAGGGCTTGCAAGCAGATGGACGACTTGACCTGGGCTCCCTTCATGCTCAAAGCATCGGTAAAGATCAAGCCCTGAAACTGCAACTCGCGCGTCAAGAGTTCATAGACCACATTCCGCGAGAGCGACGAAGGTAAGCCAGAGGTGGATTCGATGACGGGTACCTCCAGATGCCCCACCATCATGCCGCCAAGGCCTGCTGCTATGGCCTTACGGAAGGGGTAGAGCTCGATACTATCCAGTCGGTCGCGGTCGAACGAAAGCAGGGGCAACGCCTTGTGGGAATCGGTCTCGGTATCGCCATGACCAGGGAAATGCTTACAGACGGAGAGCACGCCCCCTGATTCAAGTCCTTGGGCGTAAGCGATCACCTTACGGGCCACCAGCTCCGGACTGGCTCCAAACGAGCGCACGTTGATGACAGGATTCTTGGGATTGATGTTGACATCGGCCACTGGGGCAAAGTTGACCTGCACACCCAGCTCCTTGCATTGGCGAGCCACTTCACGACCGTAGGCATAGAGCAGGCTGTCATCCTGTATGCAGCCCAGAACCATGTTCTTGGGGAAGGCCGGCAGTTGCTTCAGCCGCATGGCCAGCCCCCACTCGCCATCGAAGGTCATCAAGAGCGGTACCTTGCTGAGCTGTTGTGCTTCGTTGGTCAAGATGGCTTGGTTGGCCAGCTGCCCACCTGAGAAGAGCAGACCACCCACATGATACTCCTTAATGACCTTATGGAGCAGGTTGCGGTTGGCCTTGTCGCGCTTGGGAGCTATGGTATAGATGAGCAGCTGCCCCACCTTCTGCTTGAGCGAGAGTCTATCCATGATTGAATCGACCCAGCTGCGGCATGCCGCATCGTCCAAATAGGGTGCAAGCAAGGTAGGCACCACCGGATCGGTCGATACAGGTGACACGATGGAGGGACGCACATCAAACGAGGAGTGGATCATCCCCACGGCACAGAGTAGGAAAAGCAGGAGCAGGCGTTTCATGGTTCAAGCAATTCTGGTAGATAGAGGTTATGATAGCATCACGCCATTAAGGTTCAATCAAACTGTTGTAGAGCGCCCGCTGCATGGAGTGCATCAGGTAGATATCGCCCAGCTTCGTATTCCACACATTGGGGCAGATGCGGTTGCTCATGAAGACAAACACCGTACGGCTCTGCGGGTCGGCCCATACCGCGGTACCCGTAAAGCCATTATGGCCAAAGGTGGAAGCTGGAGCAGTAGGCAGACAGATGCTCTGCTTGGGATGTTTGGGGTCGGGACGGTCGAAGCCCAAGCCTCGGCGGCTGTTGGCCGACTGCGTAGTAATGAAGAGGCGACAGGTCTCTTCGCTCAACAGGCGCTTGCCCTCGAAGGTACCGCCATCAATCAGCATCTGGTAGATGCTGCCCAGCTCCTCGGCCGTGGTAAAGAGTCCGGCATGACCAGCCACACCACCCATACAGGCTGCAGCCTCATCATGCACAAAGCCGCAGAGGTCGCGCCGACGCAAGAAGTCGCTAAAGGCAGTCGGCATAATTTCAGACTTCGCATACTTCTTCAAAGGGAGGAAGAGGGTGCGTTGGAGTCCCATGGGTTGGTAAAACTCACGCTCCACGTAGGCATCGAGGGGCATACCGGCCAGTTTCTCTACCACCTGTTGCAGCAAGATGAAGCCCAGGTCACTATCCACATAGCGGGCTATACCCAGGTCACTATGGATGACCTTCTGCACCATCTGTTGGCCAAAGCTCTTGTTGAACCAGAGGCTGTCGGCCACCTGCAGGGTATGGGTGGACGAAGGAGTATAAGAGGAGATACCTTTCTTGAAGCGGAAGTCGCTACACCAGTAGCTATGTTCACTCACCTGGGTGTGGTGCCATTGATCGACCCAGCTCTGCATGTAGGGGCCATGTACTGAGTTAGGGTCGATAGCATCGAGGTAAAAGCGATCGTAAGCTGCCATGCCCGACTCGTGGTAGAGCAGCTGACGCACCGTGAGGTTACGCTTGTTGGTGCTGTTGAGCTGTGGCAGGTAGGTAGAGAGCTTGGCGTCGAGCTTCAGCTTACCCGTATCGTAGAGTTTCATCACAGCCAGCAAGGTAGCAGCCGTTTTGGTGATGCCGGCCACATCGAAGAGGTCGGTAGAGCGAACGGGAGTGGCATCCTTGGGCGAATGGACGCCATACCCCCGGTCAATAAGGGGAATACCATCCTTCAACACCAGCAGACGGCAACCGGGATAGGCCCCTTCGGCCCATCCAGCACGGGCCAAACTATCCATGGCCTGAAGCAGATGAGCTTGCAGTCCGTAGTCGTTGGGAAAATAGGTCGTAGGCTGTGTACCAGGATTCAGGTTACACCCAGCGCCTTGAGCAAAGAGGGGAGAGAGGCTCATGGAGAAGCGCCCGTCGGCTTTCTCCTTGCCTACGGTCAGACGGGCTACATGGGCCTGCAGGTCGGGTTCGGCAGAATGGGCCAGTACCACAGCTGTAGCCTCCGACAAGGCCGACATCATCTGCTGCATGGCACGATAGGTTGTGAAGAAGAGGTAGCCCACAGGAGCCTTCAGACGAAGAGAGGCCAGGAAAAGGGCATCACGCTCCTTGATGAGATGGTCGCCTGTGACGCAAACCAGTACACGTTGATAGGTAGCCAGCTTTCGGGCAACTTCTGTTTGAGTAGCCTCATCGGCTCCACGAGAGAGTTGAAAGTGGGCCACCTCACGTTCAGCAGAGAGGGCTTCTACAAAGGGAGCATCGGCCCCCTCTGCGCCAAAGTTCAGTACGGCAATCTGGCCTTTGTCGGTAGGGAGGGGGAAGAGGTTGAAGTGGTTGGTTAATACCGTTACGGCCTCGCGACGCAAACGAGCAGCCAGCGCGTTGGTTTCCGGCGTTGAGATACGTTCTGCCAGTCTGTTGGTAGCTATTGGAGCAGGACGGTTGCGCAATCCCATCAGGTATTTGTAAGCCAGCACCTTGCGGCATCGTGCATCTATCAGCTCCTTGCTCAGTGCTCCCCCGTTGACAGCTTGCATCAGCTGCTCTACCGCCTCTTGGGTGGCTCGCTGCACCAGCAGCATGTCGTTGCCAGCCTGCAGGGCCTTGACGTAGCGTTGCGGTTCGCTCTTCACCCCTTGCATGTCGAGCGCATCGGTAAAGAGCAGGCCCTGGAAGCCCAGCTCCTTGCGAAGTAGATCCTCGATGATGGGCTGTGAGAGTGACGAAGGGGTAGCGGTTTGGTCGAGAGCAGGCACTTTGAGGTGACCTACCATCAGACCTCCACAGCCAGCTTCTATCAGGCGACGGAAGGGCAGGAGTTCCACGCTATCCAGACGGGCACGGTCGTGACCAAGCTCGGGCAAAGCAAAGTGAGAGTCCTTCTGTGTGTCGCCATGACCGGGGAAGTGCTTGCTGACAGCCAGCACACCTCCCCGCTCCAGCCCACGACTATAGGCCAACACACGGTCGGCCACCTGCTGGGCAGCTTCGCCAAACGAGCGTTCGTTGATAACGGGATTCAAGGGATTGGTATTGACATCGGCCACCGGAGCAAAGTTAACGTTTACACCCAAGAGGCGCATCTCTCGGGCCACCTCTTGTCCATAGGCCTCAATAAGCTGAAGATCTTGGATACTGCCCAAGGCGGCATTACGGGGGAAGTTGGGCATTCCCTGCAGGCGCATGGAGAGGCCCCACTCGCCATCGAAGGTAATCATCAGAGGCACTTTGGCCGTTTTCTGTGCCATAGTGGTGAGCTGAGCCTGTCCCTCGGCTGTGCCGTCGGAGAAGAGCAGTCCGCCAATCTGATATTTCTTCACCAACTCCTTCATCTGTCGTTTGGTTTCACTATCCACACGGGCCGGCAAAGTGGGTATAATCAGCTGACCCACTTTGGCCTGCAGAGTCATCTTATTCATCACAGAGTCCACCCATCGGTTGCAATCCTGACGGATGGCGTTGGGCGAGAAGGGTGCTGCCTGTTGGGCAAAGCCCACCCCTGTCAACAGGAGTAAAGCCAACAAACAGTTTAGTTTCAGAAAGGAAATTCGTATTGACATGTTTGTTTCTTTTGGTTTTGTGAATAGATTAGTCGCGTTGCAGTTTTAGGGTCAGCTTACCTACGCTAGTGCCTCGGCTTCCGGAGTGGAAGAGATAGACGTTGCCTCCCTGGTCGTTGAGGTAGCACTTGGGCTCGGGCATGAAGGTATGGGTATGCCCGCCAAAGACTACATCGATGCCGTGGGTCTTGGTTATCAACGATTCATCGTCATCCCCTTTCAGCGATCCCTTGAGGCCGAGATGAGAGAGGCAAACCACCACGTCGCACCCCTCCTGGCCCCGAAGGATATCCACTATTCGTTGGGCCGTTTCAACGGGATTGCTGAAGGTCACCCCTTCGCACTTATCGGCTTGTACAAGACCTGCCATCTTGGGACTAAGGCCGAAGATACCGATACGCACCCCTTTGCGCTCCATCACAATATAGGGTTTCACTAACCCTTCGAGCGGAGTGCCCTCGAAGCCGTAGTTGGCACAGACAATGGGGAACTGCGCCTTGCTGAAGATGCGCGCCATATTCTCCACACCAAAGTCGAACTCATGATTACCAATGGTCATAGCATCGTAGCCAATCGCGTTCATCGTAGCGATCTCAGCATCTCCACGGAATATATTATAATAAGGTGTACCTTGGCAGATGTCACCACAATCCACAAGCAGCAGGTCAGGGTCAACCCTACGCATGGAATCCACCAAAGCAGCTCGACGCACTACACCACCACGTCCCGCATTGCGGTCGGCAGCCTCGGGACTGATGGGCTCCAGTCGGCTATGGGTGTCGCTGGTATGGAGGAAGGTCAAGGACTCAGCAGCAGGTGAGCCCAAGCCCATCTCCACCACTTCTTCGCGCACCACACGTCCCTCTACACGCGAGGTAATCGGCTTGTGCTGAGCGGCACATTGTTCCACATAGTGCATAAACAGCTGACGCACCGTAAGATCGGGACGGAAGATGCTGTCTTCAAACTGCCCCAGCGAAGGCATACCATCATTCCCCTCGGCCAGATAATCCACCGTAGCCACAGTATAGGTGGCTTCTGGACGGATGGGCTTGCCATTCACCTCCACATGCTTCAGTTCCTTCTTAGACGAGATGACCATGCGCACCCCACTCATTCCCTCACCGTTGCGACGGGCTATCTCCTCCATGATACGCTGCAGTACCTCGCCCTTGAAGGTGAGAATACAGAGCGCATTCTCGAAGGGGAGTATCTCGTAGATGTTGCCCACGGTGATGGGGCCCTTGGCCAAAGTGGTACGCACACCACCCATATTGATGATACCTACATCGGCTTTGCATCCTGCTACTGTGCCAGCAGCCTCGCGCAATACGTCAGCCACCAGATTGGGCAGTTCACTCTCCGGACGCTCACGATTCATATCAACCAGCGACTCACCCACCACACGATTCATGGTGCTATCTACCTGATGCTTGAAGGGTGCTAAAGCAGCCACTACTCGCTCTGGAGCTTGCGCATCCCAATGCGCGTCAACCGAGAGCTGTTCGCCCTCAGCACCCACTACATGATATTTTCCCTGACAAGCAGCCAGCAGAAAGGTGGTAAGTAGCACGCCACCACAACGATACAATCTTTGAACATTCATATTGATTTGCTATAATTCATTAAAAATTGGCACAAATATACTTTAATTTCTACAACAGAGCAAAAAAATCAGAGGGAAAAAGGAGAAAAGATTTGTGTAACTGCCAAATAATTCGTTACTTTGCAACCGCTTTCGCGCAATCGCTGTCAGGACAGTATAGAGAGAAGCCTGGTATGTTGCGTAGTAACGATAAACAATTTATTAATAAACAACATGGATTTAATTAAAATTGCTGAAGAAGCATTTGCTACCGGCAAGCAGCACCCCTCATTCAAGGCTGGTGACACGGTTACCGTAGCTTATCGTATCATCGAAGGTAACAAAGAGCGCGTACAGCTGTATCGCGGTGTAGTTATCAAGATTTCAGGTCATGGTGAAAAGAAGCGCTTCACCGTACGCAAGATGTCGGGAACGGTTGGCGTAGAGCGTATCTTCCCCATCGAATCACCGGCCATCGACTCTATCGAAGTGAACAAGGTAGGTAAAGTACGTCGCGCTAAGCTGTACTACCTGCGTAGCCTCACCGGTAAAAAGGCCAGAATCAAAGAGAAAAGAAGCAACGCCTAAGCGCGATTCTGCTCTGGAAATTCAAAATAAAAGAGGGTGTATCTGTTGCGATGCACCCTCTTTTATTGTTTTCCTTATCAGCCCACAATTGACGAAGCGCCTTTCAGTACATCAGCCAGTTGCTTCAGGGCTTGCTCTAATACGGAGCGGGGAGAACCCACATTGAGACGCATGAAGCCGATGCCCTCTTTACCGAACATCTCGCCATCGTTGAGCGCCAGGTGAGCCTTGTTGACGAAGAGGTCCACCAGCTGGGGCTGAGTCAGTCCCAAGCCTCGGCAATCCAGCCAAACCAGGAACGAGGCTTGCGGACGCAGGGGCTTGATAGCGGGTATATGCTGAGCGCAGAAGTCAATGACAAAGTCGATGTTGCCCTCTACATAGTGGAGCATCTGCTTGCGCCACGCTTCACCCTCGGGGCTGAAGGCTGCCAGCGTAGCGATGGGTGAGAAGAGGGTGGGTTCATCGAGCTCGTTGGCCGAAAGCCAGGGGTAGAAGCGGCCACGCAATGCGCGATTGGGGATGATGGCATACGAACTGACAATACCAGCAATGTTGAAGGTCTTCGAAGGCGCTCCGAAGGTGATGCTGCATTGAGCTGCTTCATCGCTCACCGAAGCAAAGGGAATATGTTTGTGGCCATAGAGCGCCATGTCGCAATGGATTTCATCGCTGATCACCAGGATGCCCCGTGAGGCACAGAAGTGAGCCAGACGGCGAAGGGTCTCTGCATCCCAGGTCAGCCCTGCGGGATTGTGGGGATTGGATAGAATCAACATGCGGCACTTCTCATCGGCCACCTGAGCCAAGTTGTCGAAGTCCATGGCGTAGGTGCCGTCGGGTTGTTCGATAAGGGGGTTGAAGACCACCTTGCGTCCATTACCTTGAGGCGTGAGACGGAAGGGGTGATAGACCGGTGGCTGGATAATCACCTTCTCATCGGGCTTGACAAAGCAGTTCACCGCCAAACCGATACCCTTCACGATACCCGGGATAAAGGTCATCCACTCCGTTTCCACCTGCCAGCCGTGGTGGTCGGCAATCCATTGCTTCACCGTGGGCCAATACTGCTCTGGCATGATGGTATAACCAAAGATGGGGTGCTCCATGCGCTTGCGAAGCGCATCTACTATAAAGTCGGGAGTGGCAAAATCCATATCGGCCACCCAGAGCGGAGTAAGATCGGCACGGCCGTAACGAGCCTGTAGCGCATCGCACTTCAAGGCTCCTGTACCGCGCCGGTTGATGAGTTGATCGAAATTGTACGTCATATCTTGTGAAATAAGTTAGTTGGCAGCTTGATGCAACGTAAGTTGCGGGAAGGGGAAGCCGATGCCCTCGCGGTTGAAGGTTTCGTAAATGGCCTTGTTCATATCGAAATAGACGGCCCAGTAGTCGTCGGACTTCACCCACACACGGATGACCACATTCACGCTGCTGCTATCCAGCGCATGGAGAGCCACGAAAGGCTCGGGAGAGGGGAGAATGCGTTCATCGGCCTGTATCAAGGTGTTGACCACCTGCTCTACCTTGGCCATCTGCTCGCCATACTCTACACCCACAATCCACTCCACACGGCGGGTGGGCTGACGACTGTAATTCACCACGGTACCGCTACTGAGCGATCCATTGGGGATATAGATCATCTTGTTATCGGCTGTAACCAAAATGGTATGGAAAATCTGAATCTCGTTGACCGTGCCAAGGACACCCTGGCTCTCAATCAGGTCGCCCACCTTGTAGGGACGCAGTAGGAGGACGATGAGTCCACCTGCGAAGTTCTGCAGATTACCCGATAGCGCCATGCCGACGGCCACACCGGCTGAGGCCAGCAGGGCAGCAAACGAGGTGGTCTCTACTCCGAGCTTGCTCACCACAGCAATAATCAGCAAGATGGTAAGCAGGATATTGACCAAGCTGCGTACAAAGCTCTGCACGCTCGGGTCGAAATGACGGCGAGCCATAATCTTGGCCACCAAACGGTTGAGGAACGAGATGATGAAGCGGCCCACCACGAAGATAATCACCGCGCCAAGCACTCGCCCACCGGCATTTACTCCCCAGTCAATCAGCGTCCGGAGAAAGTGTTGTAATTGACTAAGTCCTTCTGTTTGAGTCGCAGCCAGAGCTGCCAAAAGAATCGATTGATGCATATAAATGATGGTTTGTTTTTGTTTGGGAGCACAAAAGTAGTAAATTAATCCTTTCCTCACCACCACTTTACCAATTTTTATTTTTACCTTTGCTCACTGAATTGCAATTTGAAAAAATAGTAACGACGAAAACCCATTGCACACCATGGATAAACTGAATAAACTCTGGTCAATCGTGAGGCGCCATAAATACCTCATTACCCTGCTGCTGTTTGCAGTACTGATCGGCTTTTTGGACGAAAACAGCATCGTACGTCGCATGAAGCTGGCCCACGAAGAGTTGCTGCTGAGAGAAGAGATTGAGAAGTACCGCGAAGAGTTTGAAGAAAGCACTGCACGACTCAACGAGCTGGCCGTGGATTCGGAGAGCATCGAGCGCATAGCCCGCGAGCGCTACTTCATGAAGAAGCCCAACGAAGATGTCTATGTTTTTGAAGATGATATAGCCAAATGAAAAAGAAGAAACTCCTTTCATACCTATTTATAATTGGTGCCTTGATGCTCTTGGTGGGTGCAGCCATCTACATCACAGGATGGCCCTACGCACGCCACCTCTACTGCATAGGGGCTGTGATGGTAGCTGTGGTACAAGGACTTTCGCCTGTAGCCACCACCAATGGAAGCCCCTCGCTGGTACTGAAACGGTTACGCAGGCAACAGCTGTTTGGTGCCTTGATGCTGGTGGTGAGTGGCCTGCTCATGTTCACCACGCGAGGCAACGAATGGATTGTGTCGCTCTCCATCGCAGCCATTCTGGAGCTCTATACAGCCTGGCGCATACCGGCCGAAGAGGAGAAACAGCCACTCTAATCCGATACCTTATTGAATACTTGTCACGTATAAAACCCCTCACGATATGGAACAATATATTGTATCAGCCCGTAAGTATCGCCCTTCGACCTTTGACTCGGTCGTGGGACAGCAGGCGTTGACCACCACCCTGAAGAATGCCATTGCCACCGGCAAGCTGGCTCATGCCTACCTCTTCTGCGGCCCTCGCGGAGTGGGCAAGACCACCTGTGCACGCATCTTTGCCAAGACCATTAACTGCCTCAACCCGGGTCCTGACGGTGAGGCCTGCAACAGCTGTGAGTCGTGCCAAGCCTTCAACGAGCAACGCTCATACAACATCCACGAATTGGATGCGGCCAGCAACAACTCGGTGGACGACATCCGTCAACTGGTTGAGCAGGTACGCATTCCACCACAGATTGGCAAGTACAAGGTGTATATCATCGACGAGGTACACATGCTCTCTACCTCAGCCTTCAACGCCTTCCTCAAGACGCTGGAGGAGCCACCACGCCATGCCATCTTCATCTTGGCTACCACCGAGAAGCACAAGATATTACCTACCATCCTCTCGCGATGCCAAATCTACGACTTCAGTCGCATCAGTATAGAGGACACCGTGGCTCATCTGGCTCGTGTGGCGGCCAAAGAAGGGATACAGGCAGAACCCGAGGCACTCCACGTCATAGCCCAAAAGGCCGACGGAGGTATGCGTGATGCCCTCTCCATCTTCGACCAAGTGGTGAGCTTCTGTGGAGGTCACATCACTTACCAAGGGGTGATTGAGAACCTCAACGTGCTGGACTATGAGTATTACTTCCGCTTGACCGACCAACTGCTGCAGAAGCAGATAACCGATGCACTCCTACTGCTCAACGAGGTCATTAACAACGGCTTTGATGCGGGTCAGTTCATCAACGGCATGGCCTCGCACCTCAGAAACCTGCTTGTAGCGCGTGATGCCTCTACCCTGCCCCTGCTGGAGGTAGGAGCCAGCATTCGCCAACGTTACCAGAGCCAAGCAACAGCCTGCCCCCTGCCCTTCCTCTACAAGGCCATGAAGCGATGCAACAACTGCGATCTGAACTACCGAGCCAGCAAGAACAAGCGGCTGCTCGTTGAGCTCACGCTGATTGAAGTGGCCCAATGCCTCGACGAGGATGGCGACGACGTGAGTGGTGGGCGTAGCCCTAAGCAGTTGAAACCCTTCCTACAAGCCGCCCAACAAGAGAGCAACTCCCCCTCAGGGCAACCCACGTCGGCACATGCCACCACACAGCAGCCGAACGCAAAGCCTGAGGAAAAGCCGATTCCTCGAACGAATGCGACTGCTACACCGCAGGTGCCCTCAACTACAGCTCAACCTCAGCAACCGGCCAGCATGACGGAGCTGCTCCGACAGAAGAGTACAGAGGGAAAACGGATCAGCACGATAGGCAACCGCCCCATCAGCATCTCTATCCGTCAATCGGCCGAAGCCCAGCAAGCTGCACGCACCTCAACCGCTACAACCCCGACCTATAGCGCACCACGTAGCAGCATGACCGTGGCAGAGCCGACAGGCGACCAGCCCATCAGCGAGAGCGAACTCAACTTCTACTGGCACGAATACATCGGCCAGATGCCGAAAGAGCAGATAGCCTTTGCCAAACGGATGCAGAACATTCACCTGGCTCTCAGCAACGAAGCGACCTGTCAGATACCGTTTGACAACGAGTTGGCAGCCAAGGACTTCCAAGGTATCCTTCCCACTATCCAAGGCTACCTACGCTCACGGCTACGAAACAACAAGTTGACTCTTCAGGTCCACGTCACTGAGGCCGAAGAACAGACACGTGCCGTAAGCCGCAACGAAAAGCTCCAGCTGATGAGCGACAAGAACCAATCCATACAGCTGCTGATAAGCACTTTCGGTTTGGAATTCAATTAAATAAGAAGAATTGTTATTTAGAACGCATACAAATTAAAAGATTTTAAGCCTCTAAACGAAACAACCTACGCAGAAAACAATTACTTTTGCCTGCGTAATTAGTACTAATCATTAAAAATAAAAAAACAATGGCTTACGTAATTAGTGACGATTGTATCGCTTGCGGCACTTGCATCGATGAATGCCCCGTTGGCGCTATCTCTGAAGGTGACAAGTATTCTATCAACCCCGAAATGTGCACCGAGTGCGGCACTTGCGCTGATGCATGTCCTTCTGAGGCTATTCACCCCGCAGAATAATACAATCCTACAGGAAATCGATGCGGAGGTTGCCCACTCAAACGGCAACCTCCGCTTTTTTATCCCCCCAACTTTCCCCCGAATTGCGGTTTTATATGATGACTTTGTTAAGAATTCGTCAAAGACACCATGATTAAACCTATTTTAGTTATAAATTGGCGTATTGTAAATATACCTTAAAATTTATATAGTAATTCCTACTCATATATTAATATATATTTATTCGCGACAGAAAACAAGACATCTGCTGGTAGGTAGTAACTCTAAGGTAAGTCTAAAGTAACTCAATAGTAAGTCTAAAGTA
>CAMCUZ010000045.1 GCA_945879145.1 uncultured Mediterranea sp.
AAGGTCGCTGGCCGAGGGATAGAGAAGCTACGTGCAGCGGGCATAGAGGTGGTTACGGGTCTGCTGGAAGCTGAATGCAAGGCCTTAATACAGCGATTCCTCACCTTCCATCTGCAGCAGCGTCCCTACATCACCCTGAAGTGGGCCCAAAGCAGCGATGGCTACATCGACCGCTTGCGCACAGGTGGAGAGCCGCTCCACCTCTCTTCTCCCCTCACCCTCTTGCGTGTACATCGCCTGCGGGCAGAGCACAGCGCGATTCTGGTAGGGAGCCGCACCGCACAGCTCGACAATCCCTCCCTCAACGTGCGCCATTGGAGCGGTCCGCAACCTGTACGACTGGTGATTGACCGCCACAGGAGCCTCCCCAAGCAGCTCCACCTCTTCGACGGCAAGCAGCGTACGCTGGTGCTGACCGAAAGTCTGCCCCCTGAAGCGCAGCAACCCTTAGCAGAAGAGAGGAGTGCCATACACTACCGCCAGCTCGACTTCAACGCTCCCTTGCCCACGCAAATCGCCACCCTGCTTCACAGCGAAGGGCTGCAATCGCTCCTCGTAGAGGGGGGCCGCATCACCTTGCAGAGCTTCATCGATGCCGGCTTATGGGACGAAGCCTGGGTCGAAGAGGCACCCTTGACCATTGGCCAAGGTGTGGCTGCCCCCAGCTTAAAAGAGTTTAAATCCTTAGAGGTCGAGCAGCATTTTGGCCACCTTATCCGTCATTACAAAAAGTGATAAAGTCGAGCAAAACGGGGCGATTATCTATAATTTTATATAAATCTTCCTTTGAATGCGGATTATAGAAAAAATTGTTCCTATTTTTGCAACTTGTAAATAAACCGCCACATAGAAATGAGAATAAAGTTTTTATCCCTTATTGTGAGTTTTATCTGCCTGTCGGTGGGTATCAGTGCCTGCATGGACTCTGAAGACACATACGCCTACAGCACGGATGCATCCATCCGTGCCTTCGGTCTGGACACCATCCATGGGCGCTACTATAAATTCACCATCGACCAGATTCAACGTCTTATCTACAACAAGGATTCACTCCCCATGGGGGCAGACACCATTCTTGACCGCATCTTGATAGACACCCTGACCTGCACGGGTTGGATCACGAGCGGTGCCCCGCAGGATACCATCGTGGACATCAGCGACTCGCTCGACCTTCGCGCAGCCATCAACGCCCCGGGCAGCGAAGGCATCAAGCTCAACTCGCATGCAGCCGATGGCACCACCTTTATCTATACGCTACAAATCCGCGTACATCAACAAGACCCTGACAGCATGAGCTGGAACCGCTTGAGCGACCACGACCCGCTGACCCTGACTACCCCAGCCGAGGAGCTGAAGCTCCAGCTCTTCAACGGCGAACTCCTGCTCTATACTTCGGCCGATGAACTCTATGGCCACGATGCCGACCCACTGAGCAGCGGCTGGACAGCCTCTACCCTGCAAGGGTGGCCAGAGAAGGTCTTGATAAACAGTTTGCTGCCTTTCCACAACAAGCTCTATGTGGTGACTGCTGATGGCAGCCTCTACTACTCAGCAGATGGTCGCAGTTGGAACCTCGACGACAACCTGGGCGGCGACATCGTAGCCCTGGTGGCCAACTTCCCTGCCAATCCCGTCAGCTCCATGGACGAGACCCTCGTAGCCATCCGCACCACAGCGGAAGGCCAACAGCAGTTCGTTACCACTACCGATGGCCTGCAATGGATTGAAGGGGCACTGGTAGAAGCTACCTTCCCCACCCTCAACCTCTCACACACCGCTACCACTACCGCCAACGGCGTAGGCAAAGTACTGGTAGTAGGGCAACCCACAGCAGAAGACCAAGCAAGCAGCCTCACTCCCTGGTTCTCTCTCTCAGCCGACGACTGGGCACCGCTCTCCAACAACTCCGACAGCGGCCTGCCCCGCTTTACACACCCCTTTATTACCCACTATGCCGGACTCTTCTGCTGCACCGGAGGCGACCTCTCTGCCCTCTATACCTCGCAGACCGGCATCGTATGGACTGAGAGCGACACGAAGTTCCGCTTGCCCGACGAACTGGCTGGTCAAGCACCCTATACCCTCCTAAGCGACCCCACGCTGAGCAGCGACACAAAGCGTGACTACCTCTGGGCTATTACGGCCCAAGGCACTACCTGCACCGTATGGCGTGGACGCCTCAACCGTTTAGGATTCGCCTCAACCCACTAAATCCCTTCAGCATGAGCTACAGAGACCAAATAGACCCCAACCGCATCCCGCAGCATGTAGCCATCATCATGGATGGCAACGGACGCTGGGCCAAACAGCAAGGCAAGGAGCGCTGCTTCGGCCACCAAGCTGGCGCCGAAACCGTACACGTCATCGCCGAAGAAGCTGCACGCCTCGGCATCGGCTACCTGACCCTTTACACCTTCTCTACCGAGAACTGGAATCGTCCCGCCGACGAGGTAACCGCCCTCATGACCCTCCTGTTCGACTCCATCGAAGAGGAGACCTTCATGAAGAACAACATCCGCTTCCGCGTCATCGGTGACATCGACAAGCTGCCTATTAAAGTGCAAGAGCGCCTCAACCAATGCATCGCGCACACCGCAGCCAACAGCGGCATGTGCTTGGTGCTGGCTCTGAGCTATTCATCGCGTTGGGAGCTGACCGAAGCCACCCGGCAGATAGCCGAGAAGGTGGCCCAAGGCCTTCTGAAGCCCGAAGCAATCAGCGACCAGCTGATTACCGAGCACCTGACCACCGCCTTCATGCCCGACCCCGACCTGTTGATACGTACCGGCGGCGAATTGCGTCTCAGCAATTACCTACTCTGGCAAGCGGCCTACGCCGAGCTCTACTTCTGCGACACCTTCTGGCCCGATTTCCGCGAGGAGGAGCTCTGCCGTGCCATCTGCGACTACCAACAGCGCGAGCGACGCTTCGGCAAGACCAGCGAACAGATTGTATAAATACTCAAGATACTTTACCCACCCCCGATAGACAACATCAACAAATAAAAGCGAAACATAAAGAAACCCCACGATATGAAGATGCAACATCGTATGCTCACCCTCATCGCAGCCCTGGGCTGCCTCCTGCTTTTCAGCCTCCCGAGCTCGGCACAAGAGTTGCCCACAGCCCCAGAAGAGAAGCCGGTAATCCTCTACACGGGAACCCCGAAGAAATATGAGATAGCCGACATCAAGGTAGAAGGCGCAGAGAACTACGAGGACTACGTACTGATAGGCCTCTCAGGTCTGGTGAAGAAACAGGTCATCACCGTCCCTGGCGACGAGATTACCCAGGCCTGTAAGCGCTACTGGCGCCACGGCCTCTTCTCCGATGTACAGATCACGGCCGACAAGATTGAAGGCAACCAAATCTGGCTCACCATCCACCTCACCATGCGTCCGCGCGTGTCGGACATCAACTACCACGGCGTGAAGAAGTCAGAACGTGAGGACCTGGAAAGCAAGATTGGCATGATCAAGGGCGGACAGATCACCCCCAACATCATCGACCGTGCCAAGACCCTGGCCAAGCGCTACTTCGACGATAAAGGCTTCAAGAATGCCGAAGTGCTCATCACGCAGCGCGACGACCCGCAGAACAAGAACCAGGTGATTGTCGATGTACAAATCGACAAGAAGGAGAAGGTCAAGGTACACCAAATCACCATCGTGGGCAACGAGGCCATCAAGACCAAGAAGCTGAAGAAGGTGATGAAGAAGACCAACGAAAAGAACAAACTGGTCAACATCTTCCGCACCAAGAAGTTCGTAGAAGAGAACTTCGAGGCCGACAAGCAGCTCATCATCGACAAGTACAACGAACTGGGTTACCGCGATGCCATGATTGTGACCGACAGCGTGACGCCCTACGACGACCGTACGGTGGATGTCTTCATGCGTATCGAAGAGGGACAGAAGTACTACCTGCGCAACGTCACCTGGGTGGGCAATACGCTCTACCCCTCCGAGCAGCTCAACTACATGCTGCAGATGAAGAAGGGTGACGTCTATAACCAGAAGTTGCTGGAAGAGCGCACCACTACCGACGACGATGCCATCGGCAACCTGTACTACAATAATGGCTACCTCTTCTATAGCCTCGACCCCGTGGAGGTGAACATCGTGGGCGACTCCATTGACCTGGAGATGCGTATCTACGAAGGACGCCAAGCCACCATCAACAAAGTAACGATCAGCGGTAACGACCGCTTGTACGAGAATGTAGTGCGTCGCGAACTGCGTACCCGCCCGGGTGAACTCTTCAGCCGTGAGGACCTGATGCGTTCACTCCGCGAAATCCAGCAGATGGGACACTTCGACCCCGAACAACTGCAGCCCGACATTCAGCCCCGTCCAGAAGATGGCACGGTAGATATCGGCTTCCCCCTCGTCTCCAAGGCCAATGACCAGGTAGAGTTCTCTGCCGGTTGGGGGCAGACGGGTGTCATCGGTAAGCTGAGCTTGAAGTTCACCAATTTCTCCTTGGCCAACCTGCTCCACCCGGGTGAGAACTACCGTGGTATCTTGCCGCAAGGCGATGGTCAGACCCTCACCCTGAGCGGACAGACCAACGCCAAATACTATCAACAGTACAGCATCTCGTTCTACGACCCCTGGTTTGGCGGCAAGCGCCCCAACGCCTTCAGCGTATCGGCCTTCTACTCGCGCCAGACCGACATCAGTAGCAACTACTACAACAGCGCCTACTACAACAACTACTACAACAGTTATTATAGTGGCATGTACGGCTACGGTATGTACAACTACGGCAACTACAACAGCTACGAGAACTACTACGACCCCGACAAGAGCATCCAGATGTATGGAGTATCGGTGATGTTCGGTAAGCGTCTGCGCTGGCCCGACGACTACTTCCAGATTACGGCTGAGCTGGCCTACCAACGCTACGTTCTGCGCGACTGGCAGTACTTCCTCGTGACCAACGGTAAGTGCAACAACCTGAGCATCAACCTCACGCTGAGCCGCAGTTCAGTAGATAACCCCATTTACCCACGCCAAGGTTCGGAGTTCTCACTCTCTGCACAGTTCACCCCGCCCTACTCCCTGTTTGACGGCAAGGACTACAGCAAGTACGACACCAGCAACCAGGACGACATCAACAAGATGCACAAGTGGATTGAGTACCACAAGTGGAAGTTCAAATCCAAGATTTACATTCCGCTGATGGACCCCATGAGCGTGAAGCACACCCCCGTACTGATGGGCCGCATGGAGTTCGGTCTGCTGGGTCACTACAACAAGTACAAGAAATCACCCTTCGAGACGTTCGAGGTGGGTGGTGACGGTATGACGGGCTACTCCAGCTATGCTACCGAGACCATTGCCCTGCGTGGTTACGAGAACGGTTCGATTGCCTCCTACGGAAACGAAGGCTATGCCTACACCCGCATGGGTCTGGAGCTGCGCTACCCGCTGATGCTCGAGACCAGCACCACCATCTATGCCCTCACCTTTGTCGAGGCCGGTAACGCTTGGCAAGAGGTAGGCAAGTTCAATCCCTTTGAGCTGAAGCGTTCGGCTGGCGTAGGTGTACGTATCTTCCTGCCGATGATTGGTATGATGGGTATCGACTGGGCATACGGTTTCGACAAGGTACGCGGCAGCTCATCCTACGGCGGCAGCCAGTTTCACTTCATCCTCGGACAAGAATTCTAAACCAGATAAACTAGCACGTAATGAAGAAGAACATGAGAAAGAGTCTGATTCTGACGGTCATCTCCCTGCTCACCGCAGTGGCCGTCCAAGCACAGAAGTTTGCCCTAGTAGATATGGAGTATATCCTGGGCAGCATACCGGCCTACGAACAGGCCAACCAACAGATAGAGAATGCCTCCAAGCAATGGCAAGCCGAAGTAGATAAGCTGGCACAAGAGGCCAAAAAGCTCTATGCCGATTACCAGGCCAAGGTGGAGAACATGAGCAAGGCCGAACGCAACAAGAGCGAAGAGGCCGTAATTGCCAAGGAGAAGGCCGCCAACGACCTACGTCGTAAGTACTTTGGCCCCGAAGGCGAGCTCTACAAAAAGCGCGAACAGCTGCTGCAGCCCATCGAAGATGAAGTCTATGAAGCCGTAAAGGTCATCGCTACCCGCCGTGGCTATGCAGCTGTCATCGACCGTGCCTCGGCCAGCAGCATCCTCTTTGCCTCGCCCGATATCGACATCAGCGATGAGGTGCTCCAACAAATGGGATATACAAACTAAAATTAATTCATAACATCTAAAAACAGAAACATTATGCTTAAGAAAATCGCTATCGTAGCCCTGCTGTTCATCCTCCCGCTTGGAGTAATGGCACAGGTTAAGTTCGCTCACCTCAACTCACAGGAGATCATCACCGTGATGCCCGAGTTCACCAAAGCACAGGCCGACCTCGACGCCATGTCGAAGAAGTTCCAGGAAGAGATGCAGCGCACGCAGACCGAATTCAACAAGAGATACCAGGAATTCGTGGCTCAGGCCGATTCACTGCCCAAGACCATAGCTGAGCGTCGTCAGAAGGAGTTGCAGGATATGGCTCAGCGTCAGGAACAGTTCCAGCAGGAGGCTTACCAGACCATGCAGCAGGCCCAGCAGGATGCCATGACCCCCATCTACAAAAAGCTGGACGAGGCCATCAAGGCTGTAGGTACCGCAGAAGGTGTAGTCTATATTTTCGACATTGCTCGCACACCCATTGCCTTTGTAGGCAGCCAGAGTGTGGATGTAACTGCTAAAGTCAAGGCACAGTTAGGCATTAAATAATGGCCCGACAAAACCTACCCTCGGCCCCAGGTCCTATCGGCGTGTTTGACTCGGGCTATGGTGGACTGACCATCTTGCGCGAAATCAAGGAGGCGTTACCCCAGTATGATTTCATCTACCTGGGCGATAACGCCCGTACGCCTTACGGAACCCGTTCGTTCGAGATTGTCTATGAATTTACGCTCCAGGCTGTGACCAAGCTCTTCGAGATGGGTTGCCACTTGGTAATCCTGGCTTGCAACACAGCCTCAGCCAAGGCCTTGCGTACCATTCAAATCAACGACTTGCCCCACTTGGACGTAACCCGTCGCGTACTGGGAGTCATTCGTCCCACCGTAGAGGGGATTGGCGCGATAACCCATAGTCGTCACGTAGGTGTATTGGCCACCAATGGCACGATTCTTTCACAGTCGTACCCCTTGGAGATTCGTAAGCTCTTCCCGGACATTACCGTGAGCAGCCAAGCCTGCCCCCTATGGGTACCCTTAGTAGAGAACAACGAAGCCCAAGGCGAAGGTACCGACTACTTTGTGAAGAAGTACATCAACGAGCTGATGGCCAAAGACCCGCAGATTGACACCATCATCCTGGGTTGCACCCACTATCCGTTGCTTCTGTCCAAGATTAAGCAGTACCTGCCAGCAGGAGTAGAAGTTGTCTCGCAAGGTGCTTGGGTGGCCGATAGTCTGAAGGACTACCTTCGCCGCCACCCCGAGATGGATAAAAAGTGTACCAAAGGAGGGCGTTGTGTCTATCGCACCACCGAGTCGGAGGAGAAGTTCACCGAATCGGCTTCCATCTTCCTCAACGAATCCATCCGCGGCGAGCGCATCAACTTAGAATACTAACCTATAGTTGCCCCATACCTCAAGCGCCCCTGTTGCCTAGGCCCATCGCCAAGCAACAGGGGCGCTTGAAGTATATCCAGCAGGTCAATCCTTCAGGCAACCTATCGGCACGATATAGACCCCGTCGTTGCGGCGATAGGCAAAGCGACCAGTAGCGGTAAGCACCATCAAGAATGCTGGAGCCTTCATCTTGCCGGTGTCAATCTTACTGGCTACAGCTTGAAGCGAGGCTACACCATCAGCAATCAGTCTATCGCCCCCGAGCTTGATTTCCACCAGGCCATAGCTACCGTTACGCAGATGGACCACTGCGTCACATTCCAAGCCATTCTTGTCGCGATAGTGATACACCTGACCATCAAGGGCATCGGCAAATACACGCAGGTCTCGTACGCAGAGTGTCTCGAATAGCAGTCCCATGGTGTTGAGATCGGCCATTAGATCATCCGGGCCGAGGCCAAGCGAGGCAGCGGCTATGGAGGGGTCAACGAAGTAGCGTGTATCCGATGTACGTATGGCTGTCTTTGAACGGAGATTAGGGTTCCAGGCCAAGGAATCTTCGATGACAAATATCTTCTTCAGCGCCTCGATGTATGACGACAGGGTCTTGATATCTGCCGCCGTCTCATCAAATGACCTGATGTCTTCTGCCAGGGTGGAAATGGAGGCCTGTGCACCTTGATGACGGGCGTATGAACGCATCAGGCGCTTCACCAGTTCACTGTTCCGATTCACTCCATCTACCCGAGACACATCAGAACGTGTCACGGCATCATAGTAGTACCGTGCCAGGTCGAGCGCAACGACGTCCTTACGGAAGGTAGCACTTGGCCATCCTCCTCGACAGATGAGAAAGGCAATGTCGTTGAGCGAGAGTGCATTTTGCCCGGAGATAGCGCTAGGGGTTGAGAATAGTTCGCTAAGGCTAACTTCACCGGTTGAGTCACCCGACTCAAAGAGGCTCATGGTGCGCATGGTGAGCCATGCAAAGCGACCGGTGCCGGAGTGATGAATATCGTTGGTTGTAACAGGTACGGCAGATCCTGTAAGGATGAACTGACCAGGTTCGCCTCGATGATCCACCTCATAACGTATGGTATCCCATAAGCGAGGAATGAGTTGCCATTCATCCAGCAGCAGAGGTGCTTTCCCTGCAAGCAATGCTTTGGGATTAATCTCTGCCATCTGGAGGTTCTGCGAGAGTTCGGCAGGGTCATCTAGATAGAGAATAGAACGGGCGTGTTGGGATGCCGTTGTAGTCTTTCCACACCACTTCGGTCCCTCTATCAATACAGCTCCTACTCCTTCCAGCCTTCTTAGCAGCATCTGGTCTGCAATTCTCTTCCTGTAGTTATTCATAATCAATACTTTTATCGACTGCAAAGGTAATTCAACAATCTGAATAATGCAAGTAATAGGAGGCCTATTTCCTCAGTTGGCCGGATTTTATTTCCTCAGTTGGCCGATTTTCATTTCCTCAGTTGGCTGGATTTGTACCATTACTTGTAGGGGCGGAATATTTTCCGCCCCTACAAGTTATCACATCAATTGGGTAGTACCACAGGTTATCGCATCAATTGGGTAGCACCTTGATTGACCCATAAAAAAGTAGTTCCGCAAGCCTTTTATCATTAAGGCTTGCGGAACTGCTTTATGGATAAGTCTATAGTGCCTTACTGGTTACACTATAGTGCTTTACTGATTACATTAAAGTGCTTTGCCGATGGCTTTTAAGCGCCCTTACTTGCAGGGACCGTTGTAAATGTAAACGGAAGATGCAGGCATCTCAATGGTCAGCTCCTCGTCAATTTGAATGGGCGTACCGGTGGGGAGGCCTTGCAAGGGTTGCTGTTCGAAACCATCACTCAGGGTAACGCTACCCTTGACATAATCTGGGATCTCCAAAGCCTGACGCAGGGTGAGCTTGATGCTTTGCGGTGAGGCAGCGGGGTTACGCAGCGTAAGCACCGCCTTCTTGCCGTTCCAGGCAGCCCAACCGTAGATGTTGGCCTTCTTGCCGTCCCAAGGATTGCCACCTACCCAGTGGATGTCGGGCAATACATCGGCATTCGCCTCTTGCCACTTCACGCAGTCGGCCAGATCCTTCCAGAGCTGACCGCCGTTGATCTCGTTCATCAGCTTGTAGTCGTTGTAGAGCTCTACCATGCCCGAGCCGCAGGCAAAGGCACAACGCAGTTCGCGCAAGATGCCGTCGTACTCCATGTTCTTCGATACGTCACCGAAACGGGTCAGGATGAAGCCGTGGGTCATCAGCGTATTGATAGGGCAGAAGGGAGAGTTCTGCACAAAGTTCTGATAGACCAGACGGTCGCGGTAGGTAATCCAGCGCTCGCGGTCATGACCCTGGTCACCGATAGTGGAGTGGTCAGCCTCCTGGCGCCATACGGCATCGGTGAACTGGAACCAGAAGGGCGAAGCCCAGGTACCTACAGTGGTGTTGAGGAAGATATCCTCCTTGATCTTGCGGGTTTCACGCTCAATGTTGATGATAGCCTCCGCATTCTCCTCACCACGGCTACCCGGGTCGGGACCCACGGCACTAAACTGTGCACTGATCCCATCGAACTTGAAGAAGCGGAAGTCGTAGTGGTCGATCATGTAGGTGCACGCATCGAGGAACACCTTGTAGTAGTCAGGGTTGCTGAGCTGCATACCGCCCTTCTCTTTCCAGTAGGCACGGCGGTATTCTCCTGACTGTCCATAGCCGCCCACTGGGCCAAGCCATGCACCCATACCCGAGCCCATCTCGCGAGCCACGGCATCAGGTTCAGTCAGACCGTTGGGGAAGTTCTTGTTAAAGGTCCATGTACCGTAGCTATCCCAGCCATCGTCCCAGACGAACGCCTTCACGCCCACACTGTACTTGTCGAAGAACTGCTTCTTCCACTCCTTCACGACGTCGGTACACTGCTCCGCAGTCATGTTGGTGGCGTAGTCGCGGTCGTTGTTGCGGTCGATGTTGAGTTCATACCAGGAGATATAGACCGGCATGGCTCTCCAGGGCACGGCACGCTCCCGCTCACTGTAGGCCAGGAACGAGCGGCGGGGTTGTCCCTCGGCAATCAGTCCCACTACGGCACTCACCTGCCAGCTTTTGCCTGCCTGCAACGTGGTCTGACGGCTCCAGAGTCCCTGAATAGGAGAAGCACCCTGCACCGCTTCCCCTACGCTGTTGAGTCCAGTAGGAGTCTCCAACCCAGCAAAGATGCGGTTGTTGGCCACCACGGCACCACGGGTATTACCTACCACCTTGGGCACTTCTGTTCCGTTCAGGTTATCCACCAGATAGCACATAGGGATGATGCTGTGCATGGCTACATCCTGGCGTGCCGTCAGTTCCAACTCCGTGCGGAGGTAGTGCGAACCGTTACGCAGCACAGCCCTCCAACAGATGTCCAGGCCTGCAAATTCAAACTCAGCCTCGATAGCCTGCCCATCCAGTTTGTGAGCACCCTTGATGGCATCAGCCTCGCCCTTCAGCTTAAGCAGTTGCACACCCTTCAGCGTCATTGCCGATGCAGCGACCTCCTGCCCTTCGGCTAAACGGATCTTGAACAACTCTGTTTGAGGCAGCAGTCCCAACTGGGGTGCACCACCAAAGCGTAGCTTTCCGTCCGTCTCCACGAATGTAGCCGTGAAGAGGTTGTTCGAGAGGATATAGGTTCCCTTCTTAGCCTTCACTTTGGCTGCACCAGCCTGCTTAGCCTGCGGAAAAATGACCGCCTGGGCACGAGCCAGCTGGCCTGCAGCGAGCAGACAGCAAAAAAGGAAGCAATAAAATCTGTAATAGTTGTTTTTCATGAGAGAGTGAGTGTTAGTAGATTAGAAAAAAATGTGTCACGTGGATGATATAAAGAGGGAGTGTTTCACAACACCCCCTCCCGACCAATTTACATAAAATGCAAAATGTTTATGCTAGAACACAAAACAGTTAGTTATTCGTGTGTCAGCAAGTAGTCCTTGGCGATTATTGGTAGGGTTCTACCACAATCGTCCAGGTCTTCTTGGTACCATTAGCGGCTGTTACCTCATACTGATGGCTCTTGGTCCAGTCACCAGGAATACCCAGCGTAGGTGCATCGCCAATAGGCTTAATAATGGCAGCAGTAGAGATTGTAACGTAAACCACCATCTGAGATTGAGCTGTTGCCTTATATTGATCAGGAATAGCAGTATTTACAAACTTGATGGTGCAAGTCCCCTTAGTGGGGTCATTTTCATCCGTTTCATACGATCTAGCAGCTGCGAGATAAACTTGGTTGACTTTCTCTGCTCCAGTACCCGGGTGAATCTCACCGGTCTTCCAGCGGAACTCACAGTCGATACGGGTAATATCGCAACCATCAAACACTTCAAGCTCTTCCAGGTCGTGTTCCAAGCAGGAGGTTGCCACAACTGCCACAAACAGGGCAGCAAAAATATTTAAGATCTTTCTCATAATCGTATAACTTTAAGAAATTACCACTCTTGAGTATATTTGTCAACTATACCGTAGGTCTTGCGCAGATCCAAGAAGCCCTGGTTGATGGGCAACAGGTAGCGACGGTCTGAGAACTGACGTTCAGCAGCACGTTGTATCGTCACCTGATTCACCACGATAGTCTTGCGCTCATGGTCAATCTGAATCATGTGTACGGGACGGTTCAGTGCCTGTACAATGCCACCAGGCTGCTCACCTTCGTTGGCATAGCCACCGTACTTACCCCAACGCAGGTAGCTCCAGTAGAGGTCGCCGCCTTCGTTCACCATTTCGCAGTTACGCTCGCGGATGTAGTCCTTCCAAGCCTCTTCCTCGGTAGAAGCCGTCGAAGGAGCCAGACCTCCGTGGGTGGTGCGGGTAGCGTTCAATGCTTCAACTGCATTGGCAATCTGCCCCTTCAGCAGGTAGGCCTCAGCCAGGTTCATGTACGCTTCACCCACACGAGCCAAGTTGAAGTGAATGGCCATATTCAAGTTGTAGTATGCACGGGGGAAGGATTCGATGCTGCTCTTGCGCCAGTAGTAGTTCGTGGTCGTGGTGTACCAACCACCCTCTTCCTTATCACGGAAGCCTCTGTACATGTTACCACCATGGAACAGTTCCACATCTTCATTGAACCACTTGCAACCATCATATACCACAGTGGTGTAGAAGCGCTTGTCGCGGTTCTCATACATCAGCTGGCTGATGTTCTTGGTAGCACCCTCCTTCAGCGTAGCATACTGCGTAATGGTAGGATAGTTGGCATTCGTGTTCTTGAAATCTGCCGGGCAAGGCATTCTGCGATCACCAAAAGCTTTATTCTGATAGATATCTACAGGATTCTCAGGGGTGATCGTAGAGGGATCCAGATCTTCCGTGTTGTTGAGCCACTGTGAAGTCTCATTCCAAGGCAGTGCTTCGCCTGTAACGGCATCGTTTACCAAGTACTGGTCAACCAACTCCTGCGTGGGCCAGAATACGCCCCAAGCTTCAAAGGTAATACCATTCGGGTCTTTCAGCAAAGTAGCGTATGGATTGTTGGCCACATCACCCGGTTTCACATTCGGGAATGTACGCATTGTTTCATAGAAACTTTCGAATTTCGTATTCTGGTCTTCACGATAGTAAGCCCAGAGGATTTCGGGGTTGTACATATCCGTCTCATTGAACATACCGGTAGAGGTAGTCAGCAGGTTGCCCTTGTTATCTACCACTTCCTTGGCAGTATTCAGCGCGAGATCCAGGTATTCGGCTTTCTTGGTGTAAGCGTAGGCCTGCAGGGCCGCTCTACTCAGAATCACCTTGGCTGCCCACTTGGTCGGTACACCATAAGGCTGGTTGTCTTCCATGTTGTCCGCAGCAAACTTCAAGTCGTCAATGACATACTTGTAGCTCTCCTCCAAACTTGTGGTGAGAGGCATCTTACAGGTCAGTGAGTCAGAAGAGTCGAATACTTGCGTAACAGGAACAAAGTAACCCATCAAACGAGCCTGCTTAAAGAAAATCATACCACGCAGCAGGTGACCGTGAGCCGTCAGCTGCTTCTTCTCGTCATCAGTCAATGTGGTAGAAGCGGCTACGTTTTCAATAATCATGTTGGCACGACGCAGGTAGCCGAAGCGGCTTACGCCCCAGTCGTTACCTGTGTTAATGCTTGACTCGATGGCTAAACCATCATAGTTCATATCAACCTGAGAACATTGGATACCATTGGGAGTACGTGATTCCCACTGCACACATGAGCCAGAACCTGCATAGCCGTCCCAGATGATGTCGTTGTATGCACTGTAAGCAAAGCCCTCTACAGTCGCTTTACTGCCCCATACCGTTTCGGCATCGAAAATCACCTTTGGTTTGGTGTCGAGCGTGTCCATACACGAGGTCGTAGCTAATACGCCTAAGCCCAGCAAACCATATTTCAATGTATTTTTCATAATCTTCGTCATTTAAAATCCTAAATTAAGTGTAAACGCCAAGGTTCTCTCTACAGGATAACCGTAGTTGTTGGTAGAAGAGTTTTCCGGGTCGAGACCATACTTGGTCGCATCAGAGATGGTGAAGAGGTTCTGACCGGAGATACCTACCTTACAACGGGTCAGCCAAGATACGTTCTTCAAGAGTTTGTACTTGAAGTCGTAGCCAAACTGGAAGTCCTTCATACGGATGTAGGAGCCGTCAATCAGCCAGAAGTCACTGGATGCGTAGTTGTTGTTGCTGTTGTCACCCGTAGTTGACATCAAGCGGGGATACTGTGCATTGGTGTTATCGGGTCTCCAGTGGTCAATCTGGTGGTCGTAGGCCAGCATCAAGGTGCCCTGCTGACCAGTCTGCATACCGAGTTCGCCAGCCAGATACATATCGAAGCGGGTAGAACCCTGAATCAGGGTGCTGAAGTAGAAGCCCTTGTAGCTCATGTTGATGTTGATACCGAACTGACCACGGGGAGCGCCGCTCTTACCGAGACGACGCTGATCCTCACCGTCGATCTTACCGTCACCGTTCATATCCTGGTACTTCAAGTCACCCGGAAGCAGGTTACCAGAACGGAGGGAGCTTACGATACCTACTGAATTATAGACATCCTGGGTGTTGGTGTAGTAGCCCAGGTTGTGGTAGAGCAGACCGTAGTAACCCTTCTGCTGCTGTGTGCGCTTGTAGGGGTTCATGTAGGAGTTCTCTGACTCACTGCGGTTCAGGGCCCAGAGTTGGTCGAAGTAAGTGAAGTTGGCTGCAATGTCATACTTGAAGTCACCGATGTTGTCTCTCCAACCCAGCTGGATTTCGGTACCAGCACGGCGGTGTTCAGAGTCAGACTTGATCATCGGCATGGTCAGACCGAGCGCCGTGTTCAAGTAGGTCACACCCGTAGGCGTCTGCAGGTAGCCCTTGGTAGAGTAGTAGAAGTAGTCGAACGAACCGTAGAGGCGGCTGTTGAGCGAAGCGAAGTCAAAACCAAGGTCAAACTGCTTGGTGGTGTACCACGTCAAGTCGGGTGAGGGCATAGCGCCTTCGGTAAAGCCCGGCACGTAGGACCCGTTCACCACGTAGGCCGTAGCATTGAAGCCATAGCTGGTCAAGTATGCAAAGCTGCTGATGCCGCTGTCCTGACCGGTCTCACCGTAAGAAGCGCGGAGCTTCAAGCTGTTGAGGATGTTCTTCTCCACCAGCGGCTTCATGAACTCTTCGGCTGTTACCACCCAACCGAGTGATCCACTGAAGAAGGTACCCCAACGCTTGCCCGGAGCAAACTTATCTGAACCGTCTCGACGGAAGCTGGCTTCTACATAGTACTTGTTGTCGTAGTTGTACTTAGCCTGGCCAATCCATGCAGCACGACCCGATTCACCCTCTGAGCCGCTGTTGGTCTGCGTCTCCGCATCACCGATGCTGATCTGGTCGATGTTGAAGGGGAAGTCGCGGCGAGCCAGCGAGTAGCTCTTGTAGCTCTCGTAGTACTGCTCGAAGCCGAACAGCGCCGATACCGAGTGCTTGCCAAACTGGTTGGCATATTCAGCGAAGGCCTGGTTGGTGAATGAATAGGCATGGTAGGTGCTGTAAGAGAGCTGAGACTTGGCATTGTAGGTAGCCACCTGCGAATCCCAAGCATACTCACCGGCATCCTTACGCCAAGATTTGGTATCCTGGCTGGCATAGCGGTAGTTGCTTGAACCACGCAGCTTCAGCCCCTTGACGCCATACTTCTCCAGGTCGATGATGATTTCGCCCTTACCGTTGATGACGTTGTTGGTGTTGCGGTTGTAACCAGCGTCAGCTGCGGTTTCAGAAACGGGGTTATCAGGCAAGTCGTAAGGCAAGCCATACTTGTTCACACCGGGCTTCAGCGGGCTGAGGTCGTTGATGTGAGAGAATACCTGGTAATAACCATTGGCTGAAGAGGTATTGGGGTGCGTCTGCTTCTGGTAGTAGCCATCGATAGCGGTATTCAGGGTGATACCCAGGTTCTTCAGGTTCGTCGTGTTCTGCATACGGAAGTTGGTACGCTTCATCCAGTGGTTGTCGCTCTTATAGAGTGAATTCTGGTCCACGTGACCCAGCGAGATGTAGAAGCTGCTCACGTCCGTACCGCCCGTGAGGCGAACGGTGTGCTTCTGCTGCGGAGCCCAATCGTTGAGCACGAGCTCGCGCCAGTTGGTGTTGTTGAAGAATTCAGGATTTGAGCCATCCTTCATGGCCTGAAGGGCCTCTTGAGTAAAGGGCAACGTCTTACCATCGTTTTCGAACGCTACGTTCGACCAGTAAGCACGTTCCCACGAATTCAGCTTCTTGTCCCAGATGCTGGGCTGCGAGAAGCTCTGGTTGAAGTCATACTCAATGTTTACCTTGCCTTCCTTACCCTTCTTGGTCACTACCTGCAGGATACCGTTGGTAGCACGCGATCCATAGACAGCCGTTGCAGAGGCGTCCTTCAGGATAGACATGCTTTGGATATCGTCGGGCGAAAGGTTGGCGAAGTCATCTTTCGAACGGATTACACCGTCGATAACGTACAAAGGTTCACCGCCACCGCGGATACTTACACTGGGAGTTGAATTAATACCCCCCCCACTGGCCTGTACGATCAAGCCGGGAGAACGTCCAGCCAGACCCTGCGTGATGTTGGTCACAGGCATGTTAGAGATTTGGTCCGCTTTCACGGTAGATACAGAGGCAATCAAGTCACGCTTGGTGGTGCTTGAGTAACCTACTACCACCACCTCTTCCAGCGCTTCGCTGTCTTCCTTCATGACGATATTCATGGGAGCTGCAGTGGCCTTTATGACAATCTTCTTGTAACCGATGTAGGAGATTTCGAGCATATCGCCCGGCTTGGCATCGATGGAGAAGTTACCGTCGATATCGGTTACCGTACCGTTGGTGGTTCCCTGTACCACTACCGATGCACCGATTACGCTCAAACCGGTTTCATCGACTACAGTTCCTTTGATTTTGCCGTTCTGCTGTACGGTTTCAACCGACATAGCATCGCCAGTTGCTGCAAAAACGGCCTGGGGAGATGTGCATAATAGCAAAGAGCAGAGACCTACTCCAGCTATTTTTTTGTAAGTCAGTCCGATGGGTTTGCCCGACTTACAGGAATAATAATACCTTTCAAACATAGTAATTAGAATAAAATTAAGTAATAAAATGCTTGATTCAACAGTGAAAGTGGATGTTGGCTCACTGCATAAAGTCAAATTTTTTAAGTTTTAACTCAGGTCAGTTTCTCATAGGCAGAATTGTTTTTTTATGTTATAGAAATGTGTTTTAATTATAGTATTTCACTTTCCAGCTTACGCTTTTGGAGCACGTAGTGCGGAAAAGGCAATGCAAAAATCAAAAAATAAATTTATAAATGCAAGTGCAAAATGAAAAATTAAATAATATTATAACTGATATAGAGAATTAAACAACCTTGATTTTTGAGACCCATTATATAAATGGAGTCATGAAAACCGGAAGAAGCGTAGTGGCTCCGTCTTTGGCATAATCCTTGGTGTAGATGAGATAACGCTCCCCTACCCTGTCTGAATATTTGTTGCAGAACGCATCAAGTGAGGCGTGCGTCCTGTAACCCGAGGATTTCACCTCTATCGGACATACCTTACTGCCACGAGAAATAAGGAAATCCACCTCGTATGAGTGTTTCTCATCCTTAGCCCATGTGTGGTAATAAATATGATTGCCACTTGCCACCAACATCTGTGCCACCAAATTCTCATAGACATAGCCCAAATTGGCCGACAACTTGTCGCTGAGCAGTTTCTGATAAATGATATTCTCTGTGAAATCCTTGTCCCAAAATGCAAGGGTCACGAAGAGGCCTGTATCTGCAGTGTAAATCTTAAAGCAGCCATTGTCCTTTGTCAATCCCATCCCTACCGAAGGGTCTTTCACATTATATGCCACATTGACCACTTTACTTTCCGCAAGACATTGTATCGCCTCAGCCATCTTGTTTTCAGACATATTACCGACAACAGAAGAGAATGAATACTTTGAAACATTACGGCTAAGTTGAGACGGTATGGAAAGAAACATCCTCGACACCACGCCAGAAGCATCAACCTTCAGCAAGTCATCATGGTAGAGATTGATGATATTGCGTTTCACCTTGTCCACCATCTGAAGGTTATTCGTATCAAGCAATTCATTGACAGCCTGCGGCATTCCTCCTACGAGCATATACAGACGCAAATCACGCATCGCACTCCGCAACGAAAGTCCGACCGCCATTCCCCTCTCCAGCATTTGCCTATAAATGTCTATTGAAACTTTATCACCCAGGGCCCATCTGAATTCCTCCATATCCATGGGATTCATCTGAATTCGCTCCTCTTCACTCGGAATGGTGATACTATCCGTGTTTTTGCGAATACTGATGAGTGACCCAGTCTCAATATAGTCATAACGCCCGTCTGCCACAAGATATTTTATTGCCTGACGAGCCTTTGGACAATTTTGCACCTCGTCGAAGATAATCACTGAATTGCGCCTATAAAGGTTTACATGGTACGTAGCCTGCAGGAATATGAACAACCGGTCGATATCCATCAAGTCGTCAAATATGGACTTGACTTCTCCCGACGCCCTGTTAAAGTCAATCAGGATATAAGACTGGTATTCGTTTTTGGCAAACTCCTCCACGATAGTTGATTTGCCCACACGCCTTGCTCCCTCTATGAGCAAGGCTGTACGCCCGGAAGACTCCGACTTCCAAGCCAACATCTTCCCGTAAATCTTTCGGCTAAATACTCTCTTCATAGATGTGAATATGTTGATTTTGGCTACAAAGATACCACGTTTCCTCCTTCCCCCAAAATTTATACTGCCCAAAATCGAGGTTTCCCCAAAATCTTTTTCAACTCAAATGACGGTTTCCCCGAAATTTTCATATCATGAAAACAGAAAGAAGAGTGGAAACAGGATGCGGATGCCGTCGTACTCCATGTTCTGAGGCTCAGGGAATCACCAATTTTGTAGGGGCAGAATATTTTCCGCCCTGAATACACCCACATGGCGGGGATGACGTTGCGGTATGCCGGGCGCAAAATATTACGCCCCTACAAGTAGATGTAACGAATATATGTAACGAATATATGTAACGAAGGAAAATTCCCAACAAGTGGGATTTTCTCCTTCCCAAGCTGCTTCGCTCAACCTCTAATCAATCTCTAATCATT
>CAMCUZ010000046.1 GCA_945879145.1 uncultured Mediterranea sp.
TAATTTTTTATAAAAAAGAAGTAATGAACGCAGACATCATCAGCAATCCCGAAGCACTCTTCGAGGGCAATAACCTCGAAGAAAGCGACAATGGCTTCATCGATGAGCTGGATGATTCGATGGACGATATAGAGTCTGTGGAATCCTCCCCGGCCCTTTATGAGCACTTCCGTGTGGTGGTCGATAAGGGACAGGAGATGATGCGCGTCGATAAGTACCTCTTTGACCGCCTCACCAATGCCTCGCGCAACCGCATCCAGAAGGCTGCTGATGCCGGCTTTGTGATGGCCAATGGCAAGGCGGTGAAGAGCAGCTACAAGGTGAAGCCGCTCGACGTCATCACCGTGATGATGGACCGCCCGCGCTACGACAACGAGGTCATTCCCGAGGATATCCCCCTCGATGTGGTCTATGAGGATCGCTACTTGATGGTGGTCAACAAACCCGCAGGTCTTGTGGTCCACCCCGGCCACGGCAACTACCACGGTACGCTGGTCAACGCCATCGCTTGGCATCTGAAGGACAACCCCGACTACGACGCTAACGACCCCCACGTAGGGCTGGTGCACCGCATCGACAAGGATACCTCCGGTTTGCTCGTGGTAGCCAAGAACCCCGACGCCAAGACCCACCTGGGCAACCAGTTCTTTCATAAGACCACCCGCCGCCGCTACCGTGCCTTGGTGTGGGGTAACGTGGAGCAGGATGAAGGCACCATCACAGGCGACATTGGCCGCAATCCGCGCGACCGCATGCAGATGGCCGTATTGCCCGATGGCGAAGGCAAGCATGCCGTGACCCACTACCGCGTGCTCGAACGCTTCGGCTACGTCACCCTCGTGGAGTGTATCCTCGAGACGGGTCGTACCCACCAGATTCGCGTCCACATGAAGCACATCGGCCATATCCTCTTCAACGACGAGCGCTATGGCGGTCACGAAATCCTGAAAGGAACCCATTTTGCAAAATACAAACAATTCGTAAACAACTGCTTCGACATCTGCCCCCGACAGGCGCTTCATGCCATGACCCTCGGCTTCAAGCACCCCGTCACCGGCCAGGAGATGGACTTCTCCGCCCCCTTGCCGCCCGACATGACCGCCTTGATTGAGCGTTGGCGAAGCTACATCAGTAACAGAGGAGAAACGATATGAAACGTACCATCGCTATTGTAGGAGGTGGCGACACCTCCGAGTATCACGTCTCGCTGCGTAGTGCAGCAGGCATCTACTCGTTTATCGACAAGGAGAAATATCACTGCTATATCGTGCAGATGCACGGTCTGGATTGGCATGTGCAGCTGCCTGACGGCACTACCGCCCCCATCGACCGCAACGACTTCAGCTTTTGCCAACCCGACGGCACTAAGGTGACCTTCGACTTTGCCTACATCACCATCCACGGCACTCCGGGCGAAGATGGTCGCCTGCAGGGCTATTTCGACATGCTCCACATCCCCTACTCCTGCTGCGGTGTGCTGGCCGCTTCGCTTACCTACGACAAGTTTGCCTGCATCCAGTACCTGCGTGCGTTCGGCGTACGTGTGGCCGACAGTATCCTGTTGCGTCAGGGACAGTGCATCCCCGACGACGAGGTGGTCAGCAAGATTGGCTTGCCCTGCTTCATCAAGCCCAGCCTGGGTGGCAGCAGCTTTGGCGTGACCAAGGTGAAGACGCCCGAACAGATTCAGCCAGCCATTGCCAAGGCGTTCGAAGAGGCACAGGAGGTGATGATTGAGTCCTTCATGGCGGGCACAGAGATTACCTGTGGCTGCTATCGCACGCGTGAGAAGAGCGTGGTCTTCCCCATTACGGAGGTGGTGACGGGCAATGAGTTCTTCGACTACGATGCCAAGTACAACGGGCAGGTGCAGGAGATTACCCCTGCCCGTATCCCTGATGCCCTGCGCGACCGCGTGCAGCGCCTCACCCTGGCCATCTACGATATCCTCGGTGCCCAAGGCATCATCCGCATCGACTACATCATCTCGGCCGATGAGAAGATCAACCTCCTGGAAGTCAATACCACCCCGGGCATGACGACCACCAGCTTCATCCCCCAGCAGGTGCGTGCCGCCGGTCTCGACATCAAGGAGGTGATGACCGACATCATCGAAGACAAGTTTAATAAGTAGAATGTATCTAATAATAAGTAGAATATGGCATAAGGGAAACCTAATCCCTTATCCCTAATCCCTTATCCCTAAAAACATGATGACCGAATTTGACGAAATCCGCCCCTATCTTGATGAGGAGCTGCCGCAGATCTACGAAGAACTGCTGGCTGATGAGATGTTCCGCCACGTGGTGGCTGCCGTGATGCCGGGTGTGCCTTTCGAGGCCATTGCCGCCACCATGCGCTCGTGCAAGACCAAGTTTGCCTTCCAAAAGGCCTTCTGCTATCCGCTGATTAAGCAGATTATGGCTGCCCACACCCAGGGTGTCACCCTGGACCGCTCCGCCCTGACGGACAAGGATGCGGCTTATACCTACGTCTCCAACCACCGTGACATCATCCTCGACTCGGGTTTCCTCTCGGTGCTCCTGGCCGACGAGGGGATGGATACGGTGGAGATAGCCATCGGTGATAACCTGCTCATCTACCCCTGGATCAAGAAGTTGGTGCGCATCAACAAGTCGTTCATCGTGCAGCGGGCGCTGACCATGCGGCAGATGCTCGAGTCATCGGCCCGCATGTCGCGCTACATGCACTTCACCATCGGCCAGAAGCAGCAGTCCATCTGGATTGCCCAGCGCGAGGGACGTGCCAAGGATAGCGATGACCGTACCCAGGAGAGCGTGCTCAAGATGATGGCCATGGGGGGTGAGGGTGACCTCATCGACCGTCTGCTGCAGATGCACATCGTGCCCCTCTCGCTCAGCTACGAATACGACCCTTGCGACTACCTTAAGGCGCAGGAGTTCCAGCAGAAGCGCGACATCCCCGGCTTCAAGAAGAGCCAGGCCGATGACCTGCTCAACATGCAGACCGGCCTCTTTGGCGCCAAGGGACGGGTACACTTCTGCACCGCTCCCTGCATTGACGAAGAGCTGAAGGCTATGGACCGTTCGCTGCCTAAGACGGAGCTCTTTGCGCGTGTGGCTACCCTGATAGACCGGGGTATTCATGCCAACTATCGGCTCTTCCCGGGCAACTACGTGGCTGCCGACCTGCTGGAGGGTGGCACTGCCTTTGCAGCACACTACACGCCCGAAGAGAAGCAGACCTTCGAGGCCTACGTAGCTCAGCAGCTGGCGCGCATCACCCTGCCCAACAAGGATGAGGCCTACCTGCGCGAAAAAATCCTGCAGATGTACGCCAACCCGCTGAAGAACCATCTGGAGGCCATCAAGTAGCTTCCCGATAGATGACTACTTGATTGACGATGAATCGAATGAATGGCCGAATCCAATCTTTCGCCTTGCTGCTGCTCTGCCTGCTGACCGCTTGCAGCGAGGATGATTATCATTACCCCTCGGTGCAACTGGAGTTTCTCACAGCTGCTACGGGGAGCGATGGTACCATCCGTCAGGTGACCACCGATGCAGGCGACACGTGGCCGGTGCTGACCGACCGCTCGGCGCTCCGCACCACGCCCGACTCCCTGCTTCGTGTTGTCAGCAACTACCTGTTGACTACCGATGCCTCGGGTCGTCAGGGTGCTGAACTCTATGCGGTGAACAAGGCCGTTGCCCCTTTCCCCAAGCCGGCCGCTGAGTTTAAACAGGGCATCAAGACCGATGGGGTGGAGCTGATTTCCTCCTGGATGGGACACGGCTATTTCAATCTGGTCCTCTCCATCAAGCAGCAGAGCAAGACCCATCGTCTCCACTTTGTAGAACAAGAGGTGACGTCCGACCTTGCTACCGGTCGTTGCCACCTCTCGTTATTGCTTTATCACGATGCAGACCAGGATGTAGAGGCCTACTCCAAGCGAGCCTACCTCTCTGTACCCCTGACTCCTTACCTCACTCCGGGTATCACCCAGGTAGATGTCAGCCTCACCTACACCGATTACCAATCCCGCCAGCAGACGGTAACCGCTACCTATCTTCCAACAGACGCTTCAGCACTACGGTAGCAGAAATCTCGCGGTTAGCTGCTTCGGGGATGACCAGCGAGGTGGGGGCCTCGATGACGTCGTCTGTCACAATCATGTTGCGACGCACAGGTAGGCAGTGCATGAAGAAGGCGTTGTTGGTCCAGCTCATGTGTTCGCTATCTACTGTCCAGCTCATATCCTTGCTCAATATCTTGCCGTAATCCTCGGGGCGCGTCACGCCCGGGCAGGCCCAGTTCTTGGCATAGATAAAGTCGGCCCCTTCAAACGCTTTTTTCTGGTCGTACTCTACGTGGGCACCACGCACAAACTTTGGGTCGAGTTCATACCCCTCGGGGTGGGTAATGACCAGATCCACGTTGGCCTCGTTCATGAAGTCGGCAAACGAATTGGGTACAGCCTGCGGTAGGGCGCGGGGGTGGGGAGCCCAGGTCAGCACCACCTTAGGGCGCTCGGTACGCTTGTGCTCTTCGATGGTAATCAGGTCGGCAAAGGCCTGGAGGGGGTGTCCTGTGGCAGCCTCCATGGAGAAGACGGGTTTGCCGCTGTACTGGATAAACTGATTGAGAATCTTCTCGTTGTAGTCGTCTTCGCGGTTTTCAAAGCGGGCAAAGCTGCGTACGCCAATCAGGTCGCAGTAGCTGGCCATCACGGGGATGGCCTCCAGCAGGTGTTCGCTCTTGTCGCCATCCATGATGACACCACGTTCCGTCTCCAGTTTCCATGCCCCTTGGTTCACGTCGAGCACGATGACGTCCATGCCCAAGTTGCGGGCAGCCTTCTGCGTGCTCAGTCGGGTGCGCAGGCTGTTGTTGAAGAAGATGAGCAGACAGGTCTTGTGGTGTCCCAATGCTTCGAATTGGTAACGCGCTTTTTTAATCTCAAAAGCCTCGGCCAGGGCCCCGTTCAGGTCGCCCAGGTCGAATACATGGGTAAAACTCTTCATTTGATTATATACCTTATTATTATAAATTGGATGCCTAGTTCATCACTGCGCAAATATAGTGCTTTCTTTTTACATTTTATTTTTTTAATGGAATAACGAGCTGTCTTTGAAACTTTTTTTGGCAAAAGTTTGTATTTATATAATTTTTGCCTTACCTTTGCCGTACATATTTTACCTAATTAAATCAAATTTGCACCATGAAACCTATCGGTCAACTCATCAAAGAGGAACTACAACGCCAAGAGAGAGGTATCACTTGGTTTGCTCGCAAACTGGCTTGCGACCGCTCCAATATTTACCGTCTGTTCGAGAAGGAGAGTATCGACACCGGCCTGTTACTCCGCATCAGTGTGATACTTCAACATGACTTCTTTGCCGAACTTTCGCATCATTATCAGCAACGTCTTAAGGGACTGCAATTCAGCGATGAACCTCTGGAGGAAGATGTAGTGTTGTAAAATCTGCAACGTTTGCGTGGATATTCCGCAATAGATTTTCTCTTTTATTTCCATGCTTTCGCATATCTTTGCACTTGCATAACGAAGGAAATGCTTTGCGTTATGGAGCTATACATATTTTACTAATACATTTTTTTATTTATAATAGGGAAAAACAGCAATACATATTTTACTAATGCAATCAGACCAGTTCTTAGTTTTCAATCAGATAATTAGAGATCATATATTATTTTACTAATCCAAAGAGAAGGGCTTCTTGATGAGGAGCCTGACTCCTAAAAACCAAATGTTATGAAGAAAAAATTCATGATGGTTGCACTGCTCCTGGGCACGCTGATGTTGGGAGCTTGTGTTGACGACAATGAAACGGCATCCGTTTCAGCGGTACGCGAAGCTACCGCCAAACAGTTGAAGTCGGTAGCTGCTATGCATCGTGCGGAGGCTGAGGCAAAGAAGGCATTGGCCGACGCTGAGGTTGCACTGATGCAGGCGAAGACTGCTGCTGAAAAAGCTAACGCAGAGTACAATCGCGCTCAATTAGAAATTAAGCAGAAAACTCTTGAGTGGATGGAACTCAGAAAACAGGAACAGACCATCGAGAACCAAAGAGAACAGGTCAAATTGGAGAAAGCCTTAGCTGACCTGGAAAAAGCTAAAAAGCAAGCTGAACACGATTTGGCCAAAACTGCAGCTGCTATGCAGGCTGCAGAGGTTCAGGCTCAGGCTGATTTGCTGAAGTTCCAAAAACAGCTGATGGAAGCACAAGAAACGTTGCTTGACTATCAAAAGCAGCTTGAACAAGCTAAGACGGATGCTGAAAAGGCTATTATTCAGGCTGAGCGTACCAAAGTGCAAGCTTTGGCACAATGGTATAGTCAGGCTGTTACTGATTGGGTTAGGGTAAAAGGTCAACTGAATACCTTGAATCGCAACCTTGTATCATATGAAAACGACTTAATTTCAGCTAAACAGTTGAAAGAAAGGAATATTATTGCTAACAATAATCAAATCGCCCTATATAACATCTATATTGAAAAGTACAAGCAGTATGAAAACTATACCGAGGATTTCTTTGCTTTGCAAAATGAGTATAATGAGGCGGTTGCTGAAAAGAAAAAACTCAATGATGCCTATATGGGTGCCAAGGCGACTTGCGATGCTGTTGACCCTGATTTAACCTCTTCCAATGAGATGCAAGCTGCTATTCTGAACAGTGAGCTGTTTAAGTTCTATACTGATGGCTTTAGAAATGGCTCTTACACTACCATTGATCCGGAAACAGGAGATGATGTACCTCATGGGGTTGATTATAAACTTCTTACTTTCATGAATCGTCATTCACTGCGCATGGATTGGGATTATACTGATAGAACATATCAATTCGAAGGTGAGAATCTTATCGAGATAAGTGATCCCAGTATTGATGATTTGGGTCTGGATATGAATGTTTGGGGTCCTGATTTTTCAGATCCAACTATCTCGGATGATTTGCATAAATTTGAGTTGGATGTTGTTGATCGTATTTCACAGCTTGAAGCTGCTATTACCGCTGCAAAGAATCAGTTAAAAGAAAATGAAAGACTTTACAAAGGCAATGTGACAAAGGGTGATTATCCTTCTGGTTCTTATGTTGGACTTCCTACGGACAAGTGTAAGAATGCAGTTGATAGCATTCCTGCTGTTAAGAAGAATTATGAGGAAGAAACTGATGCTACTAAGAAAGAGGCTTATCGCTTACAATACCAAGACGCTTTGAATTATGCCAGGAGGCTTGAATTAGCTATTGCCGCTTCAGAGCGAAATGTTGAATCCAGCAGTAATTATCTTGCAGATTTTAAACAGCAATGGGATATGATACTCAACTATGACACTTATTTTGAGAAACTCCAGGAAGAAGTTGACGCTCGCAATGCTCAAGAGGAGAAAGAATATGCTGAAAAGTTGACTGCTTGGACAGATATGATGGAGGTGAAAGATGCGTATGAGGCTCTTAAACCTGTAGTAAAGGCTTTGACTATCCAAGTTACTAGGTGGTTTGATAACGGTCAAGCAACTGCAAATGAAATAAAGTGGGAGATAGAGTACTATCAAAACCAGATTAAAGTTTTGGAGGAGCAGAATGCTGATTGGAATGCTCGTAACGAAACGTCTGGTAATCCTGAGTATGAAGTTGACTATCAAGAATGGCTTGTAGAACAGCAGAAAGCTGCTATTGCAGCTAAGGAAGCACAGGTTCAAGCTTACGAAATTGTTGTTGCCAATGCCAAGGCTGCTCTCGAAGCTGCTATGCCTGCGGATGAAGAAGAGTAATTCAACCTGTTTTTTTTGACGGCTAAATACAAGAAAGCAATGAAGATACAACGACTTATCCTGTTGGCCGTTTTACCCTTGATGAGTTTAACGGTGAGTGCGCAAGAGAAAGGCTCTTGCTGTGGCAAGCAGTTCGCCCCTAAAAAGGGTGACTTGACCTTGGCGCTCACCCTGGGCTACAATAGCTACGCCAATGTGCAGGCTCCTTCGGGCCTGCAGGCCTCCTACGAAGTAGCCGCCCTCTCCAACAACTGGAGCGACAAAGCGCTGATGGTTGGATTCGAAGCGGGCTGGTTCTTCAAGGAGCAATGGAAACTCAATCTGGGTGGCGGACTCAACTTTACGGGTAACCCCGGATATGCCGGTGTACCGGGTACAGTTGATGGTGCTGCCGATGGCGCGCAAGTCCCCGACTATCGCGCAGTGGGTAGTGCACAAACCTTCTCCTACCTGGTCTATACCGGAGTGGATCGCTACTTCAAGACCAACGTACCCAACCTGATGTGGTACACCGGTCTGCGGGTAGGGATGTCATACTGCAACAACCAGATGAAGTACGATGAGCCCACTTCGATGGGCAAGTCGATTGCCGAAACCTGGAACTTGCGTGGCGCCATAGTCATGGGCATCGACTACTATCTGCTTCCCGCACTCTACATCGGAGCACAGATTGATGCACTGGCCTATAGCTACAACATGACGACCTACAAACCGCAGGAAGGCTTATCAAACCTCGATGCTGACAGCCATAGTATCAGTGTACTGGCAGCACCTACCCTCAAGGTGGGCATTAAATTCTGATACAAAACGTTTAGAATGACAATAAACTAATAACATCATTATTATGAAAAAGAAACTTATGATGGTAACACTGCTCCTGGCTGGTCTCTCGATGGGGGCATGTGTCGATGATAAAGAATCGGCCTCTGTAACTGCCGTTAGAGAAGCCAAGACCGAGCAGCTCGATGCGCTGGCTGCCATGAACAATGCCGCTGCCGAAGCCCGCAAGGCAATGGCTGCTGCCGAAGCCGCTTTGAAAAAAGCTGAAGCTGAAGCAAAACAGGCTGCTGCTGAATTGCAGAAAGCTAATGCCGAGTATGCCCAAAAACAGGCTGAACTTGAAGCTTTGGAAAATGAACAAAAGAATCTTCAGAACCAAGAGCTCCAAGCTCAGTTGGAAAAAGAACTTGCTGAATTAGAAGTCTATAAAAAAGAAGCTGAGCAAAAATTGGCCAACCTTGATGCTGAGATGCGGAAGAATGAAATCTTAGCTCAGAAAGCTATGGTTGTGGCGCAACAGCAATTGGCGCTGGCTGAAAAGGCTATGGTTGACTATGAGAAGCAGTTGGCCGTAGCAAAAACCCAAGAAGAAAAAAATCGTTTGCTTGCTGAACAGCAGGAATTGCAGAGATTATCTCAAGCTTATATCACAGCTGTTGGTAATTTGAATGATGCCAAAGAAGCTCTTATGTACTTGCGTAGAAACCTGGTTTCTGCAGAGAATCGATTAACTTCTCTTGAAGAAGGAAAAGATGCTTTGATTGCTCAGAAGAAGAGCAAGATTGCTCAGTATGAAATGGAGATTGCCAAGTATAAAGAGTATGTCAACTATACAGACGATCTTGAGTCTTTGAAGGCTTCCTACAATAAGCTGCAAGGTGACTATAATTTGGCTTTGGATAATTCTTATGCAACTGCCAATCAATACAATGACATGTGGAATCTGGAAACTCCTGATGCAGATGCTCTCGATTTAGAAATCCAAAATGACAAATTTTACCAATTTGCCATTCATAAACGGTATATTATTGATGAAGAGGGAAATACTACTTGGTTGCAAGACCCTATCAGCGGTTTTTTGCCTTCGATAGACGATGATAAAGCGCCATTGTATTACTATTACGAGGATGATCGTGTGGCAATTGGTGATTCACTTTACTGTGAGCCATATGAATTACGCGCCGATATTCGCGCTGTAGAGCTCGCAGTGACCAAGCAAATTGCTGATTTGAACTCAGATCTTGAAACTGCCCAAAAGAATCTGAAGGATTATCAGAATGCCTACGACGGTAAAGCTACAAAGGGTCTCTATCCTTATAATCTTACAGTTGTCGATGCGCAAGGTCAGACTGTTCCCTCCGAAGAGCCCTGTACTAACATCAAGGATTCGATTGCTTCTTTAAAGAAAAGCTATGAAGAGGAGACGGATCCTGCTGTGAAAGCCAGTTTACGCTCAAAGTACGAGACTTTCCTTGGGTATGAAACTACAGCTCTGTCACAAATTACGTATTATTCTTCTAAAGTTGATGATTATACAGCTGCTATACCCCAATTGAAGGATCAGTGGGAAATGTATCAGAAGTACGACGAGAATATGGCTGCTTTGCAAAAACAATTCGATGCTCGCAATAAGAAACAGCTGGAGGAACTCGCTGTAAAGGTTGATGCCTGGTTTGCAATGAAAAAAGCTGAATTTGCTCTCAAAGCAGTAGAAGCTCAGAAGGATGCTGCGAATTGGATGTTGAATGGAAAGCCTGCTGAGGATCTTGATGGAAATACTGTATTGTTAGATGGTGCTGCTGCAATTGCAAAAGAAATCAAAGATCGTGAGGAAAAGATTGCTAAGCTGAAAGAAGATTTAGAAGACTTCTCATACATTACGACACAAGAGGAATTGGTTGCGCAGTATAAAGTTGAAATTGCAGCTAAAGAGGCTTTGATTAAAGCCTATGAAATAGCTGTTGAAGATGCTAAAGCTGACCTTGAAGCTGCAATGGCCAAGGCTGCTGGAACGGATACTGAGGAGTAACGCTGAATTAACTATTTCAAAACGGCTTAAAAACAAGAAAGCAATGAAGATACAACGACTTATCCTGTTGGCCGTTATACCCATGTTGAGTCTAACGGTGAGCGCGCAAGATAAAAAGGCTTGCGCAGCCAAGGATTTTACTCCCAAGAAGGGGGACTTTACCCTGGCGCTCACCTTAGGCTACAACAGCTACACAGACATTAAAGCACCGTCGGGTCTCGAGTCATCGTACGAGATCAGTGCGCTCTCTACCAACTGGAGCGACAAGAAACTGATGGTGGGCTTCGAAGCCGGATGGTTCTTTAAGGATTTGTGGAAACTGAACCTGGGTGGCGGTTTCAACTTTACGGGCAATCCGGGATATGCCAGCGTACCGGGTACGATTGATGACGAATCGACGTACGACCCCATGGAGAACATAGGGCAGATTCCGAACTATCGTGCTGTAGGTAGCGCGCAAACGATGAACTTCAACGTGAGCGCTGGCGTGGACCGCTACTTCAAGACGAAGGTGCCCAACCTGATGCTCTACAGTGGTCTCCGTGTAGGAATGGCCTACTGCAACAATCAGGTGAAATACGACGAATATGAATCGTTAGGTAAATCGGTGGGCGAGGCTTGGAACCTGCGCGGCGCTGTGACCATGGGCTTTGACTACTTCGTCATGCCGGGTATGTACGTCGGTGCACAGATCGACCCGCTGGCTTATACCTACAACATGACCACTATCAAGCCGCAAGAGGGCCTCTCGAACCTCGATGCAGACAGCCATAACTTCGGCTTCCTGGCTGCTCCTACCGTAAAGGTGGGCTTCAAGTTCGGTAAGTCGAACAAGAAGCAACTGCAGGCTCTGGCCGAAATGCGCAAGCAGATGGCTACACCGCGCGTAGAGATTCGCGAGGTGGTACGTGTGGATACGGTAGAGGTGGTGAAGGAGGTGGCTCCCCAGAAGACCGTGCGTGGTATGACGGCCAATGTGCTCTTTGGCCTCAACAAGACGGCCGTAGCGAAGGATCAGATGCCGGGTGTAGAGGCTATTGCCAACTACCTGAAGAAGTATCCCGAAGCCAAGGCTACCGTAGCTGGTTACAGTGACAAGGCTACTGGTACTGCGGCCATCAATGAGCGCTTGGCAAATCAGCGTGCACAATCGGTAGTGAAGGTGCTGAAAGAGCAGTATGAGATTGATGAGTCTCGTCTTCAGGTCACGGCATGGGGTGATGCAGAGCAACCCTTCAGCAACAACGACTGGAACCGCGTAGTGATCATGATTGCCGAATAAGCAATTACCTTAATCATAAATTAACTCCCCTCCGGCCCACAGGTCGGAGGGGAGTTAATTTTTATGGGTAGCATGTAGTTTGAGACTACTGTGGCTTAGATGCCAGCCAGCTCGATGACTTTGTCCACAGCGGCTTGCAGGCCTTCGGGGTTCTTGCCGCCGGCAGTGGCGAAGTGGGGTTGTCCGCCGCCACCACCTTGAATCAGCTTGGCGGCCTCCTTGACCAGTGCGCCGGCCTTCAGGCCGGTGGCCACGAGGTTGTCACTCAGCATCACGGTGAGCATGGGCTTGCCCTCGAACTCGGTGCCGGCTACGAAGAAGAGGCTTTCCGTCACCTCGCCACGCAGCTGGAAGGCGATGTTCTTCACCGTGTCGGTTGGTAATGGGGCACAGAATTTGATCAGCTTCACGCCATTCACCTCTTTGATCTCCTGCAGCAGACGGGCCTTGAGCTGCACCTCTTTCTCTTTGCGGAACTCCTCTACCTGCTTCTTTAGGCCATCGTTCTCGTCGATGTACTTACGGATGGCTCCGTAGAGGTCGGGAGCGTTGTTGAAGAGGGCCTTCAGGTCGCGCATCGTATCCTGGAAGGTGTCGAGCATCTGCTCTACGCGGGCTCCGGTATAGGCCTCAATACGGCGTACGCCAGCAGCTACGGAGCTCTCGCTGATAATCTTCACCATGCCGATGTGGCCCGTGGCGGCTACGTGCGTGCCGCCGCAGAACTCGATGGAGTCGCCAAACTGAATGACGCGCACCTTGTCACCATACTTCTCGCCGAAGAGAGCTATGGCGCCGAGCTCGCGTGCCTCCTCAATGGGGATGTTGCGGTACTCGGTCAAGGGGATGTTGGCACGAATCTTGGCGTTGACGATGTGCTCTACGCGGCGAATCTCTTCGTCAGTCACCTTCTGGAAGTGGCTGAAGTCGAAGCGCAGTGAGTCGGGGGTGACGAGCGAACCTTTCTGCTCTACATGGCTACCCAGCACTTCGCGCAAGGCAGCATCAAGCAGGTGGGTGCAGGAGTGATTGGCTGCACAGGCTGCGCGCTTCTCGGTATCTACGCAAGCCATCATGGGGGCTTCGGGGTGCTGCGGCAGCTGCTTGGTGAGGTGGATAGGCAGGTTGTTCTCCTTCTTGGTGTCGAGAATCTCGATGGTCTCAAACTCGCTGACCAATACACCGGTATCACCCACCTGACCGCCACTCTCGGCATAGAACGGGGTCTTGTCGAGCACCAGCTGGTAGAGTGTCTGGTTCTTCTGCTTCACCTGGCGGTAACGCAGGATGGAGCTCTCGTATTCGGTATAGTCATAGCCTACAAACTCGGTGGTACCCTCGCGGAGCGTAATCCAGTCGCCCGTCTCCACCGTAGCGGCGTTACGGGCACGCTGCTTCTGCTGCTGCATCTCGGCATCAAAGGCCTTGATGTCGGCCGTCATACCGTTCTCGCGCAGGATGAGTTCGGTGAGGTCGAGCGGGAAGCCGTAGGTATCGTAGAGGGTGAAGGCATCTTTGCCACTGATTTCCGTCTTGCCAGCAGCCTTGGCTTCGGCCATGGTCTTGTCCAGCAGCTTGATGCCGGTCTCTAAAGTGCGCAGGAAAGAGTCTTCTTCCTCCTTGATGACGCGGCTGATGAGCTCTTTCTGGGCATTGAGCTCGGGATAGGCTCCGCCCATGTTCTCGATGAGTACGGGGAGGAGCTTGTAGAGGAAGGCCTGCTTCTGTCCCAGGAAGGTGTAGGCGTAGCGTACGGCACGGCGCAGGATGCGGCGGATGACGTAGCCGGCCTTGGCGTTGCTGGGCAGCTGGCCGTCGGTGATGGAGAAGGCAATGGTGCGGATGTGGTCGGCCACGACGCGCATGGCGATGTCCTGCTGTTCGTTGGCTCCGTAGCTTGTGCCCGACATCTGGGCGATGGCACGAATCAGGGGCTGGAAAACGTCGGTGTCGTAGTTTGAGGTTTTGCCCTGCATGGTACGCACTAGGCGCTCAAAGCCCATGCCGGTGTCGATTACCTTGGCAGGGAGCCCTTCGAGTGAGCCATCGGCCTTGCGGTTGAACTGCATGAAGACGAGGTTCCAGATTTCGATGACCTGCGGGTGGTCTTTGTTGACCAGCTCGCGGCCGGGAATCTGCGCCTTCTCCTCGGCAGAGCGGGAGTCGATGTGAATCTCTGAACAGGGACCGCAGGGGCCCGTATCACCCATCTCCCAGAAGTTGTCGTGCTTGTTGCCATTGATGATGTGGTCCTTGGGCAGGAACTGCTCCCAGTAGGCCGCGGCCTCCTCGTCGCGGCTCAATCCCTCCTCAGGACTGCCCTCGAAGACGGTGGCGTAGAGGTCCTTGGGGTCGATTTTCAGTACATCAACCAGGTATTCCCAGGCCCAGGAGATGGCCTCTTTCTTGAAATAGTCGCCAAACGACCAGTTGCCGAGCATCTCGAACATGGTGTGGTGGTAGGTGTCGTGACCCACCTCCTCCAAATCGTTGTGCTTGCCGCTCACACGCAGGCACTTCTGCGAGTCGGCCACGCGTTTCCACTTGGCGGGATGGTTGCCCAGGATGATGTCTTTGAACTGGTTCATGCCGGCGTTGGTGAACATCAGCGTGGGGTCGTCTTTGATAACCATCGGGGCGGAGGGGACAATGTGGTGTCCCTTGCTCTCAAAGAAACTCTTAAACGAGTCTCTGATTTCATTTGCTGTCATATCTTTGGTTTTTTGAGTTTTTTTTCCTAAAAACGGTGCAAAGATAGCTTGTTTTCCGTATATTTGTGGCACAATTTGGTAATTATTTCGATTATGCGCAAAGTTTACTATATCTATAACCCTCAGACTCAGACCTACGACCGCATCTACCCCACCTTCCGACAGCGGATGATGGGACTCTTGCGGAAGCTCTTCGTAGGCATGGGATTTGGTGCGGGTAGTTTCATCCTGCTCTTCTGGATCTTTGGCACCCCCTCGGAGAAGGAGCTGCGCAAGGAGAACAGCAGGCTGAAGGCGCAGTATAACGTGCTTTCACACCGCATGGACGAGGCACTCGGCGTGCTGCAGGACATCCAGCAACGTGACGACAACCTCTACCGTGTGATGTTCCAGGCCGACCCGATTCCCTCTGCCATCCGCAAGGCGGGTTACGGGGGGACTAACCGCTACGAACACCTGATGGACCTGGCTGATGCGGAACTGGTGATCAACACCACGCAAAAGCTCGACATCCTCTCTAAGCAGCTCTATATCCAGAGCAATTCGTTCGACGAGGTGGTGGAGATGTGCAAGAGCCACGATGAGATGCTAAAGTGCATCCCTGCTATCCAACCCATTGCCAATAAGGACTTGAAGCAGACGGCTTCGGGCTATGGCACGCGTATTGACCCCATCTACGGTACCACCCGTTTCCACTCAGGCATGGACTTCTCAGCCAACCCGGGCACGGATGTCTATGCCACGGGCAACGGTACGGTGGTGAAGATGGGGTGGGAGACGGGCTACGGCAATACCATCGTCATTGATCACGGCTTTGGCTACCGCACCTGGTATGCGCACCTGCGCGACTTCCGCACGCGACTGGGCAAACGGGTGGTGCGGGGTGAAGTGATTGGAGGCGTAGGCAGTACGGGTAAGAGTACCGGGCCCCACCTGCACTACGAAGTGCACGTCAAGGGACGTGTGGTGAATCCCGTGAATTACTACTTTATGGACCTGAGTGCCGAGGATTACGACCGCATGATTCAGATTGCTGCCAACCAAGGTAAAATGTTAGACTAAACTATCTTCCCCTTTTTCTCCCTTATACTTATAAAACTATGTTGAAGAAAAATAAAGATTTGAAGCTCTACTACTCAGTGAGCGAGGTGGCCCAAATGCTGGGGGTCAGCGAGTCGTTGCTCCGTTTCTGGGAGAAGGAGTTTCCACAGATTGCCCCAAAGAAGGCGGGCCGTGGCATTCGCCAGTACCGCAAGGAGGATATCGACACCTTGAAGCTGATTTATCACTTGGTGAAGGAGCAGGGCATGACGCTGCAAGGTGCCCGTCAACGCCTGGAGGTCAACAACAAGAATCAGACTACGAGTAACTTCGAACTGCTGGAGCGCCTGCGGGCCATACGTGAGGAACTCGTGGGGATGCGTGACGCCCTCAATGCCTTCAGCTACGAGCAGGTCGAGGCCCTGAAGGAGCAACTGCCTGAGTAACTGGGGGGGAGCTAATCCTCTACGCGGACCACCTGCTTGATATGCTGAATCTGCTTGAGGTTGTTGCAGATGGTGCGCACGTCGTCCACGTCGTGAACGTAGAGCTGGATGCGGCCTTCGAAGATGCCGTCGCTGCTCTCAATGGTGAGCTTACGGATGTTGACGTTGAGCTGGCGCGAGATGACCTGGGTCACTTCGTTGAGCAGCCCCATGCAGTCGATGCCCTTGAGGTAGATGGTAACGAGGAAGGAGAGCTCCTTGTGCGTGTCCCACTCGGTGGCGATGATGCGGTTGCCGTAGCTGCTCTTGAGGCGTACGGCCACGGGGCATTGCCGCTTGTGAATGATGACCCGGTTGTTCTCGTCGATATAGCCCAGCACGTCGTCGCCCGGTATGGGGTGACAGCATTCGGCCATGATGTAGTTCTTTGAGATGGCCTCTTCAGTAAGTTTGAGCACCTGTTTGGTATTGATGGAGGATTTGCTCTCCTCTTCGGTAGCAGGTGTAGGTTCGCTGGACTTGTTCTCCTTGATGCCGAATGAGAAGGAGAGTAATCGCTTCCAGCTCTTCCCTTGCTTCTCTTTCAGTAGGTTACGTTCGGCTTCACCCAGAGTCAGCTTCTTGCTCCCGATGAGGGTGAGCAGCTCTTCGCGGTTTTTCGCATTGTGAAGCTTCATGAGTTTCTGGAGCACCTCGTCAGAGGGATTCATCCCCTCTTCGTGCAGGAATTGCTCCAGTAGGGTCTCGCCCTCTTTCTGTAGTAGCTTGGCCTCTTTGCGCAGAATGGATGCTATCTTGCTACGTGCACGGGCTGTGGTGACGTAGGTCTCCCATTCAGGTTGCACACGTTGTGCGCGGGAGGTGAGAATCTCTACCTGGTCACCGCTCTCCAGCTTGTGGCTCAGCGGGACGAGCTTATGGTTGACCTTGGCGCCGATACAGTGGCTGCCCAGGTCGGTATGGAGCGAGAAGGCAAAGTCGAGAGCCGTGGCATGCTGGGGCATGGTCTTGATATCGCCCTTGGGTGTGAAGACGAAAATCTCGGAGGCGAAGAGGTTGAGCTTGATGGTGTCGAGGAAGTCGATGGCATCGGGCTGTGGGTCTTCGAGAATCTCTTTGATGGTGTGGAGCCACTTCTCCAGCTCTCCTTCGTCCTCACTGCCGCCCCCCTCCTTGTACTTCCAATGGGCAGCAAAGCCCTGTTCTGCCACGTCGTTCATCCGCTCGCTGCGTATCTGCACCTCAATCCATTGGCCGCGGTTGCTCATCAGCGTGACGTGCAGCGCCTGGTAACCGTTGGCCTTCGGGTGACTCACCCAGTCGCGCAGGCGATCGGGATGGGGCTTGTAAATCTTTGAGATGGCTACGTAGATGTCGAAGCAATCGTTCAGCTCCTCTTCAGCACTGTGGGGTTCGAAGATGATGCGCACGGCCAGAATATCGAAAATCTCATCGAAGGGAACGTGCTTGGTCTGCATTTTGTTCCAGATGGAATAGACCGACTTGACGCGGGCCAGGATGTGGTATTTCAGGCCCATGCGGTCGAGCTGGGTGCGGATAGGGGCGGTGAACTCGGTGAAAACCTGGTCGCGCTCAGCGGCGGTCTCGGCCAGCTTGCTCTCAATCTCATGGTACTCTTCGGGATGTTCGTACTTGAAACTGAGGTTCTCAAGTTCGGTCTTGATCTTGTTGAGCCCCAGGCGGTGGGCCAGCGGGGCATAGATGTAGAGGGTCTCGCCGGCTATCTTGAACTGCTTGTTGGGCTGCATGGAGCCCAGGGTGCGCATGTTGTGCAGACGGTCGGCTATCTTGATGAGGATGACGCGGATATCGTTGCTCATCGTGAGCAGTAGCTTCTTGAAATTCTCAGCCTGCGCTGAAGCGCGGTCGCCGAAGATGCCGCCCGATATCTTGGTCAGTCCATCCACAATCTGTGAAACCTTGGGACCAAACAGGTTGTCGATATCCTCGATGGTGTAGTCGGTATCTTCCACTACGTCGTGGAGCAGGGCGGCACAGATGGAGGTGGAACCCAGGCCGATTTCGTTGCACACAATCCGCGCTACAGCCAGGGGGTGCATGATATAGGGCTCGCCCGAGCGGCGCTTGATGCCACGGTGCGCCTGGTTAGCAAAGTTGAACGCCTTAGTGATGATCTCCACTCGCTTGCGGTGCTTGGTGGAGAGGTAGTCGTTGAGCAGTGCCTCGAAGGCCTGGTGGATCATGGCCTCTTCGGCCTGTTCCTTTGTACTGAGGTGAGGGTAGTCGTCCATCTGGATTGGGGTGTTGGTTAGTGGTAGATTTTCAGTCGTTTGCCTGCTGTGATGTTGTTGTTTCTCAGTCCGTTCCATTTCTTAAGATTGGATACGCTGACGCCATATTTACGGGCTATGCTGCCCAGGTTCTCTCCACTGCGTATCTTGTGGTAGGTCAGTTCGCCACTGCCCGCGATGGCCGTTTTCCCGCGCGAGTTGTTGCCACCGGCAGCCACGGTGCGGCGGTTCTTAAAGAGCTCAGCGCTGCGGTGGTTGTAGATGGTGTCTTGTTTGTCGATGAAGGTGCTGATCGTGTTGAGCGGCAGACGGAGGGTCTGCGGACCGCTTTCACCTGGAATAATCTGTCGCTTATATTGCGGGTTGAGGCTCTTGATCTCCTCAATCGGAAGGTCGCAGAGGTCGGCTATCTGCTGGAAGTGGAGGTTACGGCTCACCATCACGGTGTCGGTGGCCAGGGGGATGTTGGTCTCCATGGGGCAGATGTTGTGTTTGCAGTAGTAGGTCATCACGTAGTTGGCAGCGATGAAGGCGGGCACGTAGCCGCGTGTCTCGCGAGGAAGGTAGTTGTAGATGGCCCAGTAGTCACTCTTCCCTCCGGCACGGCGAATGGCTTTGTTGATGTTGCCCGGGCCGCAGTTGTAGGCGGCAATCACGAGGTTCCAATCTTGGTAGATATCGTACATCTCCTTCAAGTAGCGAGCGGCGGCCCAGGTCGCTTTGATGGGGTCGCGCCGTTCGTCCACCAGGCTGTTGCTCTGCAAACCGTAGAGCTTGCCGGTGTGGAGCATGAACTGCCAGAGGCCAACAGCACCTGCACGCGATACGGCCGATGGGTTGAGGGCCGACTCGATGATGGGCAGGTACCTCAACTCCAAGGGGAGGTTGTAGGCAT
>CAMCUZ010000047.1 GCA_945879145.1 uncultured Mediterranea sp.
TTAGAGATTGATTAGAGTTTGATTAGAGAATGATTAGAGATTGATTAGAGGTTGAACGAAGCAGCTTGGGAAGAGCAAAAGTCTGCTTGTTGGGAATTTTTTGTGGGACAATGAGGAGGTATTCATTTCTTCAGCGTAGTCTATGTAGATTGCCTGCAGATGAACGCTCATTTTTCAACCCAATGGACCAACATTTATGCTGGTTTTCTGTCTTATTTTATATTAATTTACTGTTATTCAACGCTATAATTAATACGGGAAAGAATAATGGAAAAATTTTTCTATCAAATAGCGTGTTTTCTCTGATTTTATTTCTATCTTTGTCCTGTCTGTTACGATGTTAAACGAAACGATAACCAATACATTTATTGAATGAAAAACATTTTGAAATCGGCAACTCTGTTTGCCATGGCTTGCTCGCTGATAGCCTGTAGCGGCCAAAAGACAGAAGCTAATTACCAAGTGATTCCTGCTGCGCAGGAGGTGAACCTGCAGCCCCAAGGTGGCGCTTTCTCGTTGGGAAGTGGCGTGAAGATTATCTATCCCGAAGGCAACGAGGCTATGGAGCGCAATGCCGGCTACCTGGCTGACTACCTCAAGACGGCCACGGGCAAAACCTACGCTACGCAGGCCGGGACGGATGGACAGGGCAACATCTTGCTGCAGATTGACCCCAAAGCTTCTGAGAAGCCCGAAGGTTACAAACTACGCGTCAACGGCGATGGCGTCATCATCAACGGTGCGAGCGAAGCAGGTGTGTTCTATGGCATCCAGACGCTGCGCAAAGCCATTCCCGTGCTGCAGGGCAGTACCCCCACGCTCCAGGCTGTGGAAATTAAAGATGCTCCTCGCTTTGACTACCGTGGTGCCCACTTCGACGTGAGCCGCCCTTTCTTCAATGTAGATGAGGTGAAGACCTTCCTCGACATGATGGCCCTTCACAACATGAACCGCATGCACTGGCACCTGACCGACGACCAGGGTTGGCGCCTTGAAATCAAGAAGTATCCCGGCCTGACTGAAATCGGATCGAAACGTAAAGAGACGGTTATCGGCCACAACAGCGGCAAGTACGACGGCGTGCCCTACGGTGGTTTCTACACCCAGGAAGAGGCTCGCGAAATCGTGAAGTATGCTGCTGAGCGCTACATCACCATCATCCCCGAAATCGACCTCCCTGGCCACATGCAGGCTGCGCTTGCTGCCTATCCGCACTTGGGTTGCACGGGTGGTCCGTATGAGGTATGGACCATCTGGGGTGTATCAGAAGATGTGCTCTGCGCAGGTAACGACAGCGTGCTCACCTTTATCGACGACGTGCTAACCGAAGTCATGGAGATCTTCCCTTCAGAATACATTCACATCGGTGGCGACGAGTGCCCCAAGACGCGCTGGGCTGCTTGCCCCAAGTGCCAGGCACGAGCTAAGGCGCTGGGTATCAAGGGTGACAAGAAGCACACTACCGAAGAGTACCTGCAGAGTTTCATCATCAATCATGCCGAGAAGTTCCTCAACGCTAATGGCCGTCAGATGATTGGTTGGGACGAGACTCTTGAAGGTGGTTTGGCCCCCAACGCTACCGTGATGTCATGGCGTGGCGAAGGTGGTGGTATCGAGGCTGCACGTCAGCACCACGATGTCATCATGACCCCCAACACCTACCTCTACTTCGACTACTACCAGAGCAAAGATACCCAGAACGAGCCCGATGCTATCGGTGGCTACCTGCCCGTAGAGCGCGTGTATAGCTACGAGCCTATGCCGAAGGCACTCACCCCCGAAGAGCAGAAGTACATTAAGGGCGTACAGGCTAACATCTGGACGGAGTACATGCCTACCTTCTCACAGGTTCAGTACATGGCGCTGCCCCGCTGGGCTGCCCTTGCTGAAGTACAATGGAGCCAACCTGAGAAGAAGAACTACGACTGCTTCTTGCAGCGCCTGCCGCAACTCATCAAGATGTACGATGTATTGGGTTACAACTACGCCAAGCACGTGTTCGACGTGAGTGCTGAGTTCGAAGCCAACGCTGAGACGGGCAAGGTGGATGTTCGCTTGAAGACCATCGACAACGCCCCCATCCACTACACACTCGACGGCACTGAGCCTTCGGAGGCCTCTCCCGTAGCTGGCGAGGTGGTTAGCGTAGATCAGAACTGCACCTTCCAGGCCGTAGCTGTACGTGCTACGGGCAACAGCCGCGTACTCTCCGAATCCATTGTATTCAGCAAATCAACCTGTAAGCCCACCACGGCCAACCAGCCCGTGAACCGCCAGTACCAGTTTAAGGGTATCTCTACCCTGACCGACGGTATGAAGGGTAACCGCAACTACAAGACGGGCCGCTGGATTGCCTTCTATCGCAACGACATGGACGTAACCATCGACCTGAAGGAGGCCACCGAGATTTCAAAGGTAGCCTTCACCACCAACGTGGAGAAGGGCGACTGGACGTTCGACGTACGTGGCGTGAAGGTAGAGGTATCTGAGGATGGCGAAAACTACACCAAGGTGTTTGAAGAGAGTTATCCGGCCATGACAGAGAAAGACAAGAATGGCCTCTACGATCACAACCTGACCTTTGATGCCGTTAAGGCTCGCTACGTACACGTAGTAGGTTTGGCCGAGCACTCCATTCCCGCATGGCATGGTGGCAAGGGCAACGAAGGCTTCCTCTTTGTCGATGAAATCACGATTGAATAATCCATTGACATCGCAATAATCCTTTCGCCAGCTGATATGGGGTCATCGCCTCTATCAGCTGGCGATTTTTTTTTTAATTCTATCCACTTAAACTATCCATTCCAGATAAGTAATTTTCGTTCGTTGTATAGCAGATAACGTTCATTGAGCGGAAAGTAATAGTTTGTGCAACATTTTTTATACGTTCTGTCAGCAATTTGCCGTTATTTTGCAGCAAAAGAATAGTATGCTGTTTACCTTCTCTTGCCAATCTGCATTTTCATAATGATTAGGTTAGTCTTTATATTTTCATGGTAAGGTGAGTTCTTCAAATAGGTATTATTTCAGATAACAGGTACATAGTAGATTGGATAAAAGCTGTTTTATGAACAGAAGGTAAATGAAATGTATATTATTAGATTTCGTTTAACGGATTGCTACGTGATGCGACATCATGTTTCAAATCAGATTCACCCCTTGAGGTACATCGCTCAGTATCTCTTGGGGTGTTTTTCTGTTCTTATCCTGCCCTCTCTCCGCGGTTGAGGTTGCAGTAGTCAATCACCTCAGAGACCAAGTTGGCCATCTGCGTGAGGATCTCTATTATGATGATACAGCGGATCCTGCAAGCGCTGCTCGCATGGAAATCATCTGGATGACTGCTAATTTTCGATCATTGGATGGTAGATAACGTACATTGAACGGAATGTAATAGCTTACGCAACATTTTTTATAGGTTCTGTCAGTAATTATCTGTTATTTTACCGCAGAAATCAATGAACCAACAGAATCATGAAAAGACATGTTACCCTTTGCTGCTTGATGCTCCTGGTTACACTCTCTGCGCTGTCGCAGGAGCTGAATAGCGATTCACAAGAACTGTATCGTGAGAAATATCGACCTCAATATCACTATACACCGGCCCATCGCTGGATTGGTGACCCTTGTGGGTTGATTAAATTCAATGGCAAATACTTAGCTTACTGCTGGGGAGCAGCCGAAACCACAGATTTGGTGCACTGGAAGGAGCTGAACAATCATGCGATTACTCAGATGCCCAAAGGGATTGCTGCTTTTACCGGAAGTGTGGTTATTGACCGTCGAAATACGGCTGGATATGGTGAAAATACTCCTATTGCAGTGTTTACCTCGTTTGATGAGGTCTCAAAAAAGCAATCGCAATCCATTGCGTTCAGTCTCGACCAGGGAGCTACGTTCCAATATTACGACCTGAATCCGGTGCTTGATATCTGGAGCACGGAGTTTCGTGACCCCACGGTGATTTGGGATGAGCAGAACCAACGTTGGGTGATGGTCGTGGCCAAGGCCCTGGAAAAGAAGGTGGCCTTCTATCATTCTCCCGATCTGAAACAGTGGACCTGGATGAGCGATTTCGGTCCGATGGGTGATCAAGAGCGCTCGTGGGAGTGTCCTGATCTGTTCCAAATCTGCGTGAACGGTAATCCGGAACTGAAGAAGTGGGTTCTGGTTGTCTCCGTGAATTGGGCTCGCGAGCAATATTTTGTAGGTGATTTTGATGGGGAGAAATTCATTCCCGACCAACCCAATGCAGCACCTCTCTATCTGGACGAGGGATTGGATTACTACGCTTCGCGCGTATTCCAGAACTTCGACAATGAGCCCGACAAAATCTATACCATAGGCTGGGTCAATACCTGGGATTATGCCAATACGGCCCCAACAACCTATGGGAAGGGTATCTGGTCGCTTCCTCGAGAATACACCTTGCGCTCTACGCCGCGGGGCTTGCGCCTCTATCAAACACCTTGCGAGGCCCTGAAGTCGCTTCGTGGAGATCAGTATAATTTTTCACGCCGTCTGAAGGCTGGCATCACGCCACTCACCGCTGTGTCGAAGATGGGCAATACGTATGAGCTGCAGGCCAAAATCGAGGTTGGTGAGGCCGACGTGGTAGGATTCCATCTCTGCCAGGGCGAGGGTAGAAAGGTGGTAGTAAGTTACGATACCTCCTCGGGAACGCTGCAGATTGACCGCACCCACGCTACTGATGCCAAAATGGATAAATTCAGCCGCATAGCACATCATAAAGTCTCACCGGTTGACGGTGTAGTCAAGTTGCAGCTGTTTGTTGATAAATCGACTATCGAGATTTTTGTCAACGACGGTGAGTCGGTATGCTCGCTGCTCACCTTTGTCTCGACAGAACAAACCGACGCTACGTTATTTTCACTCATGGGTAAAACCAAAGTGGAACTTTCTGCATGGCCGATGAATACTATTTGGCCCTAATGTGATACTACTTAGCCTCTGCATATAGGCTTTCTATGGATTATGATGAGTTCTTCATGATATGGATTAATAGGTATTATTCAAGATAACAAGTGCAAAGGAGTTTTATTGATAGGTTTGCATAGCGCTGTTTTTATCTAAAACAGTAGGCTACATGGTTAAGTAGATCGTACATTAGAACATGTTGCAGTCTGGGTATGATGGGATATCATGTTCAGGCTAATTCACCCCAAGAGATGCTAAGGGAAGTATCTCTTGGGGTGTTTTTTTATCCTGCCCAGTCTTCGCGGTCGAGGTTGCGGTAACCGATGGCTTCAGCAAGGTGGTGGCTCTGGATTTGCTCTGATCCTTCTAGGTCGGCAATGGTGCGGGAGACCTTGAGGATGCGGTCATAGGCTCGGGCAGAGAGGTTGAGACGGTTCATCGCCGTTTTAAGCAGTTGCAGGCCTCGCTCATCGGGTTGCGCATATTGGTGAAGCAACTTACTGTTCATCTGGGCGTTGCTGTGTACACCAGGGAGGTTAGCGTAACGCTGTTCCTGAATCTGACGCGCACGGATTACCCGCTCACGAATTACAGCGCTCGGCTCACCAGGCTTCAAGTCGGCCATCTTTTCAAAGGGAACAGGAATGACCTCTATCTGCAGGTCGATACGGTCAAGCAACGGACCGGAGATACGATTAAGGTACTTCTGTACTTGCCCCGGACTGCAGACACAGGCTTTGGTGGGGTGGGTGTAGTAGCCACAAGGACAGGGATTCATCGAAGCTACCAGCATGAAGTTGGCCGGATATTCTACGTTGAAGCGGATACGCGATACGGATATCTTGCGATCTTCGAGCGGTTGACGCAGCACTTCAAGCACTTGACGCTGAAATTCGGGAAGCTCGTCAAGATAGAGAATACCGTTATGGGCCAGACTGATTTCTCCGGGTTGTGGATAGCTACCACCGCCTGTCATGGCTACTGTTGAGATGGTATGGTGGGGCGATCGGAAGGGGCGTATGGAGATGAGTCCTCCGTGGCCACTTAACTTGCCGGCTACAGAGTGTATCTTTGTTGTTTCCAAGCTTTCGGCCAACGAGAGAGGGGGAAGGATGGAGGGCAGACGCTTAGCTAGCATTGACTTTCCACTGCCTGGAGAACCTATCAGCAGGATGTTGTGGCTACCTGCAGCGGCCACTTCGAGGGCACGCTTTACGTTTTCTTGTCCTTTTACCTCATCGAAGTCAAAATCGAATGCACTCTGTTGGGCATAGAACTCCTCGCGCGTATTGACGATGGTAGGCTCTAAAGTGATTTCATCGTTGAAAAAGCGGAGCACTTCCTTGAGGTTGCTGGCACCATAAACCGTCAGTTTATTGACCACCGCTGCCTCACGGGCATTGGCAGCAGGGACTATCAGTCCTTCAAACCCTAACTCGCGTGCCTTAATGGCCATGGGAAGTACTCCTTTGATGGGTTGCAAAGTGCCATCAAGGCTCAACTCACCCATCAGCATGTAGCGGGGGAGCTTATCGGCTTTGATTTTTTCGGCAGCAGCCATGATACCAATCGCCAAGGGAAGGTCGTAGGCCGCACCTTCTTTCTTGATATCCGCCGGTGCCATGTTGATAATCAGGTTAGTGGTCGGCATCTTGTAGCCACTGACCTGCAGAGCGGAGATGATGCGCTGGTGGCTCTCTTTGACGGCATTGTCGGGCAGACCGACGAGGTAAAACATACAGCCCAAGGTGCTGTTCACTTCGATGGTAATCAGCAGGGGGTCAATGCCTTGGATGGCGGATCCGAATACTTTAACTAACATGGCACATGGAGTATTAGAGAGTGAAAAGGTAGGGGTTACTTGGTTTGCAGTAGGGTATCGGCCACCATCTCAGGTGTGACATTTCGACCGATGATGGTGCCTTTGGGGTTAATGAATACATTGGACGGCAGGGCTTGAATGTGGTAAAGTTCAACAGCCTTTGCGTTCCATCCATCCAGATCGCATCCCTGGTCCCATGAGAGTGAGTCCTCTTTGACGGCCTTAACCCAGTCGCTTCGGTTGCCGTCGAGCGAGATGCCTACCAGGGCTAGTTGCTTCATTTTTCTCTGTTGCTCGTAGAGTTTGCGCCACGCTTTGTTGGCTGTTCGGCTGGGCTCATCCCATGAGGCCCAGAAATGCACCAGCAGGTAGTGGTCGCGGTAATCATTCTTGTTGATGTGCTTTTTGCTGAGCCCAGGAAGTGAGAAGTAAGGAGCCACACGCCCTATCTGACTTTTCTTTATCTCTTGCAACTGGGTGTTGAGCTGGTCGATATAGGGGCGGTCCTTGAGGCTGCTGTTGAGTTGCATGATGAGGCTATCGATGCGTTGCAGGTCGGGGTGGGAGGTTTGTATCACATAGCGGTCGAGCAGGTAGAGGGTGGCCAAGTTGTTGGGGTAGCTGCGGATATACTCTTCTGCCATAGAGCGAAGGTGATCAGTTGTGTTAGCGGTGTCACTCATGCTGAAGAAGTGGTGGAGCAGTTCGTTTTCTTCGTTGCCCTTCACTTGGAGGCGGTCAAGGTGTGCATTATCTCCCGTCAAGGTCAGACGGTCTCCTGGTCGGAAATAGAGGGGGTATTCCGTTCCGTCGGAAAAGCAGAGTCGTGTATCCGATAGGGTGTCAGCATGGAGCCATACTTTGAACTTTCCCGCTTTTAGGGTAATGGTGTCGGTATGGTGGTAGAACTGATCTACACCATAGAGGTAAATCGTATCGTTGCCTAACCCCTTGATTTCTCCTTGCAGGAGCACAGTGCCTTTTTGCTCATGGCTGCATGCGGCCAGGAGTAGAGAGAGTAAGGTGCAACTGATGTAAGCCTTCCATTGTTTCATTGTTGTAGCACGTTTGTAGGGAGTGTCGGGCACTCACCGTTGATTTGTGTGCGAAAATACATCATTTTATTAAGAAAAAAAAATTGCCTGACACATTTCTCGGTGTCAGGCAACCTTTTTATTACGAGTAGGTTCGTTTTACTTGATGATGTTCATGAAATCAGCATCAGTGAAGTACTTGGCAAACTCCAGGTCTGAGGCTGCCTTCTTAGCCAGCGTAGAATCCTTGGCTACAGCGCTCTTCAAGCCACTGGTTACCATAGAGGAGTTGTTGGTGCGGGCACCAAGTACAGCCTTCAGGTAGTCGGTGTAAGCATCGGGAGTTTCGATAGCATCCAGTGTGCTCTTAGCTTTGTTGTAGTCCTTAGCCAGAATCTGAGCCAGGGCAGCACTGTTGGTCTTGGTGTCGCCAAAGGCATTCACTGCACGGTCATACTGACCTTGAGCGATATAGAGGTTACCCAGGGCTTCGTTCAGCTCCTTCGAACCAGAAGCTTTGCTCAAGTAAGATTCAGCAGCAGCCTTATCGCCTTTGGTCAGTGCAATCAGACCCAGGTTGTTGTTCACTTCAGGAGCGTTGTTGATTGAAGCAGCCTTCTTGAAGTAGCTTTCTGCTTTTTCCAAGTTACCAGCTTCGTAGGCCAGCTTACCGAGGTTGTTGAATGCGCGGAAGTCATTGGGATAGATCTGCGTAGCCTTGGTGTAGATAGCTTCCTTCTTGGCGGGGTCGTTTGTCAGGGTTGCGGCATAGAGCAACTCCTCGATGTTCAGCTGCTTAGCATCAGTATCAGCCAGTTTAGCAATCTCCTCGTCGCTCTTGCCAATGATTTCGTAGTTCAGCGTTAAGCGTGAACGACGCAGCTGAGGCAGGATTTCGTCGGCCAGGTTCTTATATACAGAAGAGATGTTCTTGATCTCTTGTTCTCTCTGCTCGGGATCCTGATACATAGAGAGCACGCGCAGGATGAGCTCCTTGTCTTGGATGTTCGACTTGGAAACGAGCTCCTGGAAGCCTTCCCAGTCTTCAGCAGTGTAACGGGTGTCAACAGCTACGTCCAGCTTGCCCTTCTTCAGGTCGCGGTTTACTACCTTGGCAGCGTTGTCCTGACGCTTTTCAGCCAGACCAGTGTTCAAATCCAGGCCACCATCGGGTGAAGCGTATGCAGAAACCTCGATGTTGTTGATGCGCTTGTTGGCTGCATCATTCACGCTACGAACCTCTTCACCGAAAGCTTTGGCAGCTTTCAGCTCACTGGCGCGAACGTTAGCCTGTTGGATAAGGAACATGATGTTAGCTTCATGCTTCTCCTTGATGATACGCTGGAAGGCATCGTCGCCCAAAGCGGGGTTAGCGCTTTCCAGGGTCTGGCCCACCATTTCAGAAGTTGAGATGACGCCATCAGCCACCTTCACGGCAGGTATCTCAATGGTCTTGCCACCAATGGTAGCCTTGAATCGCAGGTAGAGTTCCGACTTGGCCATTTCGGGAACATAGTCGAATGAGGCCTTCATGGTGTAGCTTCCACCCATCTTGTAAGAGATGGTCTGGTCATTACCTTCTACCTTCTCTCCCTGGAAAACAGCGGGCTGGCTAGTAGCTTCGCCACCTTCCCATACCAAAACAGGAGTTACTTCAACGACAGCTTTCTTGTTGAAGTACTTCTCGGGGAACTTACCGTTTATGGTTGCAGGTACCTTACCACCGATGGCCTCAAGAACTTGAGGAGTAACTGTGAAGTAGTCTGACGACAACTCACCCATCTTGCTGCTGCACGATGACAGCAAAGCAACAACACATGCCATTAAAAGAGGCAAATAAAGTTTCTTAGTCATTTTGGATTTAATAATTATGGTTTGTAATGGTTTTTGTTTATACTACATTATACAGTCTATATTCTCTTCTGTTACGTCTTGCAAAGTTAACAAAAAACGGTTGTCATTGTTAATGAAATGGGCAGTTTTATTATTATTTAATGAAATATACCCTATTCCTGCCCCTTTCCATGCTCATTACGGTATTTTATATTGCGTGGATGGTGTTCAATGATCTCGCTGCGTAACATCTGCCGGTCGATATGTGTGTAAATTTCTGTTGTAGCTATACTTTCGTGCCCCATCATGCATTGGATGGCGCGAAGGTTGGCTCCACCCTCCAGCAGATGGGTAGCAAACGAATGGCGGAAGGTGTGGGGGCTAATGTTTTTGGTGATGCCGGCACGGTCGGCCAGCTCCTTGATGAGGTGGAATACCATGATGCGCGAGATGCCGTTGCCCCAACGGGCAAGGAAGAGGGTGTCTTCGTGTCCGGGCTTGATACGCCACTGGTTGCGATCCTGCATCCAGTAGGTAATCTCTTTGATGGCTCGCGGAGAGATGGGTACTAGCCGTTGTTTGCTCCCTTTGCCTTCTACTTTGATAAATCCTTGTTTGAAGTAGAGCTCGGATATTTTGAGTCCGCATAGTTCGGAAACGCGCAATCCGCAGCTGTAGAGGGTCTCCAGCATGGCTCGGTTGCGTTGTGCCTCGGGTTTGTCACTATCTATGGCTGCAATGATGCGGTCTATTTCATCTACGGTCAACACTTCTGGTAGTTTCAATCCGATTTTTGGACCTTCGAGCAGTTCGGAAGGGTCGTCATCGCGGTAGTCGGCCAGCACCATGAAGTGGAAGAAGGACTTGACTCCAGAGAGGATGCGGGCCTGGGAACGGGGCACGATGCCAATGTCGTGTAGCCCTGCAAAGAAGGTTTGCAGTTGCTGCATGCTCACTTCAAGCACCCCTGTCTGCTCGCTCTCTAGGTAGTGGAGCAGTTTATCTAGGTCCTGCTTATAGGCTTCTTGCGTGTTGATAGAGAGTGACTTCTCCAACTTTAGGTATTGCAAATACTTCCTAATGATGAGTGCTTGCTTCTCCTTATTCATTAAATTCGCATCTGTTTTCATTTCTTTTTAGTAACTTTGCACCGCAAAGATATAAAATTATTGTGTTATGAAGATACAAATTATCAACGGACCCAACATTAATCTGCTGGGTAAGCGGGAACCAGGTATTTATGGCAGTACGTCGTTCGAGGATTACCTACTCCAGCTCCGGGTGCGTTATCCACAGGTGCAGATTGACTATTTTCAATCCAACGTAGAGGGCTTCATGATTGACAAGATACATGAGGTGGGATTCTCATACGACGGCATCATCCTGAATGCTGGGGCTTATACCCACACCTCCATTGCGTTGCAAGATGCTATCCGTGCGGTAACCACTCCTGTTGTGGAGGTGCATATCAGCAATGTGCACAGTCGGGAGGATTTTCGTCATCATTCCATGATTTCGGCGGCCTGTAAAGGGGTTATTTTGGGCTTTGGATTGGATTCTTATCGTCTGACCATTGAGGCCTTGCTTGCCCTTCATGCATGATTAATTTAGTATATTATAATAGGTATAGGGATTCTCCCTTTTCAATATCGGATGACTATCGACGATTACATTCTAGAGCACATTGATCCTGAGGGGGCCTATCTAACCGCCCTCTACCGCGACACACATCTGAAGTTGCTTTATCCACGAATGGCTTCAGGGCATCTGCAGGGCCGTATGCTGAAGATGTTCGTGCAGATGATTCGTCCCATGCAGGTACTGGAGATAGGTACATACAGCGGCTATTCCGCCTTATGCATGGCCGAGGGTTTGCCCAAGGGGGCTACCCTTCACACCATTGAAATCAATGATGAGCAGGAGGTGTTCACGCGTCCGTGGCTTGAGAGATCGCCATGGGCTGATCAGATTAAATTTTATATTGGTGATGCACTTCAGCTGGTGCCTCAGTTGGGGTTGACGTTCGATTTAGCCTTTATTGATGGTGACAAGCGGAAATACGTGGACTATTATGAGATGTTGTTCCCTCTTCTGCAGCCTGGTGGTTACTTGCTGGCTGACAATACACTGTGGGATGGGCATGTAGTGGAAGAGCAAGTTCATGATGCACAAACGCTTGGTATAAAGGCTTTCAATGACTTGGTTGCAGCAGACGAGCGGGTGGAAAAGGTGATTCTTCCTTTGCGTGACGGATTGACGTTGATTCGAAAGAAAGAATAAAAAACCGTTCCTGCCCTCACGGGTAAGAACGGTCAAGTCAATAATACATGAAAAAACGCTATTTAGAGAGAGTCTCTTCTGAGTTGAGGTGAAAATGTCTCTTTTTCACGCTGCAAATGTAGAAATGATTTTTTTTACCGACAAATGTTATCGACAAACGTTTAGTTTTTATCGACAAAACGGCTATCCTTCGGATGTTTTTCTTTCTGGCAATGAAAAATTTTCTTTTTTTCGAGGAATAGTGATAAGATTTTCGTAGTTTTGTGCTCTAATCATTTAAATAGGTATTATATGGAAACAACTCGTCAGAATAAGATAGCTCGTTTGCTTCAGAAAGAGCTGAGTGATATTTTCTTGCTTCAGACGAAGTCGATGCATGGTGTATTGGTTTCGGTGAGTGCGGTACGTATCAGCCCAGATATGAGTGTAGCACGGGCTTATTTGAGCATATTCCCCTCAGAACGGGCAGATGAAATCATCAAGAATATCAATGCGAACATGAAGTCGGTGCGCTATGAACTGGGCACACGGGTGCGCTATCAGCTGCGCATCATTCCAGAACTGAAGTTCTTTGTGGACGATTCGCTGGATTATGCTGAGCATATTGATGAGTTGCTGAAGAAGTAAGCTATTGGTAGCCCCCTCTGTTTGCATGTTTTTTTCCTTCTATTTAGCTCGCCGCTACCTGTTCTCACCCAAGAAACATAGTGCGGTGAACATCATTTCGGCCGTTTCGGTGTGTGGTATAGCGCTATCTACCTTGGCGATGGTCTGCACGCTCAGTGTGTTTAACGGATTTCAAGAGATGGTGGAGGGCTTTTTTACGACCTTTGATGCCCAGCTGAAAATCGTGCCAGTGCAGGGCAAGGTGTTTAATCCGCTGGAGAGCCGTTTGCAACAGGTGCGTTCGATGTCGAGTATTGCGATATGGAGTGAAACCATCGAAGAACAGGCTGTTGTGCAATACAAACAGCGGCAGGCTATGGTTACCATTAAGGGCGTGGAACGGAATTTCGAGCAGCTCACAGAGATTGATAGCCTGCTGATTGGCTCGGGTCGTTTTATGCTTACGGATTCAGAGGTGGAGTATGGGGTGCTGGGGGTTGATTTGATGAGTGAACTGGGCACGGGTCTTCAGTTTATTGATCCGTTGTTGGTCTATGCGCCTAAGCGTAATGTTAGGGTGAATATCGCTAATCCCTCTGCCGCCTTTAACCGTCGTTATCTCTTCTCTCCAGGGGTGGTGTTTGCTTGCAACCAGCAAAAATATGATGCAAATTATATCTTGACCTCCTTGGATTTTGCACGGAGGCTATTCAATTACGATACGCAGGTTTCAGCCATTGAAATCAAACTGAGACCAGAGGCTGATGTAAGGAGGGTGGAACGCGAGATACAGCGCAAGCTGGGCGACCGATTCAAGGTACTCAATCAGTATGAACAACAGGAAGAGGTGTTTAGAATCATGGAGATTGAGAAACTTATTTCCTATTTCTTCTTGACATTTATACTCGTTGTGGCCTGTTTCAACTTGGTAGGTTCGCTTTCCATGCTGATGCTTGATAAGCGTGAGGATGTGGAAACTCTTGGTTGGCTCGGTGCTGACCAGCGGATGATCTCACGTATTTTCATTTGCGAAGGTCGTTTGATATCTCTGATAGGGGCCTTAATAGGTATCTTTTTGGGGGTATTGCTTTGCTATGTGCAGCAGCGATTTGGATGGATTAAGTTAGGCAGTGGAGAGTCGTTTTTGGTTGATGCTTATCCAGTAAGTGTGCATTGGGTTGATCTGTTGTTGATTTTCTGTACAGTGTTAGTCGTAGGTTTTGTCAGCTCATGGTATCCTGTTAGGCGAATTAAGCTCAATTTATCAAAAAACAAAGGCTAACCATCTTTTTGTCAGATGATTAGCCTTCTAAAGTGTTGGACTACCAGGACTCGAACCTGGGCAAACAGAACCAAAACCTGTTGTGCTACCATTACACCATAGTCCAAACTTTATATGTGCTTCCTCTTGAAAAGCGGTGCAAAGATAGGGGCTAGATTTGATTTTTGCAAATAATTGACCTACTTTTTTTATTTACTTGGCAATAATTAAGTAGTAATTCTTCTTTCCACGTTGCACGAGAAGGTACTTCTCATCCAGTAAATTGTCAGAGGTAATCAGTTGGTCAAAGGCTGAAAGCTTCTCTTTATTGAGGGATATGCCACCGCCTTGTACCAATTTGCGCATTTCACCTTTCGAGGCGAATACAGGTGCATTTTCAACGAAGAGATCTACAGCCTTGACTCCTTCTGTCAGGACTTCACGGTTGATTTCAAACTGTGGAACACCTTCAAATACAGCCAGTAGGGTGGGCTCATCGAGCTTTTTGAGTGCTTCGCTAGTGCCGTTGCCAAAAAGGATGCCCGAGGCCTCAACAGCTGCTTGATACTCTGCCTCAGAGTGAACCATGATGGTCACCTCTTGGGCCAATCGCTTCTGTAGGATGCGCAGATGGGGAGCTTCGTGGTGTTGAGCTACCAGAGCATCAATTTCTTCCTTATTGATAGAGGTGAAGATTTTGATGTATTTTTCTGCATCATCATCGCTGACGTTCAGCCAGAACTGGTAGAACTTGTAGGGTGAGGTACGTTGGGGATCGAGCCAGATGTTGCCACTCTCTGTCTTGCCAAATTTCTTGCCATCGGCTTTAGTAATCAGGGGACAGGTCAAGGCATAGGTCTCTACTTCGTTGCCCAGCGTGCGGCGAATCAATTCAGTACCTGTAGTCATGTTACCCCATTGGTCATTACCACCCAACTGGAGCTTACAGCCTTTGTGCTGGTAGAGGTAAAGGAAGTCGTAGCCCTGTAGCAGCTGGTAGGTGAATTCGGTGAATGATAATCCGTCGCGAGCTGTGCCGTTGAGGCGTTGCTGTACACTTTCCTTGGCCATCATGTAGTTCACAGTGATGTGTTTACCCACTACACGGGCAAAATCGAGGAAGGTAAAGTTCTTCATCCAATCGTAGTTGTTCACCAGTTCAGCCTTGTTGGGAGCATCGGTGTCGAAGTCGAGGAACTTGGCCACTTGCTTCTTAATGCACTCTTGGTTATGATAGAGTGTGGCATCATCCAGCAGGTTACGTTCCTGGCTTTTACCAGAGGGATCGCCGATCATACCGGTAGCTCCACCCACCAGAATGATAGGCTTGTGGCCGCAGCGTTGCAGATGGCGCAACATCATGATACCACACAGGTGACCGATATGGAGCGAATCGGCTGTTGGGTCAGTGCCTAGATAAGCCGTTACCATCTCCTTTTCAAGTAGTTCTTCGGTGCCCGGCATAATCTGTGCAAGCATGCCGCGCCACTTGAGTTCTTCTACAAAATTCATATTGTTTGCCTATTTTTATGTAATATTCTTGATTTACAGACTGCAAAAATACAATACTTTCTGTGAATGGCCAACTCTTAGGGCTTAAAAAAGAGTCTTTTCACGTTTTCATCGAGTGTTTGGCGCAGTTCTTCGTTGGTTTGGCATCGGGCTAGTGCCAGTGTTTGGCATAATTGGTCGATATCTGCTTCGTGTTCGTCAGTTTCGATAAGCAGTCGGTTATTGGGGGTTGTGCACAGGGCTTCGAGGTTGAAGTGGGTGCCGAACGAGAGGTAGAACCCTTTGTTGAGCAGTTGTCGGGCCAGCTGAGGCTTGCCTCTGAAGCCATGGATAATCCAAGGCATGGTGGGTCGCAGGTGTTGATAAGAGAGGAGTAGGTTATCAACAGATTTGACCAGATGAATGATGACTGGTTTATGGATGGCTTCGGCCAGCAGGGCTTGTGACTCGAAGACTTTGATCTGTTCTTGGATAGAGGCACCATGCAGTGGGTCGAGACCAACTTCACCGATGGCCACCACCTGTGGATGGTTAGCTAACTGCTCCAGTTGGGCCATTTCTGTGGTTAAATCGGTGATTTTGTCTGTATCCCATGGGTGAATGCCTACCGCATACCACTGTGAAGGCATAGGGTGAAAAGCTTGGGGAGACACACTAACAATTGCTGTACCTGCTACTGTAGGTAGCTTGTGGGTATGGATGTCGATAGGGAGAGTCCGTCTCATCGGGCGTTGGAATGTGCAGTTAAGGTACGGGATCGTAACCAGAGCCTCCCCAGGGATGGCAACGTAACAAGCGCTTGATAGTGAGGTATAATCCTTTCCAAGGGCCATGTTTCTTCAGGGCTTCGACGGCATATTGCGAGCAGGTAGGAGTGAACCGGCACGAAGGGCCAAGCAGGGGTGAAATGCACCGTTGGTAGAAGTAGATGGGCAAAAGGAGTAGCCCGACCAGTAGTCGTTTCATGGCTCAATCTGCACCTCCGTTGGGTGGTTGTCTGAAGGATTAGTCTGAAGGGATTCGGCCAATCGCTGGAGGATACGTTTCATCTGGTCATTGATGTGTGAGGTAGGTACTTGTTTGTCGCTCAAGTAGATGAAGGCTATCGCTACTTGCTTTTTCTCCCTATCCAGTGGCTGGAGAAGGAGTTGCTTGTTGAGGCGATAGGCTTCACGTACTTGGCGTTTGATGCGGTTTCGCTTGACAGCTCGTTTGAATCGTCGTTTCGAAACGCTGACCAATATCGTGGCACTGCATGGCTGTTCGGCTACGGGAAGATAGACTACCCGTAAGGGGAAGCAGGTAAAAGAGCGGGCTTTGCCCGAAAACATTTCACCGATGAGCTTCTTTCTACAGAGCCTTTCAGCTTTATGCAGCGTATGGGGCATGGATTACTGGTTGTGTTCTTTGAGGAACTGTTCGAGGGCTGCAGTCATCGAAGGGGCTTTTTCGGTGGGTGCATTGAGGTCAAGTCGAAGTCCTGCATCGCGCACGGCTTGAGCTGTAGTGGCACCGAAAGTACCAATCTTCACCTCCTTTTGTTCAAAGTTGGGGAAGTTCTTCTGCAGCGAGGCCACTCCAGCAGGACTGAAGAAAATCATCATATCGTATCCAGCCAGCTCTTCGGGTGCAAATACATTGCTTACTGTGCGGTACATCACCACTTCGTGGTGTTGCAGTTTGCTCTGGTCCAGCAGATTCTTGATGTCGTCGTTATGTACGTCCGACATGGGCACAAAGTACTTTTCGTTTTTGTGCTTTATCATAATGGGCACCAGGTCTTCGATTTTTCCCGACGGACCGGGGAAAATCTTGCGCTTGCGGTATTGCGTGTACTTTTGGATGTAATTTGCGATGGTTTCGGATACACAGAAGTACTTCATCGTTTCAGGAATCGTGACTCGTAACTCGGTACACAGATTGAAAAAGTGATCGATGGCATGCCGCGAAGTGAAAACGATGGCGGTATGGTCGAGAATGGAGACTTTCTGTTGTCTGAATTCCTTGGGTGTGAGGCTCTCCACCTTAATCATGGGGCGGAAGTCGATAGTCACACCATACTTTTCGGCGATGTCGAAGTAAGGCGACTTGTCTGAGGTCGGCTTGGGCTGCGACACTAATACTTTGTTTATTTTCAACGTCCTAAAATTTTATTATCAAATAATTGGTTAGCTGAAGCATGCCGTAATACAATAATACACAAGGCAGCATTTCAAGGGCGCAAAAGTACACAATTATTGGAATACTGCCATGAAATTTTTCGCAAAAAAGCTTTATCCATTTATAAATCATCAAGATTTTTACAATTGATAGGAAAATTAACGAAAAAATAACGATAAATGAATCGTGCTGATTAAAATAGACCGCAATCAGTATGATGGGAAACAGGGCAAATCCTAGATAGTAGAGTAGTGTGGAATAGGATTCAAGCCACAGCGTAGTTTTTGCTCTGTCAAAAAATATCCATCCGAGAAGCGTGTAGAGCATCCATTTTATGGTGTAATAGAGCAGGTAGCAGCCAAAGTAGAGGGCTATCCACGTCAGCGAGTTGAACTGCTGAATCATCTGCGGATTCTGCTCAACGAAGATGCAAAACAGGGCGACTGAAGCCAGCATGCCGGTTTGTACTGCGAGTAGCAGCAGGCTGCGCATATCGCTGGCGGTCGAGGTGGAGAAGAGGCTGGTGCGTTCGCGATGGAGCAGAAAGTCTTTGAATAGCTGCCCAATGAGTTTGCTGTGGCGCGAAAGGACTATGGAGGTGAAGAAGAAGCAGACTACGAGTACGGCAGCGATGGTGTTGTCGTTGCAGGTGGCGTAGGGTAGTGGGGTGCCTTCAACGCGTGGGGCCAGTATGAGGAGAGTGCGTAACATGGCTTCAGATGGCTGCAAATTTACGTACTGAGCTATCCCATCGTGGCGTAGTGAAGAGCATCTCAACGGCCTCTTCGGGCGTCTGGGCCACACGCCATATTGCGGCATGCTGTATGCGCATGAAGTGTTCATCCACCGCACGCTGCATCATCTCCAGCAGGGGGGTGAAGTAGCCCTTTGTGTTGAGTAGGATAATGGGGTTAAGGTAGAGGCCCAGCTGTTTCCAGGTGATGACCTCGAGTAACTCTTCTAGGGTGCCACAGCCCCCGGGCAGGGCAATGACCGCATCGCTCAGCTTGGCCATGGTCTGCTTGCGCTCGTGCATATCATTGACTATCAGCAGCTGACTCATGCCGGTGTGGTGCCACCCTTGTTCCACCATGAAGCGGGGTATTACGCCGATGGCTTCTCCTCCGTGCTGCATCACTGCATCAGTTACGGCAGCCATCAGTCCCATTTTTCCTGCACCGTTGATCAAGCTGATGCCCTTTTCGGCAAGCAGCGTGCCCAGAGTGCGGGCTGCGGAAAAATAAGCTTCATCAATTTGCGTACTTGATGCGCTATAAACGCATACCTTATTAATATTGTTCATTGAATGATTCATCATGATCTGGGATTACGTTGATTATCTTGGATTGTCGAGCAGTTGACACCGGCGTTGCAACTCGGCTAAGCATTCCTCTTCACGCTGGGGGTGAAGGGTGAACCGTCGTCCATCGTTGCAGGTTATTTGGATGCCTCCCCACAGGCTGAGGTGCCTCTTTTGCATGGCTTGCGAGCGCTGCAAGTGGCGCACGTCTGTTAGACGTATGATGCTGGTGTGGCTGAAGCGTCCCTTATCGATGAGCAGTTGTTGGTCGGGGGTAAGCGTATAGGTGGTGTGAATCAGTCGCTCAATCCACCATAGCAGCAGGAGCATGGCCGGCAGGGCCACGAGTGGCCATTGCCTCCAGAGGGTAAAAAGCGTAGCCGCAGTGAGAATAATCAGCACCAATCCGCGGCAAAAAGTGACCTTTGCGTGAAAAATTCTGTTCATAACAACCTCTATTTGGGGGCAAATTTAAGGTTTTT
>CAMCUZ010000048.1 GCA_945879145.1 uncultured Mediterranea sp.
TCTTAACATTTACCCATCGCTTACCTACCCTGAGGTACTAAGTTCCTACAGAACTATGGTAATTTAAGGCTATTTAGATGAGGTATTCTTCTTTTTACTCTCCTTGTTAACTAATAATTTATTCATTCAACTATGTTAAAACGATTCAAATCGGTTAGTTTGTTGCTGTTTCTGTTGACGGCGTCAACAGGAACGGTCAGTGCCCTTTCGGGCAGTGCGTCATCGGGCGTACGGGTCGTACAGCAGAACGGAAAGTGCTCCGGCGTAGTCAAGGATGCTACTGGTGAAACCATTATCGGCGCCTCGGTCGTCGTGAAGGGAACCACCAACGGTACGATTACGGGTATTGATGGCGACTTCACACTCCCTGATGTGAAGAAGGGTGATATCATTCAGGTATCATTTGTAGGTTACACTACACAGGAGGTGACGTGGAACGGTCAACCGCTCAACATCACGCTGAAGGAGGATACCAAGTTGCTGGATGAGGTGGTGATTACGGCCTATGGTGGCAAGCAGTTGCGCTCCAAGGTGACCAACTCCATTGCCAAGGTGGATAAGGAAACCATTGCTTCGGGTGTGCATGCCAACCCGGCTCAAGCCCTCTCGGGTGCTGTGGCTGGTCTGCAGGTGCGCCAGACCAGTGGTGATCCCGGTGCTACACCTACCTTGATTCTGCGTGGTGGTACCAGCTTGGATGGTTCTGGATCGCCGCTGGTTATCATCGATGGTGCTCAACGTTCGATGAGTGACATCAACCCCTCCGACATCGAGTCTATTGAGGTGATGAAGGATGCCGGTGCTACGGCTATCTATGGTGCTCGTGCCGCCAATGGTGTGATTCTGGTCACAACCAAGCGAGGTAAAGAGGGTACCGCTCAGATTGGTGTAAAGGCCAAGTTTGGTCTGAATTACTTCAAGAACAACTACGAATTCCTCGGTGCGGAGGATTACATCTACTGGATGCGCAAGAGCTATCAGAACGCTTCAGAGGTGTACAAAACCTCCACGGGTGCGTGGGCTGGATGGACCAACATGAGCAGCCTTACGGGTGCACAGCCCTACGGTACGGGTAACATCTACTTCAATGCTGATGGTAGTGTGGCCGATGGTAACAAGGTGAACAATGCCAACTGGAGTGTGATGAAGTACTCCGACGACCTGGCTTTCTTGTTGCAGCAAGGGTGGCGTACAATGATTGATCCCGTCTATGGCGACAAACTGATCTTCAAGGAGTTCCGCATGGAGGATGTGAACATTGAGACCCCTGCCTTGACACAGGACTATACCATCGATTTCTCAGGTGGTAACGACAAAGGGAAGTACTACTCCAGCTTGGGTTACTACAAGTCGGATGGTAATGCCACGGGCAACTGGTACAAGCGCTTCACCTGGACCTTCAATGCCGATTACAAGCTGAAGAAGTGGCTGACCTCTTCGTCGTCACTCAACTTCTCGCACAATACGTGGTATGGCATCGTGGGTGGTATTGATCCGGCCAACTACTTTAGCCGTGTATTCTCCGTGCCGCCTACGTTCCGTGGAACGAATGCCGATGGTGAATGGCTGATTGGTGTCCGTGGTACGGGCGATGCGAACGTAAAGACCTACATGGATGCCTTGGAGCGCGACAACAATACCGACAAGTTCACCATGACGCAAGCCTTTACCGTGGACATCATCAAGGGACTCAGCATGAAGTTCAGCGGAAGCTGGTACTACGAAGACACCAAGCAGGAAGCCTTCAATCACGACTACATGACGGGTGTCAACCGCTGGTACCGTGACCGCTATACCTCGGATTACTACAACCGTACGCTTAACCAGACGTACAACATCATCGCTACCTATAACGGTTCATACAAGAATCACAACCTCAATGCGATGGCTGGTTTTGAATATTACGACCAGAATCAAAAGGGATTCCAGGCCGTGGGCTATGGTGCTCCCACCGACTCGTTCCAGGATTTGAACCTGACCGATCCTGAACGTCGCTCCATGGATTCTTGGCACAGCCAGAATCGCATCATGTCCTTCTTCGGCAAGCTGGATTACGATTTCGACAGCAAGTATCTGGTTTCAGCCGTTCTCCGTCGTGATGGTTACTCTCGTCTGGCCAAGGACAACCGCTGGGGCTTCTTCCCAGGTATCTCTGCCGGTTGGGTATTTGGTAAGGAGGAGTTCATGGAACGGTTCCAAGATGTCATCTCTTTCTCGAAGGTGCGTTTCAGCTACGGTGCCAACGGTAACCTGGATACAGGCTATATCGGTAACTACACCGTACAGGGTGCCTACAGCCCGCAGACCAAGTACAATGGCCAGGGTACGACACTGATGTCCACACTGCCCAACCCCAACCTGCGTTGGGAGAAGTCCTATACGTTCGAGGCTGGTCTTGACCTGGGCTTCTTCAACAATCGCTACACTTTGAACATGACCTTCTACAACCGCCGCACCAAGGATAAACTGGCCTACATTACCTTGCCTTCGCACTCGGGTGTAAGCAGCATCCTGTCAAACAACGGTGAAGTGCAGAACCAAGGTATTGAGATGGAAGTCACCACGCGCCTTATCGACCAAAAGGATTGGAAGTGGAACCTCAACTTTAACCTTTCGTACAACAAGAACAAGGTGATCTCGCTGCCCAACAACGGCCTGCAGAACAACATGCAGAACGCCTTCCAAGTCTATACCGGCAACGGAGATGAGAAGATCTGGGTAGGCGGCTATCAAGAAGGTCAGGAACCGGGTGCCATCTACGGTTTCAAGGCCGAAGGCATCTACCAGAGTTACGATGAGATTCCGGGTAACCTGAGGGATATCAGCAGTGGTAACAACGGATCGAACAACAAACCCCTCTATGGTCCCGATGCCTGGGCTGCCCTTTCAGATGCTGAGAAGGCCAAGGGCCTCCCCATTCAGCCGGGTGACGTGAAATGGAAGGATGTGAATGGCGATGGAGTCATTGACAACTACGACATGGTGAAGCTGGGTAGTGCTGTACCTCACTGGACGGGTGGTATCACCACCAACGTCTCTTGGAAGGGCCTCCGCTTGGATGCACGCTTCGACTATGCCCTGGGACATAAGATCTTCGATGGTAGAACGCCCTGGATCATGGGTAACATGCAGGGAACATACAACACCATCACCGAGGTGTTCGACACGTGGACCGAAGAGAATCCAGGTGCTAAGTATCCCAAGTATGTATGGGCTGACCAGCTGGGTAAGCGCAACTATGCACGCAACAACAGCAGTCTCTTTGTGGACAATGCCAGCTACCTGGCTATCCGCGAGATCAGCCTCAGTTACAACCTTCCCAAAGTTTGGGTCAAGCAGCTCGCCATGGAGAACGTCGTCCTCAACGTATCAGCCCAGAACCTGGGTTACATCACGGGCGCCAAGAAGGTGGCTTCGCCTGAATATGGTGCCAACGGCATGGGTGGATACCCCCTGCCACGCACGCTTATCTTTGGTATCAACGTTACATTCTAATCCACTAAAACTATTTGAATATGAAAAAGATTTTCTATACGATAGCTGGTGCATTGCTGTTGGGCTTGGGTAGCTGCGACAGTTTGGACTTGGCGCCGATTGACTACGCTGCCACGGGTAACTTTTGGCAGAACGAGTCGGAAGTAACCACCTTTATGTATGGCTTGCACGGACAGCTCCGTTCCGATTATCAGTCGCTGTTGAACTTAGGCGAGCTGAGAGGCGGTGCGATGGTGGATGGTACCTCGTCAATCAACACCTCGTTGAACTCTTCGTCCATCATCGTGAGCAACCTCACTACCGCCAGCACGGGTATCAGCAACTGGAATGGCTATTATGGCCGTTTGCTGCAGGTGAACCACTTTATTGAACAGCTCACCAACGAGTGTGCCTTCTTGAGCGATGCCAGCCGCAAGACGTTCCTGGCTCAGGCCCACGGCTTACGTGCATACTACTACTTCATGCTCTACCGCACCTTTGGCGCTGTACCACTGGAAAAGGATGTCAAGGTGATGTCGGGCAGCATCGACGTGGTGAGCCTCTACATGGCCCGCTCGTCGGCAGAGGATGTACTGCAGTTTATTAAGGATGAAATCAAGGCCTCTGAAGAAGGCTTTGCGGGCAACAGCGCGTTTGACTGCTATACCTGGTCGGCACTGACCACCCAGTTCCTCAAGGCTCAGGTCTATCTCTGGTCAGCCAAGGTCTCGACCAACGACTACGAGAAACCTCACCAGGCCACGGGTACTGCCGATCTGAATGTAGCCAAGGAGGCGCTCGACAAAATCATCAGCAGCGGTAAATTTGGCTTGCAAGAGCATTTTGCAGATATCTTCGATTACAAAAAGAAGAAGAACAACGAAATCATTCTGGCTATGCCTTGCGACTTCAATGAGTACACCAACTGGGGTGTGAACTTCGTTTATACGCCCTCTATTGTGGTAGGTTCATACTACGCTCCTGATGGCAACAAGATGGTGGATGTGCTGGAGCTGGGTACGGCCGGTATCGTGCGCTATGAGTGGAAGGAGTCGCTCGTCAAGTCAATGGACCTGACCGACAGTCGTCGTGCGGCCACCTTCTTGGAGTACTATCAAGACGAGGCATTGACCAAGTTTGGTTGCTCTATGCTGAAGCTATTAGGTCACATGGAGAGCGGCATCCGCCAGTGGGACTCCGACGTTATTATGTACCGCTATGCTGATGTGCTGCTGATGCGTGCTGAAGTGGAGAACGGCTTGACGGGTAAGTGCGCTTCGTACATCAATCAGATTCGCGAACGGGCATACGGTGACAACTTCAGCGACGAAGTGAAATATGTAGATGGCTCCTTTGCTGAGAATGAACTGGCCATCCTGCACGAGCGTGACAAAGAGTTCGTAAGTGAGGGTTGCCGTTGGTTCGATGTGGTTCGTCTGCAGGATGCCAATAAGCAGCCGCTGGTCTTCTCGGCCGAAGCAGCCTACCCCAAGGTTTATGGCGAAGCCGCCTATCCCGTGCTCGACAAGGCTACCGAACAGCACAAGCTGTTGTGGCCGGTCAATGTCTCTACGCTGACTGCCGACCCCGAGCTGAAGCAGACCTGGGGCTACAACGAAGCTGAGGGGAAGTAACCCCGCAGATTGGCGTAAAGCCCAATGGATATGTCCTCAATTCCATAGGTATGTTTAGATAGATAAGGGTGCCGGGCGAGATGAAGTAAACATGTTGGCTTATTTCATCTACTCTCGGCACCCTGCTTATCAAATTCATACACATGGATAGAGTTGCACCGTGCTAAATTCACAATCTTTGTGATAAATAGTGGGAAAATAGTTGTCGTGTGAAGAAAAAATCGTATTTTTGCAGCAAAACTTATGAATGTTTAATTGCAACGATATACACTATGAGAGATTTTAATGAAATCAAGATTGCTGTAGCCGGTACGGGCTACGTGGGTTTGAGTATGGCCACGCTACTGGCGCAACACCATGAAGTAATAGCTGTGGATGTCATCCCCGAAAAGGTGGAGAAGATCAACCACCGCATCAGCCCGATACAGGATGAGTATATTGAGAAATTTTTTGCCGACCCTGCCATCTTGCCTTGCGTAGGTGAGGGTAACCCCGAAGGGGGCCGCTCGCTACGCGCTACCCTGGATGGGGCAGAGGCTTATAAGGATGCCGACTTTGTGGTGATTGCTGCACCTACCAACTACGACCCGCAGAAGAACTTCTTCGATACGCACCATATCGAAGATGTCATTGACCTGGTGCTGAGTGTCAACCCCGATGCCGTGATGGTGATCAAATCTACCATTCCCGTGGGCTACTGCCGCTCGCTCTATGTGAAGTATGCACTCCAGTTCCTTACCAATCCTGCCCTCAAGGGCAAGCACTTCAACCTGCTCTTCTCGCCCGAGTTCCTGCGCGAGTCGAAGGCGCTGGAGGACAACCTCTATCCCAGCCGCATCATCGTAGGCTATCCCAAGCAGCTCCCTGCTGAACAGGATAAGAAGTGGGACGAAGAGAATGCCGCCATTCGTGCTATCGGTAACCCCGAAGCGGAACGCTACGCCAAGACCTTTGCGTCGCTCCTCATCGAGGGTTCTAAGATTGCCGACCAGCTCAACCCTGACGGTACGCTTCCCCTGCAGCAAGCTACGGACCGAGTGCTCTTTATGGGACTGAAGGAGGCCGAGGCCGTGAAGCTCTTTGCCAACACTTACCTGGCCCTGCGTGTCTCTTACTTCAATGAGCTCGATACATACGCTGAGGTGAAGGGACTCGATACCCAAGCCATCATCTCAGGTGTAGGTCTAGACCCCCGTATCGGTACACACTACAACAATCCTTCATTTGGCTATGGTGGTTACTGCCTGCCCAAGGATACGAAGCAGCTGCTGGCCAACTATGCTGAGGTGCCCCAATGCATGATGACCGCTATCGTAGAGTCTAACCGCACCCGCAAGGACTATATTGCCGATGCTGTGCTCCACAAGGCGGGTTACTACACGGCCAACGGACAGTGGGATGCTTCGATGGAGCATCAATGCGTGATCGGTGTCTATCGCCTGACGATGAAGTCCAACTCCGACAATTTCCGTCAGTCGGCCATTCAGGGCATCATGAAGCGCATCAAGGCCAAAGGTGCTGAGGTGATTATCTACGAGCCCACATTGGCCAATGGTACCTCGTTCTTCGGCAGCCAGGTAGTGAACGACCTGGAGGAGTTCAAGAAGCGTTCCAAGGCTATCATTGCCAATCGCTACGACGAATGCCTGGCCGACGTGATGGACAAAGTCTATACGCGCGACATTTTCAAGAGAGACTAAAACGATGATATCAATTTAAAATTAAAAATTAAAATAATACTCGTAGCTTGTAGCTCGTAGCTCGTAACTCGTAGCTTAAAACTGAAACAAATGGTACAGAATAATATAAATCTCAATGGAAAGACCGTATTGGTTACTGGTGCGGCGGGTTTCATCGGGGCGAACCTGGTGAAACGGCTGTTTCATGATGTGGAACAGATCCGCGTGGTGGGACTGGATGCCGTGACCGATTACTACGATGTCAATATCAAGCTGGAACGACTCCATGAGATTGAATCGCTTGGTCGCGACTGGCGCTTCGTCAAAGCCAATCTGGCTGACAAGGCTGCCATCGAACAGCTCTTTGAGGAGGAGCAGTTTGCTGTGGTGGTCAATCTGGCGGCACAGGCCGGAGTACGATACTCCATCACTAATCCCGATGCCTATATTGAGGCCAACCTTATCGGCTTCTACAATATCCTGAAGGCCTGCCGCCACCACGAAGTGGAGCATCTGGTCTATGCCTCTTCTTCCTCGGTCTATGGCTCGAACAAGAAGGTGCCTTACTCTACTGACGACAAGGTGGACAACCCCGTGTCGCTCTATGCAGCCACCAAGAAGAGCAACGAGCTGATGGCGCATGCCTATTCCAAGCTCTACAACATCCCCTCCACCGGACTCCGCTTCTTTACGGTCTATGGCCCCGCTGGACGACCCGATATGGCCTATTTTGGCTTTACGAACAAACTGCGCCAAGGCAAGACCATCCAAATCTTCAACTATGGTCATTGCCAGCGCGACTTCACCTACGTGGACGATATCGTGGAGGGTGTGGTGCGCATCATGCAGCATGCTCCGGAGAAACTGACGGGGGAGGACGGACTACCTATCCCGCCCTACAAGGTCTATAACATCGGCAACAACAGCCCTGAGAATCTGCTCGACTTTGTCACCATTCTACAGGAAGAGCTGGTGGCTGCCAAGGTACTGCCTGCCGACTACGACTTTGAGGCGCACAAAGAGCTGGTGCCCATGCAGCCGGGTGACGTGCCTGTGACCTTTGCCGACACCACTCCACTGGAGCAGGACTTTGGCTTCAAACCCTCTACTTCCCTGCGCGACGGCCTGCGGGCATTTGCCCAATGGTACGCCCGATACTATGGAACTGAAAATGGATAAATATTGAACACAAAACTTTTGTTTAACTTTATTATTTGTAGATATGGAAAAAATTATTGGACTTATCGACGCTCCTTTTACTCCGTTTTATCCCAATGGAGATGTGAACTTTGAACCGATTCCCGCTTATGCTGCCATGCTGGCTAAGAATGGCCTGAAGGGGGTATTCATCAACGGCTCCTCAGGCGAGGGCTATATGCTCACCACTGACGAACGTATGAAGTTGGCTGAGGCCTGGATGGCTGCTCGTCCCGAAGGCTTCAAGGTGATTGTGCACGTGGGTAGCTGCTGCCTGCGCGAGAGTGCACGACTGGCTGAACATGCTGCGAAGATTGGCGCAGATGCCATTGGTGCGATGGCACCTCCCTTCCCGAAGATTGGACGCATTGAAGAGCTGGTGAAGTATTGCGAAGCCATCTGTTCGGCTGCTCCCGAATTGCCCTTCTATTACTATCATATCCCGGCCTTTAATGGAGCTTTCCTTCCGATGCTCGACCTGCTGAAGGCTGTTGACGGACGCATCCCCAACTTTGCCGGCATCAAGTACACCTTCGAGAGCCTCTACGAGTACAACCAGTGCCGTCTCTACAAGAATGGCAAGTATGACATGCTCCATGGTCAGGACGAAACTATCCTGCCGAGTCTGGCTCAGGGTGGTGCACAAGGTGGCATCGGCGGTACGACCAACTACAACGGCTGTAACCTGGTAGGCATCATCGACGCCTGGAAGGCTGGCGACCTGGAGAAGGCACGCGAACTGCAGAACTTCTCGCAAGAGGTCATCAACGTCATCTGCAACTTCCGCGGCAACATCGTAGGAGGCAAGCGCATCATGAAGCTCATAGGTCTGGACCTCGGTCCCAACCGTGTACCGTTCCGCACCGTAACCGACGAAGAGGAGGTGGAACTGAAGAAACAGCTCGAAGCCATCCACTTCTTTGAGCGTTGCAATAAATTCTGATAACCAGCAGCTGGTTAACAGATCATGCGTTAACTCAACTATTTTTGCATTATGAACGATCTACAGAAAAAATACCTCCAGCAATGCCGCGATACCTACCGCAGCGACCTGCTGGATGATATCATGCCCTTCTGGATGGAGCATGGATTGGACCGCGTCAACGGGGGAGTTTATACCTGCTTGGACCGCGATGGCCGTCTGATGGACAGCACCAAATCGGTCTGGTTCCAGGGACGCTTTGGCTTTATCTGTGCCTACGCCTACAACCATATAGAGCAGCGCCCAGAGTGGCTGGAGGCTTCGCTCAGCTGCATCCAGTTCCTCGAAAACCATTGTGTGGATACGGATGGGCATAAGTTCTTTACCGTTACGGCCGAGGGTGAGGGTATTCAGAAACGTCGTTACGTCTTCAGCGAGTGCTTCTGTGCCATGGCCATGGCTGAATATGCTAAAGCCACAGGCAGCCGGGAGTATGCCGAGAAGGCGTTGAAGGAGTTTCAGAACATTCGTCGCATGATGGCTACACCCGGTTTCTTGCCACCGAAGACGACAGTGGCGGGACGGAGCCACAGCATCACGATGATGCTGATCAACGTGGCGGTCATCGTGAAGCAGGTCATCTCGCATCCCGACCTCGATACGCAGGTGGAGAGCTCGCTCTACGACATCGAACATTACTTTATGCACCCTGAGTTTGAGGCACTGCTGGAGAGTGTGACTCCTGATGGTGGCTTGATTGATACGATTGCCGGACGTGTGATCAATCCTGGACATTGCATTGAGACGGCTTGGTTCATCATGGAGTGTGCCAAGGGACGTGCCGACCGTGATCACCTCAATGAGGTGGCACTCCGCATTCTCGACTGGTCGTGGAAGTGGGGTTGGGATGAGCAGTATGGCGGTATCATCAACTTCAAGGATTGCAAAAACTTCCCTCCGCAGGACTATTCGCAGGATATGAAGTTCTGGTGGCCTCAATGCGAGACGATCATTGCTTCGCTCTATGCTTACCGGATTTCGGGCGATGAGAAATACCTTGAGATGCACCGACTGGCCAACGAATGGGCATTCAAGCACTTCAAGGATACGGAATACCCTGAATGGTACGGCTACCTGCATCGCGATGGTACTGTGGCACAGCCTGCCAAAGGGAACATCTTCAAGGGACCTTTCCACATCCCCCGCATGCTGATTAAGTCGGCCCTGCTCTGTGATGAGATCCTGGCATAGGGTGAATCCAATGGCACACAGGTGACACGAATTTTCGGGATTCGCACGCATCTGTGTGCCATGGAATCACCACAACAACCTTCTAATAACCTCTAATCACTTCATAGAATTTATGATGAAAAACTCGAAAGTATATCCCTGGGTGGTGGTTGGCCTGTTGTGGGTCGTGGCGCTGCTCAACTACATGGACCGCCAGATGCTCTCTACCATGCAGGAGGCCATGGGGCACGATATCGTGGAGCTCCAGAATGCCGAAGCGTTTGGCTTCTTGATGTCTGTTTTCCTTTGGATTTATGCCGTGATGAGTCCCGTATCGGGCGTGATTGGCGACCGACTGAACCGCAAGTGGCTCATCGTAGGCAGTCTCTTTGTTTGGTCCTCGGTCACGCTGGCCATGGGCTTTGCCAATTCGTATCATCAAATCCTGGTGCTGCGTGCCGTGATGGGTATCAGCGAGGCGCTCTATATGCCTGCTGCCCTCTCGCTGATTGCGGATTATCACCAGGGCAAGTCCTGCTCGCTGGCGGTGGGTATCCACATGACCGGTCTTTACTGCGGACAGGCCGTGGGTGGATTTGGTGCTACAGTCGCTGCGGCCTGGTCGTGGCATACGGCCTTCCTTGGCTTTGGCCTCGTAGGCGTGGTCTATTCGTTGATTCTGATTGCCTTCCTGCACGATAAAAGTAGGGGAGTGGCTCCTTCGCCCGCTCAGCTGGCTGCTCAACAAGCCGCTCAGCAGAAGGTCCAACAGCCCAAGGAGAGCATCTGGAGGGCATTTCCCATCCTCTTCAGCAGTCTGGCTTTTGGCGTAATCCTCTTCTACTTTGCCGTACTCAGTCTGCCAGGGTGGGCCACGAAAAACTGGCTGCCTACGCTCTTTGCCAACAGCCTCGATATCCCCATGTCGCAAGCCGGACCGATGAGTACCATCACCATCGCCTTCTCCTCCTTCTTGGGTGTGATCATCGGTGGTGTGATGAGTGACCGCTGGGTGAAGGTCAACCTTCGTGGACGTGTCTATACCAGTGCCATTGGCCTCTCGCTGACCATTCCTTCGCTGATCTTGCTGGGTACCTCGCACGACATTGTGGGCGTAGTGAGTGCCGGTTTGCTGTTTGGTATCGGTTATGGCATGTTTGATACCAACAACATGCCTATCCTCTGCCAGTTTGTGTCAAGCAAGTACCGTGCCACGGCCTACGGTATCATGAACATGACGGGAGTGGTGTTTGGCGCTATCGTCACTCAACTGCTCGGTAAGCTGAAGGATGGTGGTATGGACCTGGGTGTTAGCTTTGCTTGTATGGGTGCTGTGGTGGCCGTTGCTGTCATCTTGCAGCTCCTCTTCTTGAAGCCCAAAAGCGACAACATGGAATAACTCTCATTGATACAATACATTATGAATCTATAAACAATTGATAGCCCATGAAAAAAATTGGTTTAATTGGACTATTGGCCCTCTGGGTCACTTCGGTCAGCTCTCCTCTTTTCGCACAGAAAATTGAACAGGCACTTTATGTTTCTAAACCAGGTGAACGAATCTACCGCATTCCTGCCGTGGCCTGCACAGTGGATGGTACCTTGATTGCTGTTTCTGACAACCGCTACTCACACGGAAGCGACGTTGGCTATGCGCAGCCCATCGACATCATGTTCCGTTTGAGTCATGACAATGGCTTGAACTGGACATCCGAGGAGCGTTTGGCCGACTGCCATGAGTCGATTTACAAGGGACGTGTCTATGGCTTTGGTGATGCAGCGTTGGTAGCCGACCGCGAAAGCGACCGTCAGATGGTGCTCTGCGTAGGCGACAGTACCGGTCGTACGGTCTTTCAGCAAGGGTTTCAGCAGGTCTATCGCTTCTATGGCACCAACAACGGCAAGACGTGGAGCAAGGGCGAAAACATTACGCACAAGATTTACAGCCTGGTGCCCCAGTTGCCTTGCCTCTTTATCGGTTCCGGTAAGATTCACCAGAGCCGCTACGTGAAGAAGGGCAAATATTATCGTCTCTACTGTTCGCTCATCTCACTGAAGTATGGCAACGCCGTGATTTATTCCGACGACTTTGGTGAGAACTGGTCGCTGCTGGGTACCACCGAATCGTGCTGTCCTGAGGGCGATGAACCCAAGACGGATGAACTGCCTGACGGCTCCGTCATTCTGAGTAGCCGTACCGAGGGACGTTGGTTCAACATCTTCCGCTTCGACGACAAGAGTTACACCACCGGCCATTGGGAGCAACCGGTTAAGGCCAAAGACATCATCTGCCTGCAGAATGCGTGCAACGGTGAGATTATAGCACTCAAGGCCTACGACAAGCAGACCCGTAAGAAGGTATGGATCTACCTGCAGTCGGTACCCTACGGACCGAAGCGGAGCCATGTCTCTATATATTATAAGGTATTGCCTTATAAGGTGGACTGCAAGAGCATCACGGCAGAGAACTTTGGGCAGGATTGGGCACGTTACGAGGTGCTTCCCGACGATTCGGGTTACTCCACCTTCTGCCTGACAGCCGACAAGCAGATTGGCTTCCTTTACGAGCGTGCTCCCAAGCAAGGTCAATGGCTCTACGACGTCTGGTTTGAAAAAATCAGTCTGGAGCAGATTACCAACGGCCGCTATTCGATGAAGAAATAATGATGGCTCATCCGGTATTTTGAACTGTTTTACACTTATTTATCTGCACTGTAGGGGCGGAATATCTTCCGCCCCTTCAAGTAAAGCTACCCGAATCCCGGATGATCCCAAACGATAAGTTATAAAAGATGAAATCCATACGCTATCAGCTATTGGCCTTGCTGGCCACTGCATTAATTACCCCATCCTGTGCCATGAACCAATCGTATCCGACGGATGAATTCAGTCTCAACCCACAGTCGCTGCCAGTGATAACAGATAGCCGCTCTCAAGGGGTTGAGCAGGGGGTATCTGCGATGTTCACAGGGGTGGTTGAAGGTCATCTCTTGGTGGCCGGGGGATGTAATTTCCCCGAAAAGCCAGCTGCAGAGGGAGGTAAGAAACAGTATTACGATGGAATCTACAGCCTCCAGCTCGATCAGAAGATGACCGCAGGGTGGAAGCGGATAGGTTCTTTACCACAGCCTATGGCGTATGGAGCATTTGTCGTATGGCATGAGCAACTGATCTGCATCGGTGGACAGACCGCCGAGGGGGCTACTGCTCATGTCTTCTCCCTCTCTATCAAGCGGGGGAAAAGTAGTGTACAGAAGTGGCCTTCATTGCCTTGCTCACTCGACAATGCCTACGCAGCCCTGCTGGATGATGTGCTCTACGTGGCTGGAGGAAATGCCGATGGCATCCCGTCGGATGCACTCTTTGCCTTGCGACTGAACCATCTGGACCAAGGATGGGTGCATCTATCCACCTTGCCTGATGGAGCTCGCGTGCAACCGGTGCTGGCTGCGGCCAAGGGACGTCTCTACCTGATGGGTGGTTTCTGCAACAAGAAGGGCGAGACCCCTGTGGTGAGACGTACGGCTTGGAGCTATGATGTGGCACAGAAGCAGTGGACGGAGATAGCTGCCCCCGAGCATTTTGTTGGTGGGGGATGTGCCATGATGCTCGACGACGACCATATTCTCTGTGCAGGAGGGGTACATGCCGATACCTTTGAGCGTGCTATTCGAGGGGAATTTCCGAACCCCGACTATCTGCTGCATCCGAAGGAGTGGTACCGCTTCAACCGCATCCTGCAATGCTTTAACGTGAAGAGCGGGGTGTGGAACTGCATGGCAGAAGAGGAGCGGTTGGCACGTGCCGGTGCAGGATTGGTGCAGACCGATGGGGGCTTTATCTTGGTGCAAGGTGAAGAGAAACCGGGCATCCGCTCGCCTCAGATGAGCTACTTCAGCTGCCAAGGCCTGCTGCGCGCACTTCCCATTGTGGAGCAATTGCCCCTTTTACCCCGTCCGCAACAGATCGTTTTTGGCGCAGGCAGATGCTGTGGAGACAGCTTGACCTTGGTTCAGCAGGCCACGATTAAACGGGTGGATCACTTGCAGAATGAGGAGGCCTATACCCTCAACGTGACTCCTGAAGGCATCTCTATTGAGGCGATGTCAGAACAAGGTATCTATTGGGCTAAGCAGACGTTATCTCAGCTCGCCCTCTATGAGCAGGGACGCTTTGTCGGGTTCATGGGATGCCGGATAGCAGACTGGCCTTCGTTCCGCATTCGCGGTTTCCTGCAGGATGTGGGACGGAGCTACATCTCGATGCCGGAGTTAAAGAAGGAGATCGCGCTACTGAGCCGCTATAAGGTGAACGTGTTTCACTGGCACCTGACGGAGAATCAAGCGTGGCGCTTGGAGAGTAAGAGATATCCCCAACTCAATGACCCCTCCATCACGCTACGTATGCCGGGAAAATTCTACACGCACGAGGAGGCCAGGGAGTTGGTTGAATTCTGTCGGTCTCATGGTGTGACGTTGATACCTGAAATTGATGTCCCGGGCCATAGCGCCGCCTTTGAGCGCGCTTTCGGCTGCTCTATGCAGAGCGAGCAGGGAGTGCCTATCGTGTGTGAATTGTTGACTGAGGCGTGTGACCTTTTCTATGACGTGCCCTATCTGCACCTGGGTACTGACGAAGTGGCCTTTACCAACCCTAACTTTGTGCCTGAGATGGTGGCCTTGGTTCGTTCAAAAGGGAAAAAGGTCATCTCCTACAACCCCGGATGGAAGTATAAAGTGGGTGAGATTGATATGACCCACCTCTGGAGTTACCGCGGAAAAGCACAACCGGGTATTCCGGCTATTGACAGCAAATTCCATTACCTCAACCATTTCGATACCTTTGCCGATTTGGTGGCGCTCTATGGAAGTCGTATTTACAATACCCCTGAGGGCACTGACGACATAGCAGGGGTTGTCCTGGCTTTGTGGCACGACCGCCTTTCGCCTACCGAGGGGGATATGATTCGTAACAACCATCTGTACCCCACCATGCTTGCAATGGCTGAGCGTGCCTGGAGGGGTGGGGGATATGCCTATTTTGATGGGCTGGGTACGATGTTACCTCCTCGTGGGAGTAAGGAGTTCAATGCCTTTGCCGACTTTGAAAGCCGACTGATCTACCATCTCGGTCGCTACTGCGATCCGACTGACTACTGCTACATCAAGCAGTCGGATCAGGTGTGGGCCATTACGGAGGCCTTCCCCAACGAGGGCAATCTGTCGGCTATTTTCCCACCGGAAAGTCAGCCCATTCCTGAAACGCTGGACGAAGCCGGTTACCTCTATCAGGGTGTACGTTACGGCGTAGGTACGGCAACTGGGGCTGGCATCTATTTGCGTCACGTGTGGGGTACGCTGGTGCCGGGTTATTATCAAAAGCCGCAGCCCAACCACACTGCCTATGCTTATACGTGGGTCTATTCTGATCAAGAGCAGCAAGTAGGATTGCTGGCTGAAACGCAGAACTATAGCCGGTCGGAGAAAGACTTCCCGCCCGTGCAAGGTACGTGGGATTACCGTGAAAGTCGTATCTGGCTCAACGGAGAGGAGATAGTGCCTCCACGCTGGACCAACCAAATCATGGAGCACAACAACGAGATTCCATTGGGTAATGAGAATCTGGCCGTTCGCCAGCCAATTCCGGTTAGGCTTCATAAGGGGTGGAATAGTCTGTTGCTAAAGCTCCCCGTGGGGCAGTTCAATACGCCTCAGGTGCGTTTAGTCAAGTGGATGTTTGCAGCCACCTTCACTACCCCCGACGGCCGTGAAGCCGCCAGGGGCATACGCTACTCGGTAGAGAAGCGGTGAACGCTTATTCTTGCTTCTGTTGATTTTGCTGTTTAGTAAATTGTGAAGGGGTCAGGCCGGTTACGCTTTTGAATTGTCGGTAGAATGACGAACGCGAAGCAAAACCGGATTTCTCGTAGAGCTCATCCAATGAGGGTGGTATGGTCTCTTGGCAGAGCAGGTTGTACTGCTCCAGCAAATGGTTGACACGGTACCAAGCCAGCCAGGAATTGAAGTTGCTATGGGTGATGCGGTTGATACAGATGCTCAGTTGGGTACGATTGGTGCTGATCTGTTTAGCCAATTCATCCAACGTAAGGCGTGGATTGAGGAAGAGTTGATTCATCTCCATGCATCGTAGTGCGCGGTTATAAATGGCTTGGTACATAATCTCAATTTCATCGTTGGTCGTTATGGCGTTTTCATCGATCATCTCTGTAGATTCTTGCAATTGGGTCAAGAGAGCCAGATGGCGTTGTTCTAATCTGACCATTTGAGCCTTCCACTCCAGATGGTGCTGCATCAAGGCCTCAAACAGTTGTCGCATTTGTCTTTTTCGTTTACGCCAGAACATCACGCCCCATACACAGAACGCCAATAGAAACAACAGCAGCATCAAGTAGATGATGTTGGCCAATTTCCGCTTCTGCAGTTCCTATCCCATGCGTTCCAACTCGCGCTCTTTTTCGGCTAACTGAGATTCAATATAATAGGCGGTAAATTGGGAGGAGATACACCAGTTGTAGAACGTATTGGTCAGGTGATACCAGGTAGGAAGCAATCGCATCATGCGTTTGTGGTCGTTTTGCCGTTGATAGTCGTCCATGAGCCATTGGGCGCAATCATAATGGCCAAGGTCCTGTTTCCCTTCCACAATGGAGAGGGCTTCGTCAAAGTAGCGATTGGCCTCAGTGGGTTGGTTCAGGAGGGTGTAGCAACGGCCCAGGTTGTAGATGAACGATTTGAGATGGATTTCTTGAACGATTTGAGAATTATTTGGTAGAATTTATGGAGAAAATAATTGGCGCTTTGGATTCTTATTTCTATTTTTGTCAGACGAAAACAGAGTTTTCACTTAAATATAAACTAAAAAAACACATTATTTACGATGGCACAAAGATTTATTTTGAACGAAGTATCATACTTCGGAGCAGGTGCTCGCAAGGAGTTGCCTGAAGTGTTGAATCGCATGGGACTGAAGAAAGCCTTGGTATGCAGTGATAAGGGTTTGATTAAAGTGGGCACCACGAAGATGGTGACCGATGTGCTCGATGGGATTGCTTTCCCTTACGAGATCTATAGCGAGATTAAACCCAATCCTACCGTCACCAACGTGAAGCAGGGTGTAGAGGCTTTTAAGGCTAGTGGTGCCGACTGCATCATCGCAATTGGAGGCGGCTCGAGCATGGATACGGCAAAGGGTATTGGTATCGTGGCCAACAATCCTGAGTTCGCAGACATTGTCAGTTTGGAGGGATGTGCACCGACTAAGAATAAGAGCGTGCCCATTATCGCACTGCCTACCACGGCCGGTACGGGTGCCGAGGTCACCATTAATTATGTCATCATCGATGAAGAGCGCCAGGCTAAGATGGTATGTGTTGATCCCAATGATATTCCGGCTGTGGCTATTGTAGATCCTGAGCTGATGTACTCCTTGCCTAAAGGCCTTACGGCCGCTACAGGTATGGATGCCTTGACACATGCTATCGAAGGGTACATCACGAAGGGCGCTTGGATTATGAGCGATATGTATGAGCTGCAGGCTATCAAGATGATTGCTGAAAATCTACCGATAGCCGTAGAGGAACCGCAGAATCCCGTAGGGCGCGAGGGTATGGCACTGGCACAGTATATTGCTGCCCAGGCTTTCTCAAACGTGGGTTTGGGCCTGGTGCATGGCATGGCTCACCCGATGGGCTCGTTGCACGATGTACCTCACGGCGTGGCTAATGCATTACTGCTGCCTACGATTATGGAGTTCAATATGCCAACACGCATTGAAAAGTATGGGGTTATCGCACAGCACATGGGTGTGGATACTCAGGGGATGAGTGCCGCAGAGGCTGCCCAAGCTGCTGTAGATGCTGTTCGTGCACTCAGTATCAAGGTGGGCATCCCACAGCATCTCTCTGAACTGGGTATTACAGAAGCGGATATTCCTGCTCTTGCAGAACAAGCATTGGCCGATGTGTGCACCCCGGGCAATCCACGTGAGGTAACCCTCGAAGACATCGTTGCACTCTATAAGAAAGTGCTGTAAGATCTTCTGCTTTGCCTGACGTTTGTAACGTATAAGTTCGTAAAGCTCTTGCATCTCCACCATGGGTGTGGGAGCGTTACTTTTTGTATTAAACCATAAATTTATGATAGACCAAATTATTGACTTTAACAAAGCGTTCGTGGCACAAAAAGGGTACGAGAAATACCTTACCGATAAGTATCCTGACAAGAAACTGGCTGTGCTCTCTTGTATGGATACGCGACTAACCGAGTTACTTCCAGCTGCGCTGGGTTTGAAGAATGGTGATGCGAAAATCATCAAAAATGCCGGTGGCTTAGTCATTTCTGCTTTTGACTCAGCCATGCGTAGTCTGATAGTTGCCATCTATGAGCTGGGGGTAGAAGAGATTATGGTAGTAGCTCACTCTCATTGTGGAGCCTGTCACATGAGCTATGACCATTTTCATCACGCAATGATTGCTCGAGGAGTGACCGATGCTACGCTGGACACCATTCGCAAGTGCGGAATCGACCTGAACCATTGGTTGGAGGGATTTAAAGATACACATGAATCCGTGAGAAAAACGATGGAGACCATCTTGACACACCCACTTGTGCCAAAGGATATCGTGGTGCGTGGGTTTATCATCGATTCAAAAACAGGCCAATTGGAAGAGGTCGTTTAATTGTTTTATATATTATAAGGTGTATCTTTGATATAGCATGGACATGAGTATGACAGAGTGATGAAGAAATATGTTTTATAACATATCTGTTTTACAATAAGTTATAAAAAAGTTGCTATTTTCTTTGAAAAAAAGTGGAGGGAATGTTTGGCCGGTATTTATAAAACCTCTACCTTTGCACTCGCTTTCGAAAAGGA
>CAMCUZ010000049.1 GCA_945879145.1 uncultured Mediterranea sp.
TCTAAACCCAGAAGAGCCTTATTATTTACACTACCGTGCGCAAAATTAGGCTTTTTGAACGAGGGATGCAACTATTTGGGCCTTGTTTCTACTTGATTCTCTTTTTATTTTGTAGTTTTGCCGGCGAAAGTTTCACGAATTGACCCTTTTTGAATTATGAAAGATGAGGTTTATGCCCGGCGTGTGGGCCGGTTTATCGAAGAGAATGGCCTGCTGGTACGGGGAGAAAAGGTGCTGGTGGCACTGAGTGGCGGTAGTGACTCAGTGGCACTGCTGAGACTGCTTCTGAGCTTGGGATACTGCTGTGAGGCAGCCCATTGCAACTTCCAGCTACGAGGCGATGAGTCGGAACGCGACGAACAGTTTGTGCGTTCGCTCTGCCGGCAATGGACGGTGCCCCTCCACACGGTGCGGTTCGATACACTTCACTATGCCGAGGAGCAGAGCCTCTCCATTGAGATGGCGGCACGTGAACTGCGCTACAATTGGTTTGGAACACTCCTCGAAAAGGGGGAACTACAGGCTGTGGCAGTAGCCCATCACCGTGACGACAGCCTGGAAACGATGCTCATCAACCTGATCCGTGGAACGGGTATCGACGGACTGACCGGTATTGCTCCCCGGAATGGCCACGTGGTACGACCACTGCTCTGCCTTTCCCACCAAGAGATACTGGATTATCTGCAGGAGATCAATCAGACCTACGTGACCGACAGCAGCAACCTGGAGGACCACTTCGTGCGCAACAAAATCCGCCACCACCTCTTGCCGATGATGGAACAGATCAACCCCTCTGTGCGCAGTTCGATGGCCGATACCATGGAGCACCTGCGCCAAGTGGCCGACCTCTATCATCACGCCGCCGACAGGCAGCTGCAACAGCTTACCCAGCTGTCACAGTCGCATCAAGCCACGGAAGGTCCAATCCAGCTTTCCATTCAGCAGTTGCTGCAGAGCTGCTCTCCCCAAGCACTGCTCCACGAACTGCTGGCTCCCCGAGGCTTCAACAGCACACAGGAGCAGGATATCTTCCAAGCGCTTACGGGCCCTTCTGGGCGCTGTTTCTACAGCAAGACCCACCTGGTCCTGAAGGATCGTGAGCTGCTCTATATCGAGCCATCAGCCACTCCTGCCCCACCCCGTCTGGAAGAGGAGCACATCCCCGTCACCGAGGCCTTCATCCCCAGCCGTTCGTCCCAAGTGGCCTGCCTCGATGCAGCCAAACTGAAACACCCCCTCACCCTGCGCCTCTGTCGCCAGGGGGACTGGTTTATCCCCTTCGGCATGAAAGGACGCAAAAAATTGAGCGACTACCTCACAGATTGCAAGGTGCCGCTCCATCAGAAAAGGCAGCAGTATGTGCTCTGCTGCGGAGAGGATATCGTATGGGTGGTAGGACGCCGTATAGACAACCGCTTCCGCATCGATGCATCGACACAGGAAGCGGTCATCATACGTTGCCTCGGATGAGTGCTCAAGCCACACCACGGCATGCACTCTACTCCCTATTATTTATACTCTGCCCACGACTTGATGGCCAGGTCATCGAGACTCATCGAACAGAAAGCTCCGATAAATGCACTGGCCAATCGGGCATTGGTAATCAACGGGATGTTCAGGTCGATGGCTGCGCGGCGAATCTTGTAGCCATTGTCCAGTTCGCTCGACGTCAGGTTCTTCGGTATGTTCACCACCAGGTCAATTTCCTTGTGGTGGAGCATGTCGAGCGCTTGCGGCTGACCCTCTTCGCTGGGCCAATAAACGAGTGTATTCTCCACCCCATTCTCTGTAAGGAACTTGCTGCTGCCACCCGTGGCAAACAGTTTGTAGCCCTTCTGCTGCAACATACGGGCAGCGGAGAGCATCTCCACTTTCTGCTTGGGCGTACCTGTGGAGAGCAGGATATTCTTCTGCGGCACACGATAACCCACCGAGAGCATGGCCTTGAGAATGGCACATGAGGTGTCACTACCGATGCAGCCCACTTCGCCGGTTGAGGCCATATCGACGCCCAGCACGGGGTCGGCCTTCTGCAAACGGTTGAAGGAGAACTGGCTCGCCTTGATACCCACATAGTCGAGATCAAAGAGATTCTTATCGGGCTTCTCTACCGGGATGCCAAGCATGACCTTTGTAGCCAGTTCGATGAGATTAATCTTGAGCACCTTGCTCACAAAGGGGAAGCTACGCGACGCACGCAAGTTGCACTCAATCACCTTGATATCGTTATCACGGGCCAGATATTGGATGTTGAAGGGGCCGGAGATGCGCAGCTCGCGGGCTATCTCGCGGCTGATACGCTTGATGCGGCGCACCGTCTCCACATACAACTTCTGCGGCGGGAACTGGATGGTGGCATCACCCGAATGAACACCGGCAAATTCAATGTGCTCACTGATAGCGTATGCAATGATTTCACCGTCACGAGCCACTGCATCCATCTCCACCTCCTTGGCATGTTCGATAAACTGACTGACTACTACAGGGTGCTTTTGTGATACATTGGCTGCCAACTGCAGGAAGCGCTCCAGCTCCTCCTGATTAGAGCAGACATTCATGGCTGCACCGCTCAATACGTAGGAGGGACGAACCAATACGGGAAAGCCTACCTTCGACACGAACTGGTTGATGTCGTCCATCGAGGTCAGCGCACTCCATTCGGGCTGATCCACCCCGATGCGGTCGAGCATGGCCGAGAACTTGTCGCGATCTTCGGCATTGTCGATGCTCTTGGCACTGGTACCGAGAATAGGCACCTGCTGTGCATCAAGTCGCATGGCCAGGTTGTTAGGAATCTGTCCGCCGGTAGAGACGATCACGCCGTGGGGATTCTCCAGTTCAAGGATATCCATCACGCGCTCAAAGGTAAGCTCGTCGAAGTAGAGGCGGTCGCACATATCATAGTCGGTGGATACGGTCTCGGGGTTGTAGTTGATCATCACGCTGCGAAAGCCCTCGCGGCGGATGGTGTTAAGAGCCTGCACTCCGCACCAGTCGAACTCCACACTGGAGCCGATGCGGTAGGCACCCGAGCCAAGCACTACAATGCTCTTCCGATCGCCCAAATAGTGTACGTCGTGCTCTTCCCCACTGTAAGTCAGGTAGAGGTAATTGGTCTGAGCAGGATATTCAGCAGCCAAGGTGTCAATCTGCTTGACTACAGGCAGGATACCCTGCTGCTTACGATGGCCGCGCACCAGCAAAGCGCCCTCTTCCAGATCACCCTCATAACCGATGGCTCGAGCCACCTGGAAATCAGTGAATCCTTGCACCTTAGCCCGACGAAGCAACGCGCTGGGTAGGTCAGCCAGCAATTTATGGTTCGCGCCCCACTGCTCCAGCTCCTTGCTCGTGCGCATGATATTCATCAGTTTATCGAGGAACCAGCGGTCAATCTTGGTCAGCTCATGCACCTGATCAACCGTATAGCCTGCACGAAAAGCCTTGGAGATAACGAAAATTCGTTTGTCAGTTGGCTCACGAAGCGCCTTGTCGATATCGGGAATGACCAACTCCTTGTTCTCTACAAATCCGTGCATACCCTGTCCAATCATGCGGAGGCCCTTCTGAATGGCCTCTTCGAAGGTACGTCCGATGGCCATCACCTCGCCCACCGACTTCATGCTGGATCCCAACTCCTTATCTACCCCATGGAACTTGCCAAGGTCCCAACGGGGAATCTTGCAGACCACATAGTCCAGTGCCGGTTCAAAGAAGGCACTGGTGGTCTTGGTCACAGAGTTCTTCAGGTCAAATAGGCCGTAGCCAAGGCCCAGCTTGGCAGCCACAAAAGCCAGAGGGTAACCGGTAGCTTTCGAGGCCAGCGCCGACGAACGGCTGAGTCGGGCATTCACCTCAATCACGCGGTAGTCTTCACTCTGCGGGTCGTAGGCATACTGCACGTTACATTCACCCACAATACCGATGTGGCGAATAATACGGATAGCCAGTTCGCGCAGTTTGTGATAGTCGGTGTTGCTCAGCGTTTGCGAGGGAGCAATGACAATGCTCTCGCCCGTATGGATACCCAGGGGGTCAAAGTTCTCCATATTGCAGACGGTGATGCAGTTGTCAAAACGGTCGCGCACCACCTCATATTCCACCTCTTTCCATCCACGCAGCGACTTCTCTACCAGCACCTGCGGTGAGAAGCTGAAGGCTTTCTCTACCAAGACATTGAGTTGCTCCTCATTGTCACAGAATCCACTGCCCAGTCCGCCTAGAGCGTATGCGGCACGCACAATGACGGGGTAGCCCAATGCCGCAGCGGCACGGCGAGCATCCTCTGCATTCTCCACAGCCTCACTCTGAATCGTCTTTACGTTGATTTCATTGAGCCGCTCCACGAAGAGTTCGCGGTCTTCCGTATCAATAATCGCCTGTACAGGGGTGCCAAGTACCTCCACCTCATACTTTGCAAGCACCCCCTCTTTATAGAGCGCCACGCCGCAGTTCAAGGCCGTCTGTCCTCCGAACGCCAGCATAATGCCATCCGGACGCTCTTTGGCGATGACTTTCTCCACGAAATAGGATGTCACGGGGAGAAAGTAAATCTGGTCAGCTACTCCCTCTGAGGTCTGTACCGTGGCAATATTGGGATTAATCAAAATGGTCTCGATTCCCTCTTCCTTCAGGGCTTTGAGGGCCTGCGAACCGGAGTAGTCAAATTCACCAGCCTCGCCAATCTTCAGTGCGCCCGAGCCCAGGAGCAGCACCTTCTTTATCTTATCGTTCTTCATAATCACTTATCACTTGTAGCTCGTAGCTTGTAACTTGTCACTAATTTCAGGAAGTCATCAAAAAGGAACTCCGTGTCCGTAGGTCCGGAGCAGGCTTCGGGGTGGAACTGGGCAGAGAACCAAGGATTCCGTTTGTGGCGGATGCCTTCGTTCGATCCATCGTTCATATTGATAAAGAGTGGCTCCCAATCAGCACCCAGCGTGTTGTTATCTACCGCATAGCCATGGTTCTGGCTGGTGATGAAACAGCGGTTGGTGCCCACCATGCGAACCGGTTGATTGTGACTGCGGTGACCATATTTCAACTTATAAATCTTGGCACCTCCAGCCTTGGAGAGGAGCTGGTTGCCCATGCAGATACCAAAGATGGGGAGCTGTTCGTTGACCATCGCCTTGCGGATGTTCTGCACAGCAGCCTCGCAGGTATCGGGGTCGCCCGGACCATTGGAAATGAAGAGACCGTCGAACTGCAACGCATTGAAATCGTAATCCCAAGGCACACGAATCACCTCCACACCGCGACGAATAAGACAACGCAGGATGTTGGCCTTCACCCCGCAATCTACGAGCACCACCTTGGTATCGGCTCCCTGATTGTAGTGAATCACCTCTTTGCAGCTCACCTTATCCACATAGTTCACACCAGCGTAGGTCGCCTCGGGACAGTGGTCAGGCTCATCATCCAATATGATTTTACCCATCATCACTCCATGTTCGCGCAGCACCTTGGTAAGGCGACGCGTATCAATCCCGGTGATGCCGGGCACCTGCTCCCGCTTGAGCCAGTCAGCCAGGCTCTCCACGGCATTCCAGTGGCTATATTCCTGTGAATAGTCGCTCACGATGATAGCCTCTGCATGGATGCGTTCACTCTCCATGAAGGTAGGCACCCCATTCTCCTCGATGGTGAAGGAGGGAACGCCGTAATTGCCCACCAAGGGATAGGTGAGCGTCATCAACTGTCCCGCATACGAGGGATCAGTCAAACTTTCCGGATAACCCGACATGGCGGTATTGAAGACCACCTCGCCAGCTACCGGCTTTTCAAAGCCGAACGATTCCCCGCAGAAGCGAGACCCATCGCTCAGGATTAACGTTGCTTTTCTCATATATTTATATTTTACTAGTTACAAGTTACGAGCTACGAGCTACAAGTAGTAGAATCACTAACCACTAATCACTAAAACTGATACACCTGCTCGATATAGTTAATGAAGGCTTGATTGAGCAGCTTCACACCGCCGGGAGTGGGATAGTCACCACTGAAGTACCAGTCACCTGGATGATTGGGACACGCCTCATGAAGTCCCTGCAGGGGCTGATAGACAATCTCTACCTTCGCTTGGATACCCTCGGGAGTAAGCAGTTCCACCATCTTGGCAGCTATCTCCTCGTCGGTGAAGGGGGCGTAAATCTCCTTCACATAATTCACCATCTGCTCCTTGGGCAGACCCACTTGATTCTTCGACTTCCGGTAGGCAGCAGCAATGACATCTTTCATTTCCCGCTCCCTCAGCAACTCAATCGCTGCCTTGAAGGCGATGAACTCGCTCATGCGCGCCATGTCAATGCCATAGTAGTCGGGATAGCGCACCTGCGGCGAAGAGCTGACGATGACGATCTTCTTGGGATGCAAACGGTCAAGGATGCCGATGATGCTCTGCTTGAGTGTGGTACCACGCACAATGCTGTCGTCGATGATGACGAGGTTATCCACCCCCGGCTGCAGACTGCCGTACGTGATGTCATAGACATGCGCTGCGAGGTCGTTGCGGCTGTTACCCTCAGCAATGAAGGTACGCAGCTTGATGTCTTTAATAGCCACCTTCTCGCTGCGGATGCGACGGGAGAGGATGCGCTCCAGCTCCTCGTGGCTTGGGTTGTGTCCTAACGCAGCAATCTGCTGCACCTTCTCCTCATTGAGGAACTCATCGAGTCCCTGCAGCATGCCGTAAAAAGCCACTTCGGCCGTGTTGGGAATAAAGGAGAATACGGTATGGTCAATGTCGTAATTGACTGCCTTGAGGATGCTCGGCACCAGCTTCTCTCCGAGCAGTTTACGCTCACGGTAGATATCCACGTCGCTGCCTCGGCTGAAATAGATACGCTCAAACGAGCAGGGCTTCACTACTCGGGGCTTATTGATTTGCATGGTGCGCACCTTACCGGCCTTGCTGATGAGCAGTGACTGACCGGGAAGCAGTTCGCTGATCTCATCAACCTGCACGTTGAAGGCGGTCTGAATCACCGGCCGTTCGCTGGCCAGCACCACCACCTCCTCATCTTGGTACCAGAAGGCTGGGCGTATGCCCCAGGGATCACGCACGGCAAAACTTTCACCGCTTCCCGTAATACCACACATCACGTAGCCACCATCCCACTCCTTACTGCTGGAGCGCAACACATTGGCCAGGTCGATATGCTCCTCAATGTAATGGGTCACCTCCATTCCAGTCAATCCCTCGGCCTCGGCCAGATTAAAGAGTCGCTCGGCCTCGCGGTCCAGCCGATGGCCCACCTGCTCCAGCATGATATAGGTGTCAGCATACTTGCGTGGATGTTGTCCGATAGCCGTGATGCGGGCAAAGATTTCATCCACATTGGTCAGGTTGAAGTTGCCGCAGAGCGCCAGGTTCTTGGCACGCCAGTTGTTACGGCGCAAGAAGGGGTGAATATACTGCAATCCGCTCTTTCCCGTAGTGGAATAGCGCAAGTGACCCATATAGACCTCGCCCGCAAAGGGCAGGCAGCGCTTGGCGTAGTCGGCGTCATGCAGTTGCTCCTCCGTCAAATCCTTGAACTGACTCTGCACCGTGCCGAAGATTTCGGTGATAGCCCCCGACCCCATGGCCCGTTCGCGAAACATATACTCTTCACCTGGGTTGGCTTCGAGCTTCACACAGGCCAGTCCTGCTCCCTCTTGCCCACGGTTATGTTGTTTCTCCATGAGCAGATAGAGCTTATTCAGGCCATACATCCACGTACCATACTTCTGCTGATAGTACTCCAAAGGTTTGAGCAGGCGAATCATTGCCACGCCACATTCATGCTTTAATGGTTCCATGCAATATCATTATTCAAATTAGTTCGTGCAAAGACAAAAAAAAACCCCCACTGTCGCAACTTGAATGGTGTCGCCGGGGAGAAAAACAAGAAAAACGAAAAGGGGAAAAAAGAGAGAAATGAGCCCACTGCCCAGTCATCCAGCACGATTGATTGCTCAACAACGGGGAGGAGAAGCTACACTGCATCTTATACCTATATATATTATTATGTAATAGAAGCTCGATATCTTTCATATTTCATACCTCAGTCCATTTCGGGTGCAAATATACGGAATCTTCTTCACTCCATTGCAACATAAAGACATCTTTTTATCCTTTTTTTTATCAAATGTGTAGAGACACCCTTTATTTGCAGCAAAAAGTAATGAATCAGAAAAATTTTATTTCAAATGTTCAGATTTGCATTTTGAAAGATAAAACAGGCCATCCAATTATAATTTATAAGATAAAATCCCCCAAATGGAGTCATTCTGTAATTTTGCAGTCCTAAGCAGCGAATTAAGATAGAATAAGGGGTTGAAAGATTGTTTCACTTTGCAATTAATCACCTATCTTTGCCGAGCATTTTGATACGCAAAATAGGTTTATTAGTTTATTATGTAACCACAAAACGATGAAAGAAGAACTTTTTAACAACGAAACAAAAGCTAGCATCATTCAACGGCAGCCTCAATCGATGGGGCTTTATGACGCAGCCAATGAACACGACGCCTGCGGTGTGGGCATGATTGTCAACATCAAGGGTGGTAAATCGCACGAGTTGGTCGAATCAGCCCTGAAGGTGCTGGAGAACATGCGCCACCGCGGCGCTGAGGGAGCAGACAACAAAACGGGCGACGGAGCAGGTATCATGCTACAGATTCCCCACGAATTTATTCTATTGCAGGGTATCCCCGTGCCTGAGAAGGGACACTATGGCACCGGTCTTCTCTTCTTGCCCAAAGCAGAGAAGGATCAACAAGCGATTCTCAGTATCATCATTGAGGAGATTGAGCGCGAAGGACTCACGCTGATGCACTTACGCAATGTGCCTACTTGTCCGGAAATCCTGGGTGAATCGGCGCGTGCCGCTGAACCCGACATCAAACAGATTTTTGTAACCGGCTTTGCCGACAGTGAGACGGCCGACCGCAAGCTCTTCATCATCCGCAAGCGCATCGAGAACAAGGTGCGCCGCTCCTCCATCCCCACGCGCGAGGAGTTCTATGTGGTGTCACTCTCGACTAAAAACATTATTTATAAAGGCATGCTCTCGTCGATGCAGCTGCGCAGCTACTTCCCCGACTTGACCAACAGCTACTTCACCAGCGGGTTGGCTCTGGTGCACAGCCGCTTCAGTACCAACACCTTCCCCACATGGGGACTGGCACAGCCCTTCCGCCTGCTGGCGCACAATGGTGAAATCAACACCATCCGAGGCAACCGCGGCTGGATGGAGGCGCGTGAAAGTGTGCTATCCACCCCGGTGCTTGGCGACATCAAAGAGTTACGCCCCCTCGTCCAACCGGGCATGAGCGACAGTGCATCGCTTGACAACGTGCTGGAGTTCCTTGTCATGTCAGGCCTCAGCCTGCCCCATGCCATGGCCATGCTCGTACCGGAATCCTTCAACGAGAAGAATCCCATCAGCGAAGAGCTGAAAGCCTTCTATGAGTACCACTCCATCCTGATGGAGCCTTGGGACGGACCCGCCGCCCTGCTCTTTAGCGACGGCCGCTTTGCGGGTGGTATGCTCGACCGCAACGGCCTGCGCCCCGCACGCTACCTGATCACCAAGAACGACACCATGGTGGTAGCCAGCGAGGTGGGCGTCATGGACTTTGAACCGGCTGACATTAAGGAGAAAGGACGCCTGCAACCGGGCAAGATTCTGCTCGTCGATACCCAAGAGGGCAAAATCTATTACGATGGCGAGCTGAAGCGCCAGCTGGCCGAGGCCAAGCCCTACCGCTCGTGGCTGGCTGCCAACCGCATCGAGCTCGACGAGCTGAAGAGCGGCCGTAAGGTGGCCCACAGCGTGTCTCACTACGAAGCCAACCTCCGCGCCTTTGGCTATACCAAGGAGGATGTGGAGAAAATCATCACCCCGATGGCACAGCAAGGTGCTGAGCCCATCAGCGCCATGGGTAACGACACCCCGCTGGCCGTGCTGAGCGACAAGCCGCAACTGCTCTTCAACTACTTCCGTCAGCAATTTGCGCAGGTGACCAACCCGCCCATCGACCCCATCCGCGAGGAGCTCGTCATGTCACTCACGGAGTACATCGGCGCCGTGGGCATGAACATCCTCACCCCCAACGAAAGCCACTGTAAGATGGTGCGCCTCAATCACCCCATCTTGACCAATACGCAGCTCGACCTGCTCTGCAACATCCGCTATAAAGGATTCAAGACGGTGAAGCTACCCATGCTCTTCGAGGCCAAACGGGGTCGTGCCGCCCTGCAGGAGGCGCTGAGTGAACTCTGCCGTAAGGCGGAAGAGTCGGTGAACGAAGGCGTAAACTATATCGTACTGACCGACCGCGACATCGATGCGGAGCAAGCCGCTATTCCCTCTCTGCTGGCTGTCAGCGCCGTACACCACCACCTCATCTCTGTAGGTAAACGGGTACAGACGGCCTTGGTGGTAGAGAGCGGTGAGATACGCGAAGTGATGCACGCCGCCCTGTTGCTGGGCTTTGGTGCCAGCGCCCTCTGCCCCTACATGGCCTTTGCCGTGCTCGACAAGCTCGTAGCCCGCAGCGAAATCCAGCTGGACTATGCTACGGCTGAGAAGAACTACATCAAGGCCATTTGCAAAGGGCTCTTCAAGATCATGAGCAAAATGGGTATCAGCACCATCCGCTCTTACCGCGGTGCGAAGATTTTCGAAGCCGTGGGTCTGAGCGAGGAGCTGAGCAATGCCTACTTCGGCGGACTGAAATCGACCATCGGTGGTATCCGACTCGATGAGGTAGCACGCGATGCCATTGCCTTCCACGACGAAGGACTCGAAGCGTTCCGCAAGGAGCAACGCCAGCAGGCCGAGGGGGCAGGACACTCCATCGACGAAGAGATGCCCCTGCTGCCCAACCGCGGCCTCTATGCCTTCCGCAAGGATGGCGAGGCCCACGCCTGGAACCCCGAGAGCATCAGCACGCTGCAACTGGCCACCCGCACGGGCAGCTACAAGAAGTTCAAGGAGTTCACCCATCTGGTAGATAGCAAGGAGAAGCCCATCTTCCTGCGCGACTTCCTCGACTTCAAGCGCAACCCCATCAGCATCGACGAAGTAGAGCCTGTGGAGCAGATCGTACGCCGCTTCGTGACCGGAGCCATGTCCTTTGGCGCCATCAGTCAGGAGGCCCACGAGGCCATCGCCATCGCCATGAACCAGTTGCACGGACGCAGCAACACGGGCGAGGGCGGCGAAGACAGCGCCCGCTTCATGACCCCGATGCGCAGCGCCATCAAGCAGGTGGCCAGCGGACGCTTCGGTGTGACGACAGAATACTTGGTGAATGCCGACGAGATACAGATTAAGATTGCCCAGGGTGCCAAGCCGGGTGAAGGAGGTCAGCTGCCCGGCTTCAAGGTGGATCAGGTCATCGCCCGCACGCGCCACTCCATTCCCGGCATCTCACTCATCTCTCCCCCGCCCCACCACGACATCTACTCGATCGAAGATCTGGCTCAGCTTATCTTCGACCTGAAGAACGTGAACCCCCGCGCGAAAATCAGCGTGAAGCTGGTGGCCGAGAGCGGTGTGGGTACGATTGCAGCCGGTGTAGCGAAGGCCAAAGCCGATCTCATCGTCATCTCGGGTGCCGAAGGCGGTACGGGTGCTTCACCGGCCAGCTCCATCCGCTATGCTGGTATCTCGCCGGAAATCGGACTGAGCGAGACGCAGCAGACGCTGGTGCTCAACGGACTGCGCGGACAGGTGATGCTGCAGGTGGATGGCCAGCTCAAGACGGGCCGAGACATTGTGCTGATGGCCATGCTGGGAGCTGAGGAGTATGGATTTGCCACCGCTGCCCTGATTGTACTGGGCTGCGTGATGATGCGTAAATGCAACCAGAACACCTGTCCGGTGGGTGTAGCGACACAGAACCCCGAATTGCGCAAGCGCTTCCTGGGACGGAGCGAATACCTGGTCAACTACTTCACCTTCCTGGCTCAGGAGGTACGCGAATACCTGGCCGAAATCGGTGCCAAGAGCATGGATGAGATCATCGGCCGCACCGACCTCATCGTGCGCAAGGCTGACGATGGGGTGAAGAAGCACGAGCTGATCAACTTCAGCCGACTGCTGACGCGCATCAACAGCGACGCAGCCATCCACCACGTCATCGACCAGCAACACGGCATCGATACGGTGAAGGATGTGGAGATTCTGCGTGCCGCAGCCGAGACCCTGGAGAACCAGCGCGAAATGTCGCTGGAATACACCATTGCCAATACCGACCGCGCTGTGGGTGCCATGCTCTCGGGTGCGGTAGCTACCAAATATGGAGCAAAGGGATTGCCCGAACAGACCTTGACCGTAAAGTTCAAGGGGTCTGCAGGACAGAGCTTCGGCGCATTCTTGATGCCAGGCATCAACTTCAAGCTGGAGGGTGAGGCCAACGACTATCTGGGTAAGGGATTGAGTGGCGGCCGTATCGCCGTAATGCCTCCCGTACGCAGCAACTTCGAAGCAGAGAAGAACACCATAGCCGGCAACACCCTGCTCTACGGAGCCACCTCTGGCGAGGTCTATATCAATGGCCGCGTGGGTGAGCGCTTTGCGGTACGCAATTCGGGTGCCATAGCCGTAGTAGAAGGTGTAGGCGACCACTGCTGCGAATACATGACCGGTGGCCGCGTAGTGGTGCTCGGTGAGACGGGCCGTAACTTTGCCGCAGGTATGTCGGGCGGTGTGGCCTACGTATGGAACCGCGCGGGCGACTTTGACTACTTCTGCAACATGGAGATGGTCGAGCTCTCCCTCATCGAAGAGGCTTCGTACCGCAAGGAGCTGCACGAACTGATCCGCCAGCACTACCTCTATACCGGCTCCAAGCTGGCCCGCACCATGCTCGACGACTGGAACCGCTATGTAGAGGAGTTCATCCAGGTAGTGCCCATCGAATATAAGAAGGTGCTGCAAGAGGAGCAGATGCGCAAGCTGCAACAGAAAATTGCTGACATGCAAAGAGATTATTGATTGTATTTTAGCTACGAGCTACAAGCTACGAGCTACAAGCTACAAGGTATGAGCTTTAAATTTTAAATTTTAAATTTTAAATTTTACATTTTAATTGTTATGGGCGATCCTAAAGCATTTCTCCATATTCCCCGCCAGGAGGCGGGATACCGTCCGATACACGAACGTATCACCGACTTCACCCAGGTGGAGCAGACACTCAATAGTCATGACCGTAAGCTGCAGGCCTCGCGCTGCATGGACTGCGGTGTTCCCTTCTGCCACTGGGCCTGCCCGCTGGGCAACAAAGATCCGGAGTTCCAAGATGCACTCTATAAAGGACGTTGGCAACAGGCTTACCGCATCTTGATGCAGACCAACGATTTCCCCGAGTTTACCGGACGTATCTGTCCGGCCCTTTGCGAGAAGTCGTGCGTGCTGAAGCTCTCGTGCGATGAGCCCGTCACCATCCGCGAAAACGAGGCTGCCATTGCCGAAGCGGCCTTCCGCGAAGGGTACGTGGTGCCCTGCCAGCCTGAGCGCAACGGCAAGCGGGTGGCCATCATTGGTGCGGGTCCTGCCGGACTGAGTACCGCCGTGCGCCTCAATGCCAAGGGCTACGAGGTGACTATCTTCGACAGCAAGCCCCATCCTGGAGGTCTGCTGCGCTACGGCATCCCTAACTTCAAACTCGACAAGAGCGTCATCGACCGCCGCATGAAGGTGCTCGAGGCTGAAGGCATCCACTTCGAGATGGGACTGACCGTGGATGTCAAGCAACTGCCGGTGGGCTTCGATGCCTACGCTATCTGCACGGGTACTCCCACGGCCCGCGACCTCACCATCCCGGGACGCGAACTGAAGGGGATTCACCTGGCACTCGAAATGCTTTCGCAGCAGAACCGTATCCTCGACGGCGAGAGCTTTGCCAAAGAGGAGCTGGTCAACGCCAAGGGCAAGAAGGTGCTGGTCATCGGTGGTGGCGATACGGGCAGCGACTGCATCGGTACCAGCATCCGTCAGGGTGCCGTGAGCGTGACGCAGATTGAAATCATGCCTCAGCCACCCGTGGGTCACAATCCCGCCACGCCCTGGCCGCAATGGCCCATCGTGCTGAAGACCACCTCGAGCCACGAAGAGGGCTGCATCCGCCGCTGGAGCCTGGCCTCCAACCGATTCATCGGCAAGAACGGCAAGGTGACCGGCGTAGAGGTGGAAGAAGTGGAGTGGCTCCCCAATCCCAATGGGGGCCGTCCCGTGATGCAGCCTACGGGCAAAAAGGAGATTATCGAGACCGACATGGTGCTGCTGGCCATGGGCTTCTTGAAGCCCGAGCAACCGCAATTCCCCGAAAACGTCTTCGTAGCGGGCGATGCAGCCAATGGAGCCAGCCTCGTGGTACGCGCCCTGGCCCACGGACGTAAAGTAGCCCAGCAGATTGATGAGTACCTCTCTAAATAATCAGCCATCAGCCACCTTGGATTCAGCATCGGATTCAGACTCAGATTTGGATTCGGACAGGAGGAAAACAAACAGTTGTAACTTCAAAAAAACTTAAAACAATATGTGCGGAATAGCAGGAATATTCAATATCAAAGAGCAAACCCCTGAGTTGAGAAAAAAGGCCCTGAAGATGGCCCAGAAGATACGTCACCGCGGTCCTGACTGGAGTGGCATCTACGAAGGGGGTTCGGCCATCCTGGCCCATGAACGCCTCTCGATTGTCGATCCACAGTCGGGCGGACAACCCCTCTTCTCACCCGACCACAAGCAGGTTCTGGCCGTAAACGGTGAGATCTACAACCACCGCGACATCCGTGCACGCTATGCCGGACGTTACCAGTTCCAGACGGGCAGTGACTGCGAGGTCATTCTCCCCCTCTACCGCGAGAAGGGTATCCACTTTCTCGAAGAGTTGAGTGGCATCTTTGCCTTTGCCCTCTACGACGAGGAGCGTGATGAGTTTCTCATCGCCCGTGACCCCATCGGCGTGATTCCCCTCTACATCGGTCGCGACCACGAGGGACGGGTCTATTTCGGCAGTGAGCTGAAGGCACTTGAAGGCTTCTGCGACGAATATGAGCCCTTCCTCCCCGGCCACTACTACTGGAGCCGCGAGGGGAAGATGACCCGCTGGTACCAGCGCGACTGGATGGAGTACGAGGCCGTGAAGGACAACTACACGCCTGCTGCCGACCGCAGCCACGGGGCCACTTCCGAAGACCCCGCTGCCCATACGGCACAGGTCAAAGCGGTGCATGATGCCCTCGAAGCGGCCGTTCAGCGCCAGCTGATGAGTGACGTACCCTACGGCGTACTGCTCTCCGGTGGCCTGGATTCATCCGTCATTTCGGCCATCGCCAAGAAGTATGCTGCCAAGCGCATCGAGACGGGTGGACAGAGTGATGCCTGGTGGCCGCAGCTCCACTCGTTTGCTGTAGGTCTGAAGGGTGCTCCCGACCTGATTAAGGCGCGCGAGGTGGCCGAGCACATCGGCACGGTGCACCACGAAATCAACTACACCATTCAGGAGGGTCTCGATGCCATCCGCGACGTCATCTACTTCATCGAGACCTACGACGTGACCACCGTGCGTGCCTCCACCCCGATGTACCTGCTGGCCCGCGTCATCAAGTCGATGGGCATCAAGATGGTGCTGAGCGGCGAAGGGGCCGACGAGGTGTTTGGCGGCTACCTCTACTTCCACAAGGCCCCCACTCCGCAGGCCTTCCACGAAGAGACGGTGCGCAAGCTCTCCAAGCTGCATCTCTACGACTGCCTGCGTGCCAACAAGAGCCTCTCAGCCTGGGGTGTCGAAGGGCGAGTACCCTTCCTCGACAAGGAGTTCCTCGACGTGGCCATGCGCATCAATCCCGCGACCAAGATGTGTCCCGGACGGGAGATTGAGAAGAAGGTGGTGCGTGAGGCCTTCAGCGACATGCTCCCCGAGAGCGTAGCTTGGCGCCAGAAGGAGCAGTTCAGCGACGGTGTAGGCTACTCATGGATTGACACGCTGAAGGCGATGACAGCCGCTGCCGTGACCGACGAGCAGATGGCCCATGCCGCCGAGCGCTTCCCCATCAACCCGCCCATGAACAAGGAGGAGTACTACTACCGCAGCATCTTCGAAGAGCACTTTCCCAGCGCCAGTGCCGCCAAGAGCGTGCCAAGCGTGCCGAGCGTAGCCTGTTCTACCGCCGAAGCCCTGGCCTGGGATGCCTCATTCCAAGGCAAGAACGACCCCAGCGGACGTGCCGTAGCCGGTGTACACGAGCAGGCCTACGGTAAGTAAGGGGTGCATTAGAGCTGGATTATTGTATGCAGATACCTCCCCCCTTTCAGTCACTCATAGCGCCCCACCCCTTATACTCTTTCACCACGTCGAAGCCGGGGCAATGCGGTTTTCGGGGGTCGAGGTCGGCATGGGCTACGATCAGGGCCTGGGGAAAACGGTGGTGCAAATCCTGCAAGAGATGAAGGAGCGCGTTGCGTTGTGCCGGCGTGCGCGTATCCTTGGGGGAGCCGTCCGTGCCCAGGCCACCGATGTAGCACACTCCAATAGAGTGCTTGTTATGATAGCGGCAGTGAGCTCCCACCTCCTCAATCGGTCGTCCACGTTCCACGCTGCCGTCGGTAGGGATGACAAAATGATACCCGCAGCCTTTCCAACCGAGCGAGCGGTGATAGGCATCGATATCGCAAGCGCGAAGCGCAGACCCTTCACGGTTGGCGGAGCAATGAACGATGATCAAAGAGATGTGGCGCATGAGAGAGAGGGGGATTAGTGATGAGTGATTAGTGATTAGTGATGAGAGCGGGTTATCGGCAACAGCTCTGTACGAATAGCGAGCTAGCAATAGCCGTTAAGACCGTAATCACGATATTGATCCATTTTTTCAGCGTATCTTTGTTCATTTAGAAAGAAGAATTAAAGAAGTAAAGAAATAAAAAATCGCAACTCTGTTGCGTAACACGGAAGGGCAACCCCGAAGGGGCACAGGCTTCGTTGCCCTTACCAGAAAAGTTGAGGTCGCAGACCTCAATTGAGCCCTTCCCGAGGGGGAAGGGTCTGGGATGGGGCTGACCCCTCTCCTTAGGCAAGGAGAGGGGACGGGGTGAGGATGTGAAAAGAAGAGTTACTCAATATCTGCATCCGAACCTCCACCAGGCGTTTCCGTACCGCTCGACGAGCCGCCCGAGCCATCACTAGCCGACCCTCCGCCAGCCGATCCGCTACCAGCCGACCCCGAACCCGGCAGTAGCGAGTCGATGCGGGTGAAGGTAGCACCAGTGATCAGCGAGCGCGTAGCCACTGTGCGGTCGGAGTTGCGTGTGGTGCAAGGTCGGAACATCACCTTCAGTCGGCAGCTGTTGGCGTTCACCTCCTCAGCGGTGAGGAATCCCTTTCCGACGCTCTTCATCGAGAGGTAAAACGAGCCCAGGTTGTCGATCAGCACACTTTCGCTGCTCTGCATGTGTCGAGTCATCACGGTCACCAGGTTGTCGATTGAGTTCTTCACGTCGCCGGTAGAGAGCGAAGAGAGTTCAGCCACCTCTTCGGCCAGCAAATCGAGAGATACGACACCGGTGGTTTTCACTTGAGGGTGATAAAGTTTCTTACCCTCCTTGTTGGCAATAGTAGATTGCCTCACAGAATAAAGTACAGGCATGAGGTAAACAATTTAAAATTAAAAATTAAAAACGGTGGGTGGGTATGAGCTAATCACTAACCACTAATCACTCTGCAAAGATACGGCAACCGCCAAGACCGTTGGTGCAATCTGCTACCATAGCGCGCAATAAGGTGCAATAAAGTGCAATAAAAAATTGACCAGCACCTGTAGGGGCGCAATATCTTGCGCCCTGGAATCACCCATGCTTGCGATATGCCATTTGCGTCACCCAAGCCATTGCCATTTTAAAATTTAAATTTTCGATTATTTTAATTTTAAATTTTAAACTAAACTCTTGCCTATCTCATTGAAAATGTGTATCTTTACAACAAAAACCCCTACACAATAATCTGCAATGAAAGCAATGCTCAAGAGCGAGCTGGCCCGTATGGCGGGTGTCAGTCGCAATACCTTGTCGCGGTGGATGGTCGCCCACCAGGAGGAGTTGGCCAAACGTGGCTACCAGAAACAGATGCGCCTCCTCCCACCCCACCTCGTGGAGTACGTGATGCGCCAGTACGGCATCGTGGCTGACAACGTCTGAACTGTTCACTTCTCAGCGCCGAACAGTTTATTCCTCAGC
>CAMCUZ010000050.1 GCA_945879145.1 uncultured Mediterranea sp.
AGCAAGCGGTAATCACCAACCACGAACTATTCCTATTCCCAGCAGGTTACGCCGGGAATAGGTTCCTTCAGGCTGCTGTTGGTGAACTGCGGATTTTTTATGCCCTGGCGCTTCTGCTGACGGTAGTCATTCAGTAGGCGGAAGGCCTGCTTGCCCAGCAGGACGATGGCCACTAAGTTGCAGAGTGTCATCAGAGCCATCGTGATGTCGGCGAGGCCCCACACCATCTCCAGCGTGGCCAGGGCACCAAAGCATACCATGCCAGCTGACCCTATCCGGTAGAGGTTCAGCACCCAGCGGCGGTGCGTCAAGTAGAGGATATTGCTTTCGCCATAGTAGTAGTTGCCCAGAATGGTGCTGAAGGCGAAGAAGAAAAGCGCCACAGCCACGAAAATGCTTCCAGCTGGGCCTATCTCAAGGCAGAGAGCCTCTTGCGTCAGCTGGATGCCGTTGAGCGAGCCGTCGAGCGGTGCCCCGCTACAGAGGATGATGAAAGCCGTGCACGAGCAGATAAGCAGTGTGTCGGTGAAGACACCTAACGCCTGGATAAGCCCCTGCTTCACGGGGTGCGAGGTGTGTGCTGTAGCGGCTGCGTTGGGTGCCGAGCCCATGCCGGCCTCATTGCTGAAAAGGCCCCGCTTGATGCCCTGCATCAGTGCCGCTCCCACACCACCGCCAGCTACTTGCTCCCAACCGAGGGCGCTCTCTACAATCCAGGCGATGAGAGCGGGTAGCTGTGTGATGTTCATCAGCAGGATGATTACTGTCACAAGAATGTATCCTACGGCCATAAAGGGTACGATGATGCTGCTTACGCGGGCGATGCGCTTCACGCCTCCAAAAAAGATGACTACCGAAACAAGCGTCAGAATCAAGCCCGTGTAGATGTGATTCCAACCAAATGCCATCTCAAATGCAGCACAGAGCGTGTTGCTCTGCACGGAGTTGAAGGCCAGCCCGAAGGTCGCTATGATGAGCACGGCAAAGAGCATGCCCATCCAGGCTTTGCGTAGGCCCAGTTTCATGTAGTAGGCCGGTCCGCCGATAAACGAGTGCTCACTCCGTACCTTATATAATTGCGCCAGTGTAGATTCCACAAAGGCGCTGGCCGAACTGATTAAGGCAATGAGCCACATCCAGAACACAGCTCCTGGACCACCAACGGCAATGGCCGTAGCCACACCTGCCAGATTGCCTGTGCCCACACGGCTGGCTAGCGAGATAGTGAAAGCTTGGAACGATGAGATGTGCCCATGTTTGGAGTCGGATGTATTGGCCAGCTGACGCACCATCTCGCCAATCATGCGGAACTGCACAAAGTGTGTTTTCAGAGTGAACCACACGGCACAGCCCAGCAGGGTGCCGATGAGCACGTAGCTCCAAAGAAGGTCGTTAATGAGGTCGATGAGTTGCATAGGCATTCAGTTTTTTTTGATTTGTTGTATGGATATAAGTGGTGAATAGCGTTGTGCCAAGATTCCTATGGGGTATGGGTGCTGAAAAAGTGGAAATGCTGTTCGGCGTATCCTATCTCCACCAATCCATAGCGGATGAAGCGTGCCAGTAGGGGGACGAGCAGACGTCGGGGAATACCCGATGCACGGCTGCAGCGGCTCAGCGTAAGCCCCTCATGATGGGGGTCGGCGCTGGTCAAGGCTTGCAGCAGGCGTTGTTCGCGCTCCGTGTAGCAGGTCAATTCGCCCGTAGGTCGTTCTTGTTCACGCCACATCAGCAGATGCACGGGCGTTGCCAGGATGTTCTCGTCCTTCACGCGTACGTAGGCCATTGCCCGTCCCTCCTCGTCAATCGCATAGATGGGTTTGTTTGCTGTTTCGGGAATGTTGACAACCAGAATGTTTTTCCCCTCTACGTGGAGGGTCTGGCAACTGTACTCCACCTGTGGCTGGCAGTAGCGTTCAGCGGCAGCCTCAATCATGTACTGCTCCTCCTCGCTGCGGATGCCTGCCAGTCGTCCGTTGTCTTTCACGCCCACGAGCAGTCGCCCGCCATTGGTGTTGGCAAAAGCGGATAGAGAGCGCGCAATCTTCCGTGCATCAGAGATTTCGAACTTAAAGTCCTGTTGCTGATGCTCGCCCTGGGCAATCCAGGCATGGAGAAAATCGTTGTCAGATGCTGGTTTCATGTCTGCAAAAGTAGAAAAAAATCCATAAATCACCTGTTTTTATTCATTTTTTATGCTTCAAGCCAAAAAAAAAGGTGTAAACTGTTGGTGTTAACAAGAATCGCCGTATATTTGTGGTGGTTATTAACATGTAATTGGTTTAGTTATGAAAGAACTCATCGATCAGTTGGCAGCACTTTATGCTGCATTTGAGAAGGACGCCAAAGCTCAGGCTGAAGCTGGTAACAAGGCTGCTGGTACGCGTGCTCGCAAGGCATCCCTTGAGATTGAGAAGGCCATGAAGGCTTTCCGTAAGGCTTCTCTGGAGGCTGCGAAGTAAGCCGCTTGGATTAGTAAAAGACAAAAGAGAGACTGCTCCTCTTCCCGAGGGCAGTCCTTTTTTTTTACGATTATGGTCTGTCAGGCCATGGAGGCTTGGTCATTCTTGTGGTCACTATCCATGGTTTCACTCCTCAGTCAATCACCCAGCTGGGGTTGTGGCTACGAGTTTGCTTGGGGTCGTAGTAGAGACTTTCGGGCAGGGGAAGCTGGATGACGTAAGGGCGGCGTAGGCGGTTGGTCAGACGTGTGCTGCGCAGCCAGAGGTTGGCCTCTTTGAGTTGTGCGTAGCTCAGCTGGTGCTTTTGGGCGTAGCGGGCCAGCGTGTCGATGGGGCCACGTACGGTGTCGGTGCGGTAGGTCACGGGCGGGTAGAGCTGCTCCTTCTTCAGTAAGAAGCCGTAGCGGCGCGGCTGTTCCACCACCGCCTTGGCCGCCAGCAAGCGGAACATGTAGCGCGAGGTCTCCTCCACCAGCCAGAGGTCCACCGCCTGCTCTGCCATTTGCAACTTGAGCTGGGAACTGATGCGTGCCGGACCAGCGTTGTAACTGGCCGCTACGCAGAGCCAGTTACCATAACGTTCGTAGCTCGCCTTTAGGTAGCGGCAGGCCGCCTCGGTCTCCTTCTCAATGTGGTAGCGCTCATCCACCTCGTTGTTTACCTCCAATCCATACTCTTTGGCTGTGGCCGGCATAAACTGCCACAACCCTACGGCACCGGCGGGCGACTTGGCTTTAGGGTTCAGGCTGCTTTCGATTACGGCCAGGTATTTCAGGTCATCAGGCAGGCCGTGGGCTTTGAGTATGGGCTCGATGACGGGGAAGTAGCGATTGGCCCGCTTCATGGTGAGCAGGGTTGAAGAGTGCATGTAGGTAAAGGCCATCAGCTCGCGGTCCATCCGCTCACGCAGGTCACAGCGCGTTAGGTCAATCTCTTGTCCAGCAAAGCTCACACTGGCCGGCACCTGGGGTGAGGCCACACAGTAAGGCACCTCGCTCTCTATCGCTTCGGTGGTGCGGTCGATACTGCTGTGGCTGTATAGCAATGGGATCATCAATCCGATGGACAGGGAGATGACGGCAGTGATGAGGTAGCTTGTATAGCGAGCCAGGGCATGATGTTGCATAATAGGTTTCATGTCAAGGTAATGTAATTAAAGGTGAATAAAATGGTTATCTTTTTTGCAAAGGTATCCCTTTTGTTTAAAAATAGCAAATAAACCTTGTCTTATTTTTGAGAAAATCGTATTTTTGCTCACACGAATAAACATTAAATAACGAAAAACGACATGGTAACAATTAATTCTTACGAAGATTTTGAGAAGCTGGTGGGTTGTCCCATTGGCACGTCCGATTGGGTGGATCTGCCCCAGGAACGTATTAACCTGTTTGCAGATGCTACGCTCGACCATCAGTGGATTCACGTGGATACCGAGCGGGCTAAGGTGGAAAGCCCCTTCAAGAGCACCATCGCTCATGGCTATCTGACGCTCTCCATGCTGCCCTTCCTCTGGAACCAAATCATCGAGGTGAACCACCTGAAGATGATGATCAATTACGGCATCGAGAAGATGAAGTTCGGCCAGGCTGTGCTGGCCGGTCAGCGCATCCGCTTGACTGCTTCGCTGCAGTCGCTAGCCAACCTGCGTGGTGTGGCCAAGGCTGAGATTAAGTTCTTCCTCGAGATTGAGGGTGAGAAGAAGAAAGCGCTCGAAGGCGTGGCCATATTCCTCTACTATTTTGAATAAGCGGTGGTCATGAAGTACGTCGGAGCACACGTATCGGCATCGGGTGGGGTAGAGAGTGCCCCCCTGCATGCCCAGGCCATTGGCGCCAACGCCTTTGCGCTCTTCACCAAGAACCAGAGGCAGTGGGTCAGTAAGCCCCTCACGGCCGAGAGTATCCGTCTCTTCGGAGAACGCTGTGCGGCCAGTGGTATCCTGCCTCAGCATATTTTGCCTCATGACAGCTACCTCATTAACCTGGGACACCCTGACGATGAGGGGCTGGCTAAGAGCCGTGCCGCCTTCCTCGACGAGATGCAGCGTTGCGAGCAGTTGGGGCTCAAGTTGCTCAACTTTCACCCCGGCAGTCACCTCAAGCAAATTAGTGTGGAGCAGTGCCTCGATCGAGTGGCTCAGAGTATCAATTGGGCCCTGGAGCAGACCAGTGGCGTGACAGCCGTCATCGAGAATACCGCTGGGCAGGGCAGCAACGTGGGTAATGAGTTCTGGCAGCTGCGCTACATCATCGACCGTGTGGAAGATAAGAGCCGCGTGGGCGTCTGCCTCGATACGTGTCATACCTTCACCTCGGGTTACGACTTGGTGGGCGCGTACGACCTGGTGTTCGATGACTTTGCCCGTACCGTGGGCTTCGAGTACCTGCGTGGCATCCATCTGAACGACTCGAAGAAGGCGCTGGCATCGCGCGTAGATCGTCACGATAGCATTGGCAAGGGATTGATTGACATCGACTTCTTCCGCCGCTTCATGCGTGATGACCGCTTCAACAACATGCCCATCATTCTGGAGACCCCCGACGAAACCCTCTGGGCCGAAGAAATCGCTTTGCTGCGTTCCTTCGAGTGACCCTGATGGCCTCTGCTTTTAGGCTCATAGGAAATAAAATGGCGAAAAAGTTGTGTGGAAACGAAAAAGTCTCTATATTTGCAGCCGTTTTCGGTGGGAAACTGCGGAAATAGCTCAGTTGGTAGAGCACAACCTTGCCAAGGTTGGGGTCGCGAGTTCGAGTCTCGTTTTCCGCTCGCTTATTTAAGTAAGGATGCTCGAATGGTGGAATCGGTAGACACGAGGGACTTAAAATCCCTTGGCCATTACGGCTGTGCGGGTTCAAGTCCCGCTTCGAGTACCAGGAAAATCTCTTGTAGGCCAATGGCTTACGAGAGATTTTTCGTTATAGGGGGTCTCCCTTTTGCTTAGTACATTTGCAAATAGCATTGGCTATGAAGCCTAAAAAGAAAGCCTTTATCATGGTTGTTCCGAAAATTGTTAATACCTTTGCATTGAACTTAAATAAAATTACGATGAACGATTTGAATCGATTAAAGGTTGTGCTGGTTGAACAGAAGAAAACTGGCAAGTGGCTTGCAGAGCAACTTGGTGTTAGCACTACAACCACAAGCCGATGGTGTTCCAATGCATCACAGCCAGATCTTCAAACATTAAACAAAATTGCAAAAGTTCTTAATGTTAACATGAAGGACTTACTGACAGATAACAAAATAGAATAAAGGCGAATAACATAACGTCTAAGAAATGACGCAAGAAAATAAAGACATACAGCCACAGGCTGAACCATATATCGTGAAGTCACACGATATTCACATTGATGCGGACTATGCGGATTGGATAGCAGACATTAAGAGTCGCTATCGTTCCGCACAGGTGAAGGCAGCTGTCAAGGTGAATGCTGAAAAACTTCTATTCAATTGGCAACTAGGGCGCGACTTGGTACAGAAAAAAGCCGAAGAACGCTGGGGAGCAGGAGTTGTAGAACAGGTAAGCCTAGATTTGAATCGTGAGTTTCCTAACAGTACAAACTTTTCTGTGCGCAATTTGTGGTATATGAAACAGTGGTATCTGTTCTATGCCGAGAATATGGAAAAACTGAAACAGCTTGTTTCAGTAATGGTGCCAGAAGACAACTATGATAACAAAATCAAACAAATAACAGATGAAGAAAAACTGAAACAGTCTGTTTCAGAATTTCCCTTGCCTTTTGCTTGCGTGCCATGGGGACACCATGTTCGTATAGTCCAACATTCGAAAACAATTGAAGAAGCCTTGTTCTATGTGGGGTACACTATTCGAGAAGGAATTAGTCGTGACATATTGACGCGAGTAATGAAAGATGATATTTACAAAAAGCAAGGTACTGTTCCCAATAATTTTTCGCAACACTTGACACCACAACTGGCACAATTGGCACGGTATGTGGTAAAGGAAAACTACGATTTTGGCTTTGCAACAGTAGAGCACGAAACCTACAACGAAAGCGAATTGGAGAAGGCTCTTCACGATAACATTACAGCACTGCTGCTAGAAATGGGCAATGGTTTTGCTTTCATCGGCAAACAGAAAGAAATAATTGTTGGCGGAAGAACAAGAAGAATCGACTTGCTTTTCTACCATATTCGACTACGCTGCTACATTGTATGCGAACTGAAGGCAAGAGCGTTTGAACCAGAGTTCGCTGGCAAATTAAACTACTATGTAAACGCTGTTGACGAAGTTTTGAAACAACCCGATGACAATCCGACTATAGGTCTTTTGGTATGCACGAATATGAACAGGGCTGATGTCCAATGGTCGTTCAAAGGCATCAGCACTCCAATGGGTGTGGCAACGTACAACAACATCAGAATTAAAGATGCCCTCCCAAGCCAAGAGCAATTAGCTGAGCGTGTGCGCCTCTTGCAAAAGGAGTTGCAGGAGACCAAACGTTTGATGAGCAAGGCCGGTAATGCTGAAAACTCTCAAAGTGGAAAGATTGATTCTTAACATTGAGAGAATAATAATGAAGTTGAATCAAATAACGGCAAATAATAATTTCGAGTTTCCCACACCGACAGAAGCAGCTGTAGTGTGGATTAACTCTTAGTTTTTTAATGTTAAACAATTCGTATATAGGTTTTTCGCTCTTTCTGCTTAAAAAGTGTAAAGACCTATAGTCGTTCTTTGAAATTTGGATTATATCTGAGGATGCACTCGAGGTCATGTTTTGTCTCTTCATCAGCCATGGCTTTTTCAAGGAGGTCGTCCAGCGTAGAATTGAAAAGGCGTGCAATCTTCTCAAGGAGTTCTGCAATTATCGGAAGTAGGCGCTCTATGAATGTAAGTTCCAGCAGGCCTTCCCTGATGTCACGGAACAGTTCACCGAATGTTTCGTAATCTGTGAATCGCTTGCGGAGCGACTGGCTGAGTCTGAAATGGCTTATTTTTGCATCCATAACAGATTGTTTTAATTATTGTTTATATGTTATATATATTTCACTACAAATATAAAATAAATAATTGAAAATCTGTTATTTCTTATCAGATATTTTCCAGCAATTTCAAGGAACGAATGCCCGCTCCCATAAAAGGGAATAAGGACTTAGTATTAATTGTAGCCACGCCTCATAGGTGTGGGAACTTTAGTTACATAACTCATGTGGATCTATGCTAATTATTTTTAGAAAGAGTCTCATCGTGTTGTTATTGGACTCCGTTCTCCTTCGAATCTTTACTACTTATAGCTTGCTCCATATTCTTTCTGGAAAGATTTCCAATGACGGGGACAATATGAATTAAGAATCTCTGATTGTACCTCTCATTCTCCAGTTCTCTTGGCACTCCTTTCTCACCAGAACCAGATATAAGTAATTCACACTTATCCATTTGGGTGAAATCAATTCCACGTGATTTCCAGAACTCTGTCAATTTCCATGCTCGTTGATAGCTTAGAACGTTGTTGTTTCTGAATTCATCTATATAATATCTATCTTTGGATGCTTGTCCCTCAATAACTACAAGGTACTTGATGTCTTGCTTCAAATCTTCTTTCTTTTGGAGATTTTCTATGGTCCGTTTGATAACTTGACCAGCCCTAAATATTTCCTCCCTAAGCCGTTGAGCCTCTTGCGGATTCCTGCCATCAGCTGATAATTTATCTAATTCAAATTCCCCAGTCTGGTATGTCACGTTTATCTTGAAGATGTGCTTTACATACTGTTTCTTGAATTCAAAATAAGCTGTATCTATGTTTTCAACTATTTTATAGATGGAGAGGAGCTCTTTGTAGTCGCGTACATATACGTTTAAACTATCTTGTGCTCTTTTCAGTTGCCCATTCGTAATCTTGAAGTGGGTGAACGTAACACAAAACAGGACTAACATAATGGCAAATAGGGTTGTCATTATATCCACATAGCTTGGCCAAAAAGAAGACTTATTTCCGCTAAAATCATCCATTGTTTATCTTCTGAAAATTCGTTTATACCAAGGCCTTTCGAGTTGCTTTCGCAATTCCTCCTCTTTCTCTTTTAATTGATTCTTTAAGTCTTCAATTACTGACGTATAATCAGTCATTCCAGGTGTCTGTCTGATAGCGTTCAACTCCTCTTGGAGTTGTGCAATTTTATTCTGCGCTTCTTTTAATTCCTGTTGATTCTTCATATTATCCTTGATTGAAGAGATCGGAGTAGTTTGTGGCAACTTGATACGCTCAATATTCTGCAAAATAACATCTAGTCGCTGGTTTATTTGAAATACGATATCCATACGTTTTTCCATGTCTTGTATGGATTGCTGAATAGAATTTGTATTCTCAGTAGGGGCATTTAATCCACTTGAAGAAGATGGCTGATTTGGTGTAGCTGGAATAGAGTTGACAGCTTCATTGATATTGGCCACCTCTGTACTTATGTCATCCAACTTCTTTTCTATGGTTTGATTGTCTGCGAGTCTTGACTCTATAGCCTTTATTCCTTCATAAATAGGCTGCAGTTGTTTGAGATAATTCAGTGGAGTGGTGACCTCTGATGTATCAAACAGCTTATCCATTTGCCTAATAAATTCATTCCAACGGTTTTTCATCTGCATCTGCATCTCGTTGACAATTTTTGCATATTCATCGCCATAGTTCATCAGTGTCTGATTCCATTCATTCGTTTTACCCTTCAGACTCTCCTTTTGGGATGTAAAGAATGTGATGAGCTCAGTGGTAGTGGTATCTGCATAATTTGAGGCAACGGCATTCTTCTCTTTCAGTACCAATAACTGGCTTCTGATGAGGTTAAGTTGCTCATTACCGATGATGTCAGACTGCTTCAACTCCTCACCTAATTGGTTCAGATTATCTTCGAACGTCTTGATACGGTCAAGCAATAGGTTAACTTTGCATACCAACTCTGTTGGAATGCTGAGAGATTGGTTGTATGCTTGCTGTGCTTCTGTGAGTGATTGTGTAGCAAGAATGACTTCGCATTTGCTCTGTTCAAACAAAGCCAAAGATTGAGATAATTCGTCAAACTGTCCTACCGCATTAACAAATTTGTCCAATGTCCTGTTAAACTCCTTGGACTTAAGTGAATCAAGGAGTTTCTGTTGGAACAAGATATTCTTATTTACCTTGTCGATGTTTTCACCCATTGAGGTCACAGCCTGTGCAACTACCTGTACATTTTCTCTGAATGCGTTGCCAAATTGAGCTGTACAATGGTCGAAAGTTGTTTGGAACTGGTTAATGACTTGATTGAAAGCCGGCTGAAAGAGATTGATGGTCTCACGTAGTTTACTAATGGAACTGACCATATCTGTTCCAAGCTCAGGCATTAGTTCTGTCTGTAAGAAGTGGTACAATTCATTCTTCCTTCTGTCAAGGCCTTTTCTGACATCAGAAGCATACCAATTTGATCTTATGGAACAGATAAGTCCTATAATACTGGTAGCCATTGATACAATGACACCCCAGATCAAATCTCCCACCATATAGTCTTCAATGGTAGAACTGCCGTCATGTCTTGTACCCAGACCGATATTGAAGGCACAAAGTCCAATGAATACTCCTGCAAAAGTGCCTAACAGACCAAAATAAGTCGGAAACGATATTTTCGATACAGCATCGGCATACATCATGTTGATTTTGCGTTCCACCATATTCAATAGAATCGAGAAGTCGGCTGTCCCCTCATTTTTTGAGAGATAGACATTTATCTCTTGAATCATTTCTGAGAGTTCTTTGTCTCCTTTGCTTCCCTCGTCCAAACAGATGGTTAAGTCATCTTTCACATACTTTATTCCATCTTTAGGGAATAGTTGACTCAGCAAGTCAATTTTTTTTCGTGTTTCTTTATACAACTTAATTTGAAAGAATAAGAAGACAAAGAATACTCCTATAGCTACATAGATCATTTTTGGGAATTATATTTTGGTCAGTTTAAGAATCTGGTCAACTATTGGCAGGAAGAACAGCGTGTCTCCATAAGTTACGCTGTCGCTGTTCTTATCTATTACCTCTTTCTGGAAGGCTGTATGTACTGCGTCAGCAATATCTTTGTTAATAGCGTGCTCAATAGATTCTTTGTTGATATTCTTTAATTCCTCTTCTCGGATAAGTACATCCAGCATGGTGAGATAATACTTATTAAGTTCGAAGACCTCATCAGTAATTTGCTCACGAAGTCCGTTCTCGAATGCGTGCTTTAATGCTTTGACATCCTTGTATTGTGTGTCGTCAACGCCCATGAAGTAATAAGTTTCAGCCCGCTGTGCTGATTCATCCCTAAAGAGCCCACCATAACATGTACTTTCTTTCCGGTCATCTGGTAGGATAATCGTTAAGTTGCCATGCCCTGGGAATTCCTTGTCCAATATGACATTAGCTAGAAGCTCTAATACATGATGTTCGCTGTGCAGGAATCCGTCGATATATTTGCTGCCATTGCCGGAGAATAAGATAGTTTGTGGGCATCTCTCCCCTATAGACTTAATCATCTTGGCTAAATAGTAGATGATAGAGGCATAGTGATAGAGGAATACTGGTCTGAAATATTGTTTTAGAAGGGACACTACATGACTCTCGTTCGCATTATCTATCCAGAAATTGATGATATCCTTGGTTGAGCTGCCCGAATCTGTGGATTTCATGTATTCGTTAAGTCGTGCTAGGTCAGCATCCTCAAACTTGATGATATCTTGGAACTTTTGGAAAATGCCATTATCCTTGGCGCCAACAAACTGGTTGTAGCCATTGCCCCATAATACATCACATCCAAAATGAACTGAGTTGGCAAAACGAGGCTTGTTATTATTAAAGCATACCATATCGGTAGATCCACCGCCAATATCAATGAGCGCAACAGATTCAATAGCTTTGAAAGTACCCTTCTTGGAATAGTAATAATAGGGGGCTTCAGACTCAGAAAGGCACAGAACCTGTGAAGAGGGTATGCCCAGTATCTCTGACGAAGCATTCTTCCAGATTTCTTCAAAGATGTCTTTCAGACTGCCTCTGAAACTCAATGGACGGAACCATACGATTTTTGTCTGATTGACATCAACCTGCTCTTGCAGCATGTCGTATTTGATTAGCATCAACAATTCGCGGATATACGATTCAATATACTCTTGCTTTTCTTCGTTCCACTTGAAATTCGTTTCTACTTTGTTGTTTCCTAGTACCTTCTTCTTTCCATAGGAGAAAGCTATGTTGCAATTGTCAAACAGTGACTGTTTTTTTGCTATACGCTGTGAGTTGCTTAATGCTGTCCGCAGCGGGAAGCGGTATCGTTTTCCGTCAATGTAGGGAGGTATAAATTCTGAGAAGAAGTACTCCATCGATACGGGTTGCATACCCTCTTCCCATCTGTTGATTTCCTCTTTCTGTTCAACTGGAGATTTACGATGTAAGTAGCTCATGATAGGTCTATCCATCTTCAGTTGTTCGGGTTCCTGCAACTCTGCTTTTATCTCCCTGCGAGAGACGAAAGTGTTGGATGTGCCGAAGTCAATCGCGTAAATAAACGATTTCTTTGATACATCACTCTTAAACCATTTGGGTTGTATGAGACCAAAATATTCCTTACCATTCAATCTCAGGCTTAGGCGAATAAAGTCGAAAGAGGTTCCAAATAATTCATAGTATTTGGTTGAGAACTCTTCCACATTTTGTTGTGAGCTACGTACTACAGATGGCCTTACTCCCGAGGTGAAAGTGTTGTCTTGTGCTTCAACCAATGCAGAGTACCCATCTTTGTTCTGCCTGTAAAAGGTACAGTTGAGATGTGAAATGTCAAATGTTCTTCTAGCGTTTTGGTCGGCGGCAACCCACATCAACTTGTAGTAATTATTAAGTTCCTCATTGCTAGCCTTGATGTTGGGGAAGAGGCCCATGTCGATATAGATTTTGCTCATCGACAAATCAAGAATCGTCCCTTCCTCTGGTTTGCAGGGAGTTTCAACATAATCCTTGGAGTATTCCTTACCCTGGATAGTTAAGGTAACAGTTACCTTGTTGTAACCAAGCTTGTATCTCACATCAAGATGATTGACGTCTAATCTCGTCAGTGCCTCTTCTGAAATTGGCAGAAGGTAATCTGATGTTCTCTCTGCATTTCCATCGAAGGGGTAAACGATGTAGTTCTCCTCTGCGATACGATAGGGTAACTTGATGATTGTATCTGTAAAGTAATCTCCTACTTCATCGTTGTATCGAATAGGCAGGCCATTGATAATTATATTTTCGTTTTCAATGCTCTGGCATGGAGTGAGCTTTAGTTGATAGTCATTTCGGATGTCAGGGTCATTATCAAACGCTTTGATGTAATCACGGAGGTATTCCATGTTCACATTTGTACCTCGGCTAAACAGCTGATACATGTAGTTCTTGAATTCAACAGATCTTGCCTCAAAAGGTCTAGACTCCTTAAAGTATAGTCCCTTGTTCTCCTTTCTCCTTAGATTGGGCATTGTGGAATATCGTTCACCTGCGAAGTGCCACTCTCTGCCTGTACTGATTTTGTCTAGGTCAGGGGGTGTGATGAACCCTGTCATGGGTGAGCTGATACCAAGCAGGTAGCTTTTGCCGGCGGATTCTAGAATAATGAAATAGAGTAGGGTCGTTTGTTCGCCGAGGTCGCTGTCATAATATGTTTGAAGGGCTTTCTCCAGTATGGGCATTTTGGCTCGTAGGTTTCTCAAGCCTTCTTGTTTATTCCACTCCTTTATGACTATGCGTTCGTTCCTCATGTCATGGTACCGCTTATTGAAGAGTAGTTCGAATACGTCAAGGCAATCTGATACTAACCATTCGTATACCTGTCCAGCTTGGCTTGATGCGTTTCGCTTCTGTTCCAATAACCTGCGGAAAGCTTCCTTAACAACAAAGAATCGTGCAAAAGGGGTAGGCAGCGCATTCAGTGCACCGCAATTATCAACTCTATCCTCAGCTATCTCGCTAAGCTTAGCCTGGTCAATTTTTCCTTTTTCTGCACTCCAATCGCTGCCAGCAGTACCTCTACTGACAATACTTAAATCTATGGCACTCATGACTTATTCCCTTTGATTATTGTTTCTGTATGTTCGTTAATGGCTTGGTATGCACTATCCATAAGGTGTCGAAACTTATTGGAATTACTGGCCTTGTCTTTTTGACTATAATTAATCATGTTGAGTACATAATGGCGCTTATCTCCTTCGATGGACATGCCTTTTATTGGATTAGCCATGTTGTTATTGATATTCAACGGGTTGAATCCTCGCTCATTGCTTGCTATTTGGCCATACCACTCAGAGAACCGATTTAGGAACCGTTTCAGATCTGTATAAGGTTCTGTCGAGAAGAAGCGTTCATCTAATTGCCATCTGGAGCTCTCTAAAGGTGATTGCTTTTCGTTCTCCCAGAAATCCATCATTTCCTTCAACAGCATCATGTCAGCGAGAGATTTTACTATTGGTTTGTAACCGTCGCCAGCTGACACGATATCTAATACTTCTTGGTCATCCCTTATAGCCCTTGTCATATATTGGGTTGTATTCTGATGCTTTTGCTTTAAGAAATCGAATAAGGCCGAGGCTGCCACTAACTCAATAAAGTGGGCGGGATCTTCCTGTTCTTGTTCATTATTCTTATAAGATTTGCGCAGTTTCCTCTCTCCAACATAGTAGAGGTAATTAGAGAGCACATTGTCTGCGTAATACGCCAAGGCCGCTTTGGTTTTAGTGAGGAAGTTGGCTGAGTCAATAGAACTCCTGGTGGTTGTCGGGTCGTCCAAGGCAAAATAGGGGAACACGGTAACAGCTCCCATCATGGCATCTTTCAGCTTGGGGCAACTTTTGCAATTACGGATACTCTTCTCTAAGAGAGGATAGCCCGATGCGCCAGTGCCACCAAAGATTGAACTGATAATGAAGATACGGTCGTTTTCGTTGAACTGACGTTTTAAGCCTTCAAATTCGTCGGCCCCCTCTATCATGTCTCCTAACACTACAGTACCCACATTGGGATTTCCCTTAAATCCTACCGATAACTTATTGTTCAGATTCGCCTCTGTGTAGAGTGCCTGAATCAGATAGTGATTGGGATCATCAGCATCCAACTTCCCCATTTCTATGTACTCTCTAAACGCTCTTTCGTCTGCCATGGAGGAGCTGGTGGGATTTTGTTGGTTGTCCAGCTCTGACAAAGTCATAAGGCGTGTGTTCCAGAACCCATCGAGAGCGTTGTCTTTATCTTCTGTCTTTTCACCCACGGTAGCGTTGTAGATTTTTTGGTAGCTGGCTATTAGCGCATCTAGTTCAGTTTTCTCCTTTAGGTCTTGATGTGGGTCAATGATGATGGGAATGACTTGATAACCGTTGGTTCGGAAACCTGAAGCAAGCAACATGATGACCGACTTCATGACGCGAAGTCCAGTACCTCCTATGCAAAATACAAATACTCTATTCATGATTAATGTCTGATTTTAAGAAAACGATAGGCATTGGTGGGCAAGAATTGACACCAAAACCATGAAAACACAAAACTGAAGAATAGGAACAAAACCACATTGCCAAAATATAGTCTCCATTTAATGCTTTCCAAATCATCCATATAGAGCTCATCTAGCTCTTGTAGTGGCCATGACCAAGCTATAGTAGTCATTATGGCAAAGAAGACTATCATCCATACTGCCCAATGTTTTACTCTATAATGATATCCCCAAAAACAGCATTTGGTATAAAGGGTATAGTACAAAAGCACAGGCACAAATGCGGATACGATGCAGGACGTAAACAAAAAATCCTCACAAGATAATAGAATGTCTAAGAAATCCTCATTTTCACTGATTTTTTCAGTCAAATCAGGCAAAAACCAATTATAATATCCTTCAATACTCATCTTCGTATTATTAGTGTTGTTATTTCGCTGTTGAAATTAATATTCTGTTGGGGGTCTTACTGTAATAATTTGCTTTCCCGGCTGACATCCCGTTTATGAAATTCTCAATAGAGAAGGATTGGTTTAGGATCTGTTCAGAAGTAGCTCCCATAAACGATTGGAATGTTGTTGATACAATGCCTTTGGGGACGACTACGTTCCATTCTAGGACATCACCCTTATTGGGCAATTTTGAGATTAAAACCCTGATAATAGCCTTAGCATGTCTTTTTAAGGATTGGTCTGCATGATTGTCAATTTCATATTCTACAGACTCAATGGACACTTCGCTTCTTGCGGTAGTCTTCAGTTCTATGGCTTTTCTGAGCACTTCTTCATTTTCCATGCACCAGGGATATGCTGTAATGTCTAACTCTATATCTATGGTGCAAGCTCCTTTGAGGCTCTTGCTCTTTCTGTCAACACGGTAAATAGTCGGTTCGTTTTTTTTCTTTTTCCCGTTTGTTACCTTGCCTAGCTCATAGATCGGGGCACCGTAATCAAACCCGAATTCTACCGCATCCACATAGTGGCCTTTGTCGTTGAGAAGCGTAGAGATGCAATTTCTCAGCCAGGTGACTTGTTGAGGTTTTCCAATAATCAGATAATAGTAGGGTGATTTGGCTTCTACCTCCTTGCCTTTTCTATCAAGATAGTTGGATGTGGCCACAACTAAGGCGAAGGCGGCTTGGGTATTCATTACCAGATTACGAATATCTGTGGCATAATGGGATAAGAGCACATCCATTGCTTTACTCCCTACAGGGCTGTATTTCATGTCTGACACCAAAACAGCAGCTTCCCCCTCGTTAAATTCTAGGTTATGTATGATATGGTGCAACATGTCAGGAACCATTGTGGAATTTGGGGAATTCAGTTGCCCACTGCTCATGGCTGTTCTGAATTTCTGCAAATTGAATTTCCTTTCCTCCTTTCCATCGATAGCTGTTACCTCGTTTGTAAACTTATCGAAATCAGAGAAAATACACCATATATCTTCCTTGAACTGGGTCGCTCTGTTTGGGCGGAAGAATCCATTCATGCTTCCAGACGACTCTACATAGAGTTTTAAACTAGAGCATGGCTCTTCCTTATAATGGAAAATTGTTGAATCGGTCTTAAGGCAACCATCAGAAGTAAAGTAAGGACTACCTATGAGATTGATTTTTTTCTCTCTTCCTTTACATGCCGAAAAAGAGTATATCACTATCAAAGCAGATAGTAATAAGAATAAAAGCTTTACCGAACGAGTAATAGACATGGTAAAACGAGTATTAAGGCTCTACCGTTCCCCATGGCAGACATTTCAGTTTCTATACCTTCACCATATATAAAAAAAGCGTGGGGAATCTGTTCCAGTTACTCGTCCCACGCATAGAGGCTCTCGCATTGCCCAGTCAGTATGAACGAGCAACGCCGATAGCCCACGCCGATATGTATAGTAAACATAGCCTACCTAATAATAAGTAAGCTACGGCTATAACATATCCCGCAGACATCTACCGTTGCTTTGCTTTTGACTGACTATTAAGAACTTGCGAGATTCCTATGCGTCAAAAAAGACAAAACGTAAAAGTAAACGTCCTTCTTTATATATGTCTGTTCCCTCCAACCCTTAGCGTCTAACAAATCATGTTAAAGCTATCGGCTGAATAAAACTATTGCAAATATAGTGAAAGTATTGTTTCAATACTATTATTTCACATCTTTTATATTATATTGCTGCATAAAGGAGTATCCTTTCTGGCATCACCCAAGCATGGTTGACCAGCTGCATGCTGGGCGCAAGATTTTGCGCCCCTACACGCTGGTGCTTTCGCTGCTGCTATTCATAATAGTTTTTTTTTCGAAGATGATAGTCGGGTATGGGGGTGAAACTATGCTTTCTTTCCTCTCTGTATTGTTCTTTTGGAGGTGGTCGCACGAGGTCATCCAATCGCTTGACCTTAGTCAAACGATTGAGTGACCTAGGTCAATCACTTGATCGACCTCGTGCGACCACCATAGACATGAGCTATTCAGGGGATGAAAAGCCTAATT
>CAMCUZ010000051.1 GCA_945879145.1 uncultured Mediterranea sp.
ACATGAAGTGATGAAACACCAAATCTTTCTTCCCCTGAGGGAGTGGATAGAGCGGTCGGTTGGCATAATAAGCGTTGATTACCTCGTAGAACATGGTCTGTGCCATCGACTTGAGGATATCTTGCATCAAGACGCGTTGCTGCAGGGCCAACTCGTCGAAGTGAGCCTGTTCGATGCGCTGCTGCAGCGTCTGAGCCAAGGAGAGCAGATGCTGAAACTGCGGTTCGTCGAGCTTGGTGCAGGGTGCATGACGCAGGTTCAACAGATTCTCTACACTGAGCGATGCCGTTGCCAGGGGTAGTATAAATGCCAAATCAATCTCCACCATGATGCCCTCTGCCTCTTCGGTGCGATGCAACAAACGGACGATGGTTGAGGGCACATAGATGTACATATCTCCCCGCTGCAGCCGATAGGTCTGGTCACCAAAGAGGATATCCACCTCGCCACCGGTACAGAGAAACAAGCCACAGCATTCAAACGTGGAAATCACACGTTCGACGTGCAGTGAATCTACAGCGCGAGGCACTACAGAAAAGAAGCGAAAAGGCAACATCTTGTTCATCATTTCTTCGTCACGCAAAGGAAACTTCCCCTTGCCAGTGCACAAATTAAGTACAAATTTTCCAATATATCACCATCTTTTCCCGTTTTTATATAAAAATCGAACAACTATTAGCTGATATTGACCTTTCTCAGTCAGAAAGAGTGGCGTACTTTTGCAAACAAAATCCACAGCGAGGATGTTATCCATGGAGGAGAACCATACGAATAATAAATAAATTAATCATAAGAATGAAACATTATCTTGGAATCGTGTTGCTCTGCCTGCTCTGCTCCTGCAGCGGCTCTAAACAACAGGAACAGCAACAGGTGTTAGTAAAAGTGGATACGGTGAAGCTGGCTTCGCAGCGCACTCATCGGCAATATCCCGGAAAGGTGAAAGCTGCGCAAGACGTCAGTCTGGCATTCCGCGTCAGTGGCACACTACAGCGTATCGTTGTAGAAGATGGTGCCTCCGTGCGGCAAGGTCAGCTTTTGGCCGAACTCGACCCCACCGACTACCAAGTGCAGCTTGATGCCACCGAGGCTGAGTACCGACAGATTAAAGGAGATGCCGAACGCGTGATGGCCCTCTATGCCGACAGCGCCACCACCGCCAGCCAGTACGACAAGGCGGTGTATGGACTGCAACAGATAACAGCCAAGTACCGCCACCACCAAGACCAGCTGAGCTATACCCGCCTCTATGCCCCCTTTAACGGCTTCGTGCAGAAGCACCTGTTCGAAGCGCACGAGACGGTGGGCGCCGGTATGCCCATCATCTCGATGATTGGCGGCGGCGAGCCCGAGGTGGAAATCAATCTGCCCGCTGCCGAGTACATCCGCCGTGAGCAATTCAGCAGCTACCATTGCACTTTCCAGCTCTACCCGGGTGAGGTCTATCCGCTGAAGCTCATCAGCATCACTCCCAAGGCCAATGCCAACCAGCTCTATACCATGCGGCTGCTCATCGACAGCAAGGGCAAGCCTCTGCCTTCGCCGGGGATGAACACCATGGTGACCATCGTCAGTGAGGAGCACGATGGCGAACTGCTCAGCGTACCTGGCACAGCCCTTTTTGAGGAGGGCAGGCAGAGCTACCTTTACCGCTACTCCCCCAGCGATGGCACCATACGCAAAGTGGTGGTCAAGGCGGTTCGCGCGCAGAGCAATGGGCATATCCTGGTAAAATCGCCCACCCTGCAAATGGGCGAAGTGATTGTGGCTACCAGTGTACACCACCTGAAAGAGGGGACCCGCGTAACCCCCATGCCAGCTCCCACAGCCACCAACGTGGGCGGACTGCTTTAGTGTTTAGTGATTTGTGTTTAGTGATTAGAGATACGCTATCGTCATGGATTTTAGTAAATGGGCATTCAATAACCGCAACTTGATTTACTTCTTCATTGCGGTGCTGGTGGCGGGAGGAGCCTACTCCTGCTACGAAATGAGCAAACTGGAAGACCCGGAAATCAAGGTGAAGCTGGCCATGGTGGTCACCACCTACCCCGGGGCCTCGGCACATGAGGTGGAGCTGGAGGTGACCGACGTCATCGAGAAACAGATTCGCACGATGAGCCATATCGACAACGTGGAGAGCTACTCATACAACGACCTCTCGCTGATTCAAGTGGAGCTGACCACCACGACGCAAGATGCGGAGGTGGAGCAGTGCTGGGATATGTTGCGACGCAAAGTGGCACAGGCCGCCCTGCCAGAAGGGGCTTCGCGACCCATCGTAAAGGACGATTTTGGCAACGTATTCGGCATGTTCTATGCCCTTACCGGCGACGGACTGAGTGAGCGCGAACTGGCGGATTATGCCGAGCTGATTCAACGCGAGGTAAACAACATTGAAAGCGTGGAGCGCGTGGACCTCTACGGACAGCGACCTGAGTGCATCTACATCTCCCTGCTGCAAGACCGCATGGCCAACCTCGGGGTGAAGCCTGCCGAAGTGCTTGCTACCTTCAACGGGCAGAACAAGACCACCTACAGCGGCTACTTCGACAATGGCAACCAGCGCATCCGGCTGAACGTAACGGACAAGCTGAAGAGCGTGGACGACATTGGGCAGATGCTTATCCAGGGTCACGACGACGACCAGCTGCGCCTGAGCGACATTGCCCATATTGAAAAGGGCTACGAACAGCCCACACGCAATGCCCTCTTCCGCAACGACCAGCGTTCCATCGGCATTCTGGTGGCCGCCTCGGGAGATGCCGACATCGTCAAGGTGGGCAGCGAGGTGGACCGGAAGATCGGGCAAATCCAGTCGGAACGACTCCCTGCTGGCACACAGATTGAGAAGGTGTTCTTCCAGCCCCAGCGCGTGGGCGAATCGCTGGGCACCTTTGTCATCAACCTGATTGAGTCGGTGGTGATTGTGGTGCTTATCCTGATGTGGGCCATGGGATTCAAGAGCGGACTGATTATCGGCGTCAGCCTGGTGGTTACGGTCTTGGGGTCGTTCCTCTTCTTGCTCGGAGCAGGTGGCACCATGCAACGTGTATCGCTCGGTGCCTTTATCCTGGCCATGGGTATGCTGGTTGACAATGCCATCGTCATCATCGACGGCATCCTGGTGGACCTCAAGGCGGGTAAGCCGCGCATGGAGGCGCTTACCTCCATCGGCAGGCAGACAGCCATGCCCCTGTTAGGAGCCACACTGATTGCCATCATTGCCTTTCTCCCCATCTTCCTCTCGCCCGACACGGCTGGTGTCTATACGCGCGACCTCTTCATCGTACTGGCCGTCTCGCTGTTGCTCAGCTGGGTGCTGGCCCTGCTCCATGTGCCCTTGATGGCCAACCGCAAGCTCCACCCTGCTCCCTTTGATGCAGCTGCTGGCGGTCAGGAGGCCTACAAGGGATGGGCCTACGGCTTGTTGCGGCAACTGCTTGGCTACGGACTTCGTCACCGCTGGAGCATGGTGATGGCCATGGTAGGCCTGCTGCTGCTCTCCCTCTTTGGCTTCCGGTTTATGCGGCAGGGGTTCTTCCCCGACATGGTTTACGACCAGCTCTATATGGAGTACAAATTGCCCGAAGGGAACAATTCCACCCAGGTGGTGGCCGACTTGCAGGAGATTGAGCGCTACCTGAAGAGCCGCCCCGAGGTGAAGGATATCACCATGTCGGTGGGTGGCACCCCTGGACGCTATAACCTGGTACGCAGCGTGGCCAACCCCTCGCTGGCCTACGGCGAGCTCATCATCGACTTCACCTCGCCCCAGGCACTGGTAGCGCACATGGACGAGATACAGACCTACCTCACGGCCCACTATCCGCAAGCCTACGTCAAGCTGAAGCGCTACAACCTCATGTTCAAGAAGTACCCCATCGAGGCGCAGTTCCTGGGTCCCGACCCTGTGGTGCTGCATCAGTTGGCCGACTCGGCCCGTGCCATCATGGAACGCACGCCCGAAGTATGCCTCATCACCAGCGACTGGGAGCCTCGCGTGCCGGTACTCCGCATTGAGTATGACCAAGCAGCTGCCCGTGCCTTGGGTCTGAGCCGCAGCGACGTCAGCATGTCGATGCTCACCATTGGCGGGGGCATTCCCATCGGCTCCTTCTATGACGGCCGCCACAAAGAGAGCATCTACCTGAAGTGCCTCGACGAGCAGGGCGCCCCCGTGGAGGAGCTGACCAATGCACAGGTCTTCTCTACCCTGCCCTCACTCAACGGACTGATGACCGAAGAGATGATGGTGAAACTGCGCAGTGGCAACATCTCGAAGGAAGAGATGGTGGAGAGCCTGATGGGCAGTACCCCGCTACGGCAGGTGGTGAAGGAAATCAGACTGGAGTGGGAAGACCCCGTCATCCCGCGCTACAACGGTCAACGTAGTCAACGCATGCAATGTTCGCCGGCACCCGGCATCGAGACGGAGAAGGCATGGCAAAAAGTGTCGGCACAAATCGAGCAGATTCCCCTGCCTACAGGCTACTCCCTGATGTGGCAAGGCGAGAAGAGAGCCAGCACGCAGTCGATGAAGTATCTCTTCAAGAACTTCCCCCTGGCCATCATCCTCATGATCGCCATTCTTATCATGCTCTTCAAGGACTACCGCAAGCCACTCATCATCTTCTGTTGCATTCCCTTGATTATCATAGGTGTAGTGACCGTCATGCTGCTCACGGGCAAGACCTTCAACTTCGTAGCCATCGTGGGTACGCTGGGACTAATTGGCATGCTGATCAAGAACGGTATCGTACTGATGGACGAAATCACCCTGCAGCTACAAGCTGGTATCGCACCGATGCAGGCATTAATAGATAGTGCCCAAAGTCGATTACGCCCCGTAATGATGGCCTCACTCACCACCATTCTCGGTATGATACCGCTGCTGACCGATGCCATGTTTGGCTCACTGGCCGCTAGCATCATGGGCGGGCTGCTCTTCGCCTCGATTATCACCCTCTTCTTCATCCCCGTGCTCTATGCCCTATTCTTCCACATCAAGGAGGAGAAACAATGAACTACCACTAATGAACAATGAATAATATGGATCACTCATCTTACACTTGCATCTGCTGGAGGTGGATCGGGCTTGCGATGGTCATGCTGACAGTAAGCTCTCTGCGGCTCTTTGCCCAGGAACAAAGCGCTCAGGAACCACTCACTCTGGATCAGTGCCGCGCCATGGCGCTCAAATTCAACAAGGAGCTAGCTGCCTCAGCACAACAGGCCCGCTATGCCCGCTACACCATGAAGAGCTACCGCGCCCTCTTCTTTCCCAATATCTCGCTGACCGGAACAGGGCTCTACAGCACCATCGATGGTACCTTCGGCATCGCTGGAGGTAATCTACCCACCTTTTTACCCGACGTATCGGGACAACCACTACCCAATGGAGGATTTGCCTACTTCCCTGGAGTAGAGATGGACTACCAGGTAGGCATGGTCTATATGGGAGGGGTGAGTGTGGAGCAACCCATCTATATGGGTGGCAAAATCCGCGCAGCCTACCGTATGTCACGCCATGGACAACGCATGGCCGAAGCCAACCGCTCACTGGTCTCTACAGAGGTGATCGTGAAGACAGACGAGGCCTACAGCCTGCTGGTCAAAGCACAGGAGATGCAAGAGGTAGCACGCAGTTACCATGCCCTGCTGCAAGAGCTGATGAAGAGTGTGGAGAGTGCCCACCGCCATGGTCTGAAGCCCAAAAACGACGTGCTGAAAGTACAGGTCAAGCTGAACGAGGCAGAGCTGAATATCCGTAAAGCCGACAATGCCCTACGACTGGCACAGATGAACCTCTGCCACTACGTCGGGCTTCCTTTGAATACCGAGGTGCGTACTACGGGCCGCTTCCCCGAAGTCGAGGTGGAGGATAACCTGCAGACCAACGATATCTCCCTGCGCCCAGAAGTAGAGATTCTCGACCAGAAGGTAGAGATTGCACGCCAGCAGGTCAAGCTGACACGCAGCGAAGCGCTTCCTCAAGTGGGCGTGATGGCCAACTACAGCTACATGCATGGCGTCAAACTGGATCATCGCACCCTGTTTGACAAGCCGCAGTTTACAGCGATGCTCAACGTACAGGTTCCGCTGTTTCACTTCGGCGAACGGGCCAATAAGATCAAAGCGGCCAAAGCGCAACTACAACAAGTTCAGCTGGAGCGCGATAACCTGAATGAGCAGATGCTGTTGGAGTTGACACAAGCGGCCAACAATCTGGACGAAGCACAATTGGAATGTGAGATAGCTGAACGTTCGCTGAAGCAGGCTGATGAAAACCGTCGCGTCAGCCACAGCCAGTATGTCGCCGGCATGGAGTCGCTCTCCGACCATCTGGAGGCGCAAGCTCTTTGGCAACAAGCCTGGCAGACACACGTTGAAAGCCGCTATCAGCTCTATCTGAAATACGTGAAATATGCCAAAGCTGCGGGCCGACTCAACTAACGGGAGAACGCGCAACGAATCACCGCGACTGAGCGGCTCGAAGAATAAAGGTAGTGGCGCCTAAGGTAACTATGGCGCCATCTTCTATGCGTAGCCGCTCTTTATCGGCGAGAATTTCGTTGTTGACAAATGTACCCGTCAAACTTGGCGCATCACGTAGGGTATAAACCACTTCGCCTGCTCCATTGCGACGCACGTTGATGACACAGTGCCGACGATCCATGCTCATGTCGCTCGTTTCAATCGGCACATCCACTTTCGTGCCCACGCAGTGTCGGCCAATCACATTATCCCCCTCTTTCAAGGGGAGCACCTGCTTGTAGCCAAACACGTTCTCGATGACAGCAATACTACCCCACTCCTGGTCATAGGCTCGGTCATCGAGTTTCTCCTCTTGACGTCGCGCCTTCATGGGTGATTTACCTAGACGAATACTGAACTGCTTCTTGCAGTGTTCACATACAAACACCAAACTTTGGCCTTCGCTGTAGAGGGTCTCATCGAAGGTCAGATAATTTTCACACTTAGGACAACGGATTCGCTTCATTTCACTTTACAATGTAATACCCATGCACCGGCAAACTGGCCCTTCTCACGCAACTGACTGACTGCATGATAAGCTGCAGCCTGAGAGGATAAGCTATGTAAGCTGACGCGATTCTTGCCGTCACGCAGAATCACCTTGGCTTGACCATACCCCTGAGCCACCAACTTCTCAGCCATCGCACGAGCATCAGCCTCAGTAGCTACACTGGCCACTATCACGTGGTAATCACCATCAGCTGCAGGCTTGGAAGCAGCGGCTGGCTTAGAAGAAACGGCTGGCTTAGCAGTAGATGCAGTGGCACTGGGCTTGGTGGCAGCGGGCTTAGAAGCAACGGCTGGCTTAGCAGTAGATGCAGTGGCACTGGGCTTGGTGTCAGCTGGCTTAGAAGCAACGGCTGGCTTAGCAGCAGATACAGTGGCACTGGGCTTGGTGGCAGCTGGCTTAGAAGCAGCAGCTGGCTTAGCAGCCGCAGCGGGCTTCTTCAGCTCTTTCCCCTTAGACAGGGTGGTTCGTTCCACCACCACGGGCTTTTTCTCTTTGGATTCCTGGGGCAGCGCTACTTCGTGGATAGCTACCGACTGCTTCTCGATGCGATCAAACAGCTCCGATGGCATCAACTGGGCATAATTGCCGCTACCCATCACTTCGGTGTTCTTCACCGGAACGGAGAAGATGAAGAACAGCACCAGGACAGCAACCACAGCTGCTGCGCCCTGCATCATGGCAGGGGTGAGACGAGGCAAGAGCTCCTTGACACGCGGTGTCCACTGCGATTCCTTCATGAGGGTAACCGCTCTCCGTCTGAATGAGTGCCTTTGAGTGCGTTGAGCCGCAACAGCAGGCTTTAAGCTCGGCGCATCCACCACCGGCTTCTCTCTCCTTACAGAGACCTCCGTCAGGGACTGCTTGTTCAACTCAGGCAACTCAAAACTCCCCAATCCGTACAGCCACGACGTAGTGAGCCGGCTGTTGAACGGAACAAAGTCCATCGTACCACGTATCGACATGCGTAGCTGGCCCACATTGCTGAGCTCCACGCTACCCTCTTCGTAGAGTTGTCTCTTCAGTTGGTTCACCCATCGCGTCACCATCTTCAGTGCATCGCCATAGTTCGTACCATATACCTCCATCACCGACTGGGTCAGCAATCCGTCGTTTAGTCGCAACAGTGGATTAAATCCAATGGTTCGCATTGGAGGCATAAACAACTGATTCTTCGCTTCGTAGGTCGCCTCTGTATAGTGTGCCACAAAGCCACCAAACCCCGGAAGGATGACGCAGTCATTCTCCAGCAGCAGAAATTCAATATGTTTAGCCAGTTCAATCATACGGCAAAGATAGTGTTTATTTTTGAAATAACCCCTACTCTAGCAGAAAAGTTTAAAAAAAATGCGCTCCACATTTGGTGCATAAACAAAAAAGCCCTACCTTTGCCCCCGCTTTTCAGGTAAAAGCCTTCGGGGTGTAGCGCAGTCCGGTTAGCGCACCTGCTTTGGGAGCAGGGGGTCATGGGTTCGAATCCCGTTACCCCGACAAGATTTAAAGAGAGCCAATTACTTAATTGATTAAGTAGTTGGCTCTCTTTCTTTTATTCATCTCATTTGCACAACATTTGCACAACAGAGAAATTTTGACGCCCCTGCTACCTCCACGGGCAACAGGGGCAAATAGAGGAAATTACAAATTGATAGTGTAATACTTCGATTTCGTATAGGTGTGGTTTACGGGGGTTGTGCGCTTAGGCAGAAATCCCCGATCGGCAGGAATCAGAACTCACTGGTAAAGTGGAACTTGATATGCTTGAAGTCCATCTGAGCCATCTGCAGCACGTAGCCACTATCGGCCAGAAAGACGTCACGCCCTTCGCGATCCTTGGCCATGTACTGGTACTTGCGTTTCTTGAAGGCCTCCAGTTCGGCCGCATCATCACTCTCAATCCAGCAGGCCTTGTAGAGGCTCAGCGGCTCCCAGCGACACGAGGCATTGTACTCGTTGAGCAAACGGTATTGTATCACCTCAAACTGCAGCTGTCCCACCGTGCCCACAATCTTTCGGCCATTAAACTGGTTGACAAAGAGCTGTGCCACACCCTCGTCCATCAGCTGGTCAATCCCCTTAGCCAGCTGCTTCTGCTTCATGGGGTCAGCATTTTCGATGTACTTAAACATCTCAGGCGAGAAGCTGGGCAACCCGCGGAAGTGGAGCACCTCACCCTCAGTCAAGGTGTCACCTATCTTAAAGGTTCCATTGTCTGGCAGGCCAATGATGTCGCCCGCCCAGGCCTCATCGATGGTGGTCTTACGCTGCGCCATAAACTGCGTAGGACTGGAGAAGCGCATCGTCTTCCCATGACGCACGTGATAATAGGGTGCATTGCGCACAAACTTGCCTGAACAGATCTTGCAGAAGGCCACACACGAGCGGTGGTTCGGGTCAATGTTTGCCGTAATCTTAAAGATGAAACCCGTGAACTTCGGTTCATCAGGCTGCACGTCACGCTCCTCCGCCTTGACCGGCCGCGGACTGGGGGCAATCTCCACAAAGGTATTGAGCAGCTCCTCCACGCCAAAGTTGTTGAGTGCCGAACCGAAGAAGACCGGTGCCAGCTCACCCTGCAGATAGGGCGCTGTGGTAAACTCCGGATAGACCCCGTCAATCAGTTCCAGTTCGCTGCGCAGCTTATCGGCCAGGTCGCTTCCAATGTGTCGATCCAGCTCCTCGGTATGGATATCTACGGCTACCTTCTCGGCCACCACCTGCTTCGAGGGCTGGAAGAGGTTGAGGTTCTGCTCGTAGATGTTATATACTCCCTTGAAGCGCACACCACTCTCGATGGGCCAGGTGAGCGGACGCACATGGATATGCAGTTCCTCCTCCAGTTCGTCGAGCAGGTCAAAGGGGTCCTTGGCCTCGCGGTCCATCTTATTGACAAAGATGATGACGGGCGTATTTCTCATGCGGCACACCTCCATCAGTTTGCGTGTCTGCGTCTCCACACCCTTAGCTCCATCCACCACGATGATGACGCTATCCACAGCGGTCAGCGTGCGGTAGGTATCCTCAGCAAAGTCTTGGTGACCCGGGGTGTCGAGGATATTGATTTTATAGTCATGGTAGTCAAACTCCATCACCGACGTAGTCACCGAGATACCACGTTGCTTCTCGATGTCCATCCAGTCCGAAGTGGCTGTTTTCTTGATTTTGTTGCTCTTCACCGCGCCAGCCACCTGAATCTGTCCGCCAAAGAGGAGCAGTTTCTCCGTAAGCGAAGTCTTACCAGCATCAGGGTGTGCGATAATCGCAAAAGTACGTCTTCTATCTATTTCAGTATTCATTATTATAAAAGATGTTATGATTAAAGATATCACTACTCACCCATCACCTTCAGGCAGCGGGCCAGGCTCTCCTCCCAGTGGGGAATCTCCAGGTCGTAGGTCTGCTTGATTTTGCTCTTGTCGAGCACCGAGTAGGCCGGGCGAGGAGCCTTGGCCGGATATTCGTCGGTATGGAGTGGTCTTACGTGGCAGGTAGTGATACCAGCCAGGCGATGGATGGTCAGCGTAAAGTCGTACCAAGAGCATACGCCCTCGTTGCTGAAGTGATAAACCCCAGGCTGAATGCCGCGCTCTATCGCCTTGAAGATGGCCGCAGCCAGGTCAGCAGCGTATGTCGGCGTACCAATCTGGTCGAACACCACGCCCAGACTATCGCGCTCGCGCCCAAGGCGAATCATAGTCTTCACAAAGTTGTTGCCGTAGGGTGAGTAGAGCCAGGCCGTGCGCACGATCATCGCCTTGCTGCAGCGGCTCATCACCTCCTGTTCCCCAGCCAGTTTGGTACGTCCATACACCGAGTTCGGACAGGGGGTATCCACTTCGCGGTAAGGCAGATGGGCCGTACCGTCGAACACGTAGTCGGTAGATACATGCACCAAGGCAGCTCCCACCTCCTCAGCTGCTTGGGCCAGCAGGGCAGGTGCCAGGTGATTCAGCCGGTCGCACAGCTCCGCATTCTCCTCCGCCTTATCCACAGCCGTATAGGCTGCACAGTTCACCACTACATCTACTTTCTCACGTTCCAGACACGCCTTCACCGCCTGTGCATCACAGATATCCAGTTCCTGCACATCGGTAAAGACCCAGCGGTAATGGGGATATTGGGCAGCAACCTGCCTCATCTCAGTGCCCAACTGGCCGTTGGCTCCAGTTACTAGTATGGTCATTTGGTTTCTATTTAGTTCATCCATTATTATCAAACAATGCCGTATTTTCGCTCCATGCGCACCCCGTCCTATTCCTTTCCTTCCTCTTCATTTATCATCGGGAGTTGGGTTCTGTTCATGTAGGGGTTGCGCCGCCGCTTGCGGTGCTTCGTCCAGCTTGTAGCGGTCCAACTCGCCGCGGCGCTCCTTGTGGTAGTACTCCGTAAGCAGGGAGAGGAAGGTCGAGATGGTCTTGAGTGCCTGCGTGGTGGCCTCGCTCACGGGCTTCTGCTGCATGCGCAGCAAGAAATCACCATAGATAGCCCCCAGACAGCTCTCCAACTCAGGCTCCTCCTTTCGTCCGTTCTTCTGGCGCAGCTCCACGATGAGCGGAAGCGCATTGTAGTAGGCAGCCCTGTAGAAGGGGTAGCGTGGTGAAGCCAGCAGGGCCTCGTGAAGTTCCGTAAGGTCCATCACTACGTTGCGCAGGATCTGCAGGTGTCCGCTCTGCGTCACCCCATCGGCACGCATCATCTCGCAGAGATTGGCATACCACTCCTCCAGCTTGGGCCACTCCTCGGGGGCATAGTGCGCCTTGACGGAGGGGAGCAACCGCTCCACGTCCAATCCGTAGGCACGAATCAGATCCTCCACGTACCACATATATAATAGGTATGTCACGATGTTGGTCTGTTTGAGTTGCTGTGCGTATTTCATGCCGTTCTTGCTTACTTTGCTGAAAAAGTCTATTTATAAAAAGAATTCCCCGTCAGCGTAAAAATCAGTCCGATGACCGAAACTAGCACCACAATGCTGCCGATGACGCGGTTCAGGATCCAGATTCCCCTCACATTGAACTGCTTGCGCACCTTATTGACAAAGTAGGTGATGCCCAGCCACCACGATAAGGCTCCCAGCGCGATGGCCAGATAGCCCGTCACCGCTTCAAACACCAGCACCCCTTCGCTGACAAAGGCAAAGCGGGCAAACAGACCGATAAAGAGGAAGATGATGAGCGGATTAGAGAGGGTCACCGCAAAAGCCGTGATGAAGTTGTGGAAATAGGAGCCCCGGTTGGTCGAGACCGGCCTGAGCGACTGCACGGGATTGCTTCGGAAGGTATAGACCCCAAAGGCCAGGAGCAAGATACTGCCAAACAGCTGCAGGTAGAAGATATTCTTATTGACGTAGTCGAACACAAAACTCATGCCATAGCCCGTGAGCAGGGCGTAGGCAATATCACTCAGCGAGGCACCCAGCCCCGTGACAAAGCCATACCAACGCCCCTTGTTGAGAGTGCGTTGAATGCAAAGCACCCCCACAGGGCCCAACGGAGCAGAGACCACCACGCCAATGATGAACCCCTTCCAGAGTATATCGATTATCGTGTTCAATTGAATCATGGCTGCAAATATCGGCATTTTTTGCGATACAACCCACAGAGTATCGTAGATTTTTCCTTCCTATAGCGATTTTTTTCAAGTTTTGTATCTTGCGCCAACCTGCTTATGCAAACAAGGTGTACACTACCCCTGCTCAAATTTGCAAATATTAAGCATCTAAAGTTGTAAATTTAGCCACAAATATTTGCAAGTACCCAAACAAAACCTTACTTTTGTACCCGAAATAAGAGGAATTAAAAACATCCCATATACATAGAAACTAAATCAATTAACAAAAAACGAAAAAAGACAATGAAACACCTTGATTGTATGAAGAAAAGTACCCCCAACCTCCTTTCTGCTGCTGCCCTGTTGCTGACCCTTGCGGCCTCTTGCAGCAGCAACGACGTCTTCGACCCCGATAAACAGCAGAGCGGCCAAACAGCCGAACTGAAGGTACCTGCCAGCTTCTCCTGGGCCACTACCCGCAGCGTGGCACTCAGCATCAGCACCCCCACCACCACAGCCGTCACGCTCTATGCCGACGAGCAGGGCAAGCAGTTGCTGGCCGAGGCGGTAGTCAGCAAGGAGTCACCCACCACGCTGAACCTCGACCTACCCATTTCGCAAAAAGAGCTCTACCTGCAATGCAGCGTCAAAGGAGCCAAAAAGATGCTGAAGCAAACGTTGACCGCCACCACCCGCGCCAACACCTCCATCACCCTGCCCGAAGAGGTGGATTGGTACAACAGCGATACCGGGGCCAGTTCCAAGGGAGACATCACCATGTACATGCCCGCCAAGGGGCAATTCGGCACCCTGCTCTTCGAAGACATGTACCCCGCCAAGGGCGACTACGACATGAACGACTTCGTGGCTGGCTACTACATCGCCCCCTTCTACTCCGTGGGCAACAAAGAGACCTACTCCGAGGGTACCGACCTGCAGCTGCAGATCCGTGCTATTGGGGGTAGCCACCCCTACCGCCTCTGCGTAGAGCTCTCCTCCCTCTTGACGAGCGACATCGTAGATGCCACCGGCACCTATTACACCACCTCGACCACCAACCCCGACATCACGCTCGAACTGCTGAGCTCGGGCAATCAGCCCGTAGTCTTCGCCATCAACGGCACCGAGAAGCTGAAAGAGGGCAACTTCTTCAATACCGAAGAGCCCACCTCCAAGCAACTACCCACCGTTACCCTCTCCATCCTGCGCAACCTGTACGACCACCTGGAATTCGTGACGCGCTACAACGGCCTCAGCCAGTCGGAGAACTACAACTTCTTCCTGCAGAACAAGCACAGCAAGCAAGAGATTCACCTGAAAGGCTACAGCACCACGTCATTGGCCTCGAATAACGACCAGCTCTTTGCCACCCCCGACAACTTCGTCTGGGGCATCAAGGTGCCTACCCTCATTGCCCACCCCCTGGAGCGTACCGACATCAGCAAGGCTTACCCCCGCTTTACCCAGTGGGTAACCAGCGGCGGCACAGCCGAAACCGACTGGTACACCACCTGCGTCGGCAGCTTGGTCATCAAGTAAAAAGCAGCTTGGGCATCAAATAAAGAAAAAGACAAGCGGAGTAAAATTCCTGAAGTTCCGCCTTCGCCGAAGGCTATACCCCCCCAGTGTGCACGCATGCTGGGGGTTTTTGTTACTTACCTGCGGCGCCACTGCAGGTGCATCCACCCCGCCATGCCCAGCAGGACGACGAGCAGCGTCTGCACCGCATGCACCACCAGCGCAAAGAGCGAAGCATCAGCCGCACTCACCCCATAGAGCATCATCATGGTAATGACGGCAAAATGCCAGGGCCCTGCCCCGTTGGGCGTAGGCACCAGCACGGCAAACGTACCACCCACAAACATCACCAGCCCTGCCAGCATGGAGAGCCCTGCGCTAAAGCCAAAGCAGAAGAAGGTGAGGTAGAAATGCAGGTAGTAGCAGAGCCAGATGCCCAGCGTATAGGCCACGAAGAGCCACACGTGGCGCAGCTTGCGCAGCGAGAGCACCCCCTGCCACACGTCGAGCGCAATGCCCTTCACCCGCTCGAAGAAAGAGAGCATCCTCACCAGGTAGCAGAGCAGCACCACCACGCCCCCCACGCAGCACAGGGCCACGTAGAACCAGGGCGAAGTAACCAGGTGGAGCACCGAGGGAATCTTGGTGCCCGTCTCGTTGAAGAAGCGCATGAAGAGCGGCATCTGCAGCACGAAGGTCACCCCCGTAATCAGCGCCATGCAGAGCATATCCACCAGCCTCTCGGTCACCACCGTCCCCAGCGAGCGGGCAAAAGGCACGCCGTCGTATCGCGCCAACACCCCGCAGCGGGTCACCTCCCCCACTCGGGGCAGCAGCAAGCTGCCGGCGTAGGAGATGAAGATGGCATCTGCTGCCGTAGAGCGCCTGGGCTGCTCACCCAGTGGCTCCAGCGTGAGGCACCAGCGCCACCCTCGCAGCAGGTGGCTCATCACCCCCGCTACCAGCGAGAGCGCCATCCACCCCCACTCCATTTCGTGCAGCAAAAGCCCCTCGACACGCGAAAAATCGAAGTCCCGATAGACCCAATAGAGGATGAAAGCCCCCAAAAAGAGGGGAAAAATCACTTTCACTATTTTTTTTAGCAGTTTATTCATAGAAAAAATCACCATAATTCAACGAAAACACCTATCTTCGCACGGCAAAAGTAACGATTTAGTTTGAATATATGAGAATAGTAAAGCCTAAAAAGTTTCTTGGACAGCATTTCCTAAAGGATTTGCAGGTAGCCAAGGCGATAGCCGACACGGTGGATGCGTGCCCCCAACTGCCTCTGCTTGAGGTAGGTCCGGGCATGGGCGTACTTACCCAGTTCCTCCTGCCCAAAGAGCGCGAGCTCAAGGTGGTGGAGCTCGATTATGAGTCGGTGGCCTACCTGCACGAACATTTCCCTGCTCTCGACCAGCAGATTATCGAGGCCGATTTCCTTAAGATGGACCTCCGCCAGCTCTTCGGCGGTCGCCCCTTCGTGCTGACAGGCAACTACCCCTATAACATCTCCAGCCAGATCTTCTTCAAGATGCTCGACAACAAGGATGTCATCCCCTGCTGCACGGGCATGATTCAGAAGGAGGTGGCCGAGCGTATGGCCGCTGGCCCTGGCAGCAAGACCTACGGCATCTTGAGCGTGCTGATTCAGGCCTGGTACCACGTGGAGTACCTCTTCACCGTGGGCGAACAGGTGTTCAATCCGCCCCCCAAGGTGAAGAGTGCCGTCATCCGCATGACGCGCAACGCCACCACCCAGCTGGGCTGCGACGAGCGCCTCTTCAAGCAGGTGGTCAAGACCACGTTCAACCAGCGCCGCAAGACCCTCCGCAACTCCATCAAGCCCATCCTGGGCAAAGAGTCGCCCCTGCTTGCCGACCCGCTCTTCAACCGTCGCCCCGAGCAGCTCTCCGTGGCCGAGTTCATCGATCTGACCAACCGCGTGGCCCAGGAGATTAGTGATTAGTGTTTAGTGATTAGTGTTTAGTGATTTGGGATTATGGAAATCAACGACGAATATATTGATAAGCTCTCGCAATGCGTGGAGCAGAAAGATACGGAGGGGGTCAAGAGCCTGCTGGCCAACCTCCACCCAGCCGACATCGCGGAACTGATTAACGACCTCGATGCCGAAGAGGCGCGCTTTGTCTATCGCCTGCTCGACAACGAGACCGCTGCCGACGTACTGGTGGAGATGGACGAGGAGTTGCGTAAGGAGTTCCTCGAACTCATCCCCTCAGAGACCATCGCCAAGCGCTTCGTGGATTATATGGACACCGACGATGCCGTAGATCTGATGCGCGAGCTCGACGAGGATAAACAGGAAGAGGTGCTCTCACACATCGAGGACATCGAGCAAGCAGGCGACATCGTGGACCTGCTGAAGTATGACGAAGACACTGCCGGTGGATTGATGGGCACCGAGATGGTGACTGTCAACGAGAACTGGAGTATGCCCGAGTGCCTCAAGGAGATGCGCATGCAGGCCGAGAAGCTCGACGAAATCTACTACGTCTATGTGGTCGATGACGAAGAACGGCTGCAGGGCGTCTTTCCACTCAAGAAGATGATTACCTCGCCCTCGGTCTCGAAGGTGAAGCACGTGATGAAGAAAGACCCCCTGTCGGTCCATGTCGATACCCCCATCGAGGAGGTGGTACAGATGATTGAGAAGTACGACCTCGTGGCCGTGCCCGTAGTCGATAGCATCGGCCGACTGGTGGGACAGATTACCGTGGACGACATCATGGACGAGGTACGCGAACAGAGCGAACGCGACTACCAGTTGGCCAGCGGTCTGTCGAAGGACGTAGAGACCGACGACAACCTCATGCGCCAGACCTCAGCCCGTCTGCCTTGGCTGCTCATCGGCATGCTGGGTGGAATCGGCAACTCCATGATTCTGGGCAACTTCGACGCCACCTTTGCCGCCCACCCTGAGATGGCCCTCTACATCCCCCTCATCGGCGGCACGGGCGGTAACGTAGGTACCCAGTCGTCCGCCATCATCGTGCAGGGCCTGGCCAACAGCTCCCTCGAAGCCAGCGAGACCTTCAAGCAGATCGGCAAAGAGGCCGTAGTGGCCGCCATCAATGCCACCATCATCTCCCTGCTGGTCTATATCTACAACTTCATCCGCTTTGGCGCCACCGCCACGGTCACCTACTCCGTCTCCATCAGCCTCTTTGCCGTGGTAATGTTCGCCTCCATCTTCGGCAC
>CAMCUZ010000052.1 GCA_945879145.1 uncultured Mediterranea sp.
GGCTACCGGTACAGCGTAGAGGGTATCGGTTCCATCAGCTACCAGCGGGTCAACTCTTCCACCTGCTTCGCCACCATCGACGTGGCGCTGCAGCAAATGCCCCAGCTGACGCAGATTCGCCTGGTGCCTGAGAGCGAGGTGCCCACCAACGCTAAGTTCGACGGTAAGCCCTACTACGGCATCGGCAGCATCGTCAAGGACAAGGATTCGGGCCGTTACTACATCTGCATCCGCCCCTCTGGAGGACCTAACCGCAAAGAGTATGCCTACTTCGTCACTTTCGATGTGAAAGCCATCGATACCTCGAAGAAGACGGTTGACCTCTACACCATCGACAACAATGGCAAGAAGACCAAGACCAAAGCGGATACCTCCGGCGAATGGGTTTATGGCAAGAATCTGGTGGAAAAGCGTTTCGCCCTCTTGGCGGCCAATTTCTTCGCCCGGCTGAACGAGATAGCACACGCCGCTGACCCCTACTGGAGCGGAGCCGCGCAAGAGCTGCTCGATTTCTACCGCGATGTGCCCGGCCTTGACTTTACGGGCAAAGAACATACGGAGTACATCGTGCCCTATGCCAGCTACAAATCTTCGACGGCTGGCAGCCAGCGTCAGGCCAAGTATGAGCAGCCCTGCCTGCGCTGGAGCATGATGTACCAACTGGGCTTCGATGGCATGGGGGCACGTCGGGCAGCCTGCTACGTCAACCTCCGCCCCGATGCCAAGTCGCACAACATCTCGCTGACCGACGATTACGACCCCTCGTACTATTACAACTGGTCCAAGGCCCTCGATCCCGAGGATATCATCCGTTGGGACGGTAAGAAGGTGGGATACGACACCCCGTTCAACCTCAAAGACTATGCGCTGAAGCAGGATCAGTCGCGCACCTTCTACAGCGATATGCATCACTGGGGTTTGGGTGGTGTAGAGATTAAGGTACTGCTCATGGCGCAGAAGAAGATTACCGACAAGGGGCAGGCCTACAAGAACTTTGACGAGACTTCGCCCGGTACGGTCGTTTTAGATGCCTTGCAACAGATAGTAGGCTCAAGGACCTTTTACCAACGTATTTATGAGGGCGTTCAGTACTACGAGATAACCGATGGTAAGAAGACATCCTACGCCTCCGACGAGCCCAAGGAACTGGAAGAGAGTCCAGAAATCTAATGGCTCTCTTTCTTGCACATCGCCCCTACAGGTAATTGTTCACATCATTCACCTGTAGGGGCGAACTGTTTTTCCGCCCCTACAACATGGTGGCTTGTAGCTCGTAGCTTGTAGCTTGTAGCTTGTAGCTCGTAGCTTGTAGCTCGTAGCTAATAACTTACTTCTTCGCTTTCGATGTGCTGCTGCGGCGGGCGGTGGCGCGTTTCTTCTCACCGCCTTCAGATGCCTTTTTCTCATCTTGCAGACGTACCAGTTCAAGGCATGAGGCCAAACTGAGGTCGGCAGGGACGATATCCTTGGGGATTTTGTAGTTGTTGCCCTTGTAAGCGATGTAGGGACCGTAGCGGCCGTTCATAATCTCCAGCTCAGGTTCCTCGTCGAAGCGCTTGATGTGGCGTTGCGCTTCGGCATCCTGCTTACCCTTGATGAGGGCCACGGCCTCGTCAAGCGTCATCTCCATCGGGTCGGCATCCTTGGGGAGCGACACGTAGAGCTTGTCACAATGTATGTAGAGTCCGAAGCGGCCCATGCCGATGGTGACGCTGTGTCCCTCATGGGTGCCCAGCGTACGGGGTAGCTTGAAGAGGTCAAGTACCTCATCGAGGGTGATGGTCTCGATGCTCTGTCCCTGCTTGAGTGGAGCAAAACGAGGCTTCTCTTCGTCGGTAGCCGCACCAATCTGTGCCACGGGGCCGAATCGGCCTATCTTGACCGATACCTGTCGTCCACTCTTAGGGTCAGTGCCTAAGATACGTTCGCCCACTTTGTGCTCGCTCTTGGTTTGCATCGTGTCGATCACGGACTGGTGGAAGGTGCCGTAGAATTGATCCAGAATCTTGGTCCATTCCGCTTCACCCTCAGCAATCTCGTCGAACTGCTTCTCCACATTGGCCGTAAAGTTGTAGTCCATGATGCCGGGGAAGTAGGCTGTGAGGAAATCGTTGACCACCATGCCGATGTCGGTGGGGAGCAGTTTGCTCTTCTCTGCACCGGTCACCTCGGTACGTATCTCGTCGGTGATGCTACCGTCGGAGAGGGTCAGCACATTGTATTTGCGCTCTTCTCCCGGTTTGTCGCCCTTGGTTACATATTCGCGTTGCTGTATGGTGCTGATGGTGGGGGCGTAGGTCGAAGGGCGACCTATGCCCAGCTCTTCGAGTTTGTGTACCAGACTAGCCTCGGTATAGCGGGGTGGACGCTGAGTAAAGCGTTCGGTGGCTGTCACCTCGCTGCAGGTGAGCAGCTGCCCGATGTTGAGCGGGGGCAGGAGTCCGGCTTCGTCAGCACTGGATTGCACTTCATCGTCGTCGCGTGACTCGCGATAGACGCGCAAGAAGCCGTCAAACTTCACCACTTCGCCTGTAGCGATGAATGCGTCTTTTTGGTTACTTATGCTGATTGTTACGGTGGTCTTTTCGAGTTCGGCATCGGCCATCTGCGAGGCCAGCGTGCGTTTCCAAATCAGTTCGTAGAGGCGCTTCTCCTGCGGATTGCCTTCAATCCGGTCTTGATCCATGTAGGTGGGGCGTATGGCTTCGTGGGCTTCTTGAGCCCCTTTGCTCTTGGTGGCAAAGTGGCGGGTGTGAGCATAGCGTTCGCCCATCATGCCAACGATGGCCTGACGACTGCTGTGGATAGCCAGGTCGGAGAGGTTGACCGAGTCGGTACGCATGTAGGTGATACGTCCCGATTCATAGAGGTGCTGGGCCACCATCATGGTCTGTGCCACGGTGAATCCCAGCTTACGTGCAGCCTCCTGCTGCAGGGTAGAGGTGGTGAACGGAGCTGCAGGGCTCTTTTTCACCGGTTTGGTGCTGATATCCTGAATGCAAAATTGCGCACCTTGGCAGCGCGACAAGAAGGTCTGAGCTTCAGCTTTGGTCTTGAATCTGCGGCTCAGCTCTGCCTTCAGCTGGGTAACCTTGCCTTTTTCGTCCACCACGGGGAAGAGGGCAGTCACCTTATAGGAGGCTTCGCTCTTGAAATTTTGTACTTCACGTTCGCGCTCTACAATCAGGCGGACAGCGACTGACTGTACGCGGCCTGCCGAGAGGGCGGGCTTTACCTTGCGCCACAGGATGGGCGAGAGCTCGAAGCCTACCATGCGGTCGAGTACACGACGTGCCTGCTGCGCATCTACCAGATGGAGGTCAATATCACGTGGATGCTCAATGGCATGCAGGATGGCGCTCTTGGTGATTTCGTGGAATACGATGCGTCGTGTGTTCTCAGGTTTGAGCTTCAACACTTCGTATAGATGCCAAGCGATGGCTTCCCCTTCGCGGTCTTCATCGGATGCGAGCCACACCATGGAGGCTTTTGCAGCCTCTTCCTTCAGTTCGGCCACCAGTTTCTTCTTTTCTGCTGGTATCTCGTACTGCGGAGCGAAATGATGTTCCACGTCAATGCTGAATTCTTTCTTCTTCAGGTCGCGGATATGTCCGTAGCTGGAGAGTACTTTGTACTCTTTGCCTAAGAACTTCTCAATTGTTTTAGCTTTTGCCGGAGACTCGACAATAACAAGGTTATTCTGCATATTTTTCATTGTTTTCAGATGGTATCTGCCATCTATTTGGCCGCAAAAGTAGAAAAAAACTTTTGCCTTTACCTTATTATATAGGTGATTTTAGAAAAATTAGCTCAGAAGCGCAGACTTACGCCTCCTATCACGCGCAAGCCAAGGGCTGGTACGCAGGGGGATAGCTCGTACGACTTGTCGAGTAGGTTGTGGGCCTCTACAAAGACACCCAGACCTCGCCATACCTGACTAAGCGCATAGTTGCCTTGTACGTAGAGGTCGCTTTGTGCGTCGTAGTTGTTGCTGCTGAGGGTGATGTGGCGGTAGCCCACTGTGAGCTTCAGCTCCTTCAACGGTTGGACATCAAGGGCTGCCTCTAGCTCTAGCTCGGGCTTGAAGGCTTCGGATTCCCATTCGTCAATCGACCAGTTGCGGTAGAGGGCGGAGAGATGCAGGCCGACCAGTTCGCGGTAGTTGTAGCGCAGCGCTGCACCACCGTAGAGGTTGTGGCTCTTGGTAAACTGGAGTTCTTGTTCTAAGGGGAAGCGCGTGGTGCCATCGAGAAAAGAGCGGGTGAGCAGCAGGTCGTTATGCAGTTGTTGGTAACCACCATAGAGGTGAAGCCAGAGGTCGGGCAGGGGGGAGCCTTTCCAACCTACTGAGGCATTGAACTGTTCGTAGGTGGCATCAGCCTGAACGTAGGGCAGTCTGGCGTAGGGAGCCAGCTCGCTGAGGCGTTGGAAGTTGTTGTCCAAGCGTCCGCCATCCACGTGGGCGTAGAGTACATGGCTACCGGTAGTGTATTCGGCTACTACGTCGGGTGCAGCTTGCCACTGCTTGCCATAACCAAAGGCCAGGTCTGACTTGAGGCCGAGTCGTATCTTCCAACTTTCCGTCTCGTAGCGGTAAGAGGGGCGGAGCGTGAGAGTGGTTTGGTTCTGTAGTACATCGTTTCCTTGGTAGAGGTATTGATGGAGGTCAATGCCCAGGTCAATCCAATGATGCTCCTTCAGTCGGGCCCATACCTGTCCGTTTAGGTTCAGCATAGTTTCACTCAAGGTCTTCTCTTGATCCAAAGAGTGGCGGCTGTTGTAGGCTATGGCAGCTTGGGCTTCGTAGTGTAGTAGTTGTGCTTCGTCTTGGGTAGAGTGCAGACCGAGAGCCAGGCCACCATGGGTGAATTGTTGCTTGTCGATGCTCGAAGAGGGGAGCAGGTCGAACTTACGCAGGCCGAAGTGCCCCTTGGTGGTCAGCTCGGAGCGCTGGAAGCGGTGACTGTAGTGCGCATCGAAGTTGCCATGGAGGTGGCTGGAGCTCCAGGGCGTATCTTCATTCATCAGATTGAAGTTGCTCTTGTCGCCTGTGGCATGAGCGGAGAGGCTGAGCACATCGCGTTCCGAGGGCTTGAAGCGGTAGGCGGCCAAGGCATCCCATTGGCTCAGGTTGCCGAAGCCTATCCGCAAGAGCCCAGGCCATCCGCTGGATTGTGCCAAGGGAATAATAGTGGGCGACATTACCTGAGTGGGTATGGCGTTGGCAGGGTGGAGCTGTTTGTCGTAATCCACAGAGGGGTGGTGAGATACGGGAGGTACTACTTGGGGAATGACGTTCACCTTTTGGGCATCCAGAATCTCGGGGGTATATTCACGCTCCACTACTACCGTACGGGTCAGGGTGGTGTCGTTGGGTTGCGTAGTGTGTTGGGCATAGGCTGTAAGGCCTGCGGCACCAAGGAGTAGGGTGAGGATATGTTGTTTCATATTTTTGCTAATTAGTTGTTCTCCTTCAGTTTTTCAAGTCGCTCGCGGATCATAGGCTGTATGTCGTCGTCCACTGTGTAGTTCTGTTGCAGGCTCAGCAGGTACTGACGTGCATCTACGGGCTTGCCGGTGGCCACATAGACATCGGCCAAGAGCACAAAGCTGCGGGCCAGCCAGTAGGCATGCGGAGTGCTATGGTCAATGAATTGCAGAATTTCCTGCTCGGCCAGGTCGAACTGCTTGGCCTGGTAGTGCATCCAGGCTACAAGGTACTTGGCTTCTGCTCCATAAAGGGTGCGCGTGTCTTTGGCCAGCAGTTGCAGGTCGCTCAGGGCGGCTTGGGTCTGACCACTCTGAAGCAGGGCCTTTCCACGGTAGTAGAGGGCTTCGGTATGTACCTCGGGATCGAGTTTGGCCTCGCTCAGCAACAGGTTGGCCGAGGCGATGGTCTGGGTGGTATCAGCCAGCAGTACACTGCAACGCAATAGGCCAAGCAGGGCGGTTTGTCGATGTGATGAAGAGGTGGCAATGGCCTGTAGCCGTTGGTAATCTGACTGAGCATCGGCGTAGGCTTTTCGGTTGAAGAGAATGGTGGCCCTCATCAGGAGTACCTCCTCGGTGTAGTCGTTGGTGGGGAAGTTCAGCAATGCCTCTGCATGGGACAGCACCAACTCGTCGAGCTGTTGCTCCTGTCCAAGCAGGCAAAGGTAGTAGTGCGACTGGAGGGCGAAGGCACCTTGAGGATACTGTTGCAGGTAGCGCTCCAGGCTTCGTTGGGCTTCCTCTTTCTTGCCCCGCATGTAGCTACGCTCGGCGGCAATGTAGGTTAGGGAGTCCTGCTCGCTGACGTTGAGCTGCATCTGCCCGGGAAGCTGGGCTGTAAAGGCTGCATACTCGTCCACACGGTTCTGATCTACATAGATTCCTTTCAGGTCGCGCATCGCCATGCGAGCTTCTTCGCTGCCAGGATACGACTGTATGACCTGCTTGTAGCTGCGGATGGCTGCATCGGTTTGGTCCAGCTGATTGTAGAGCAAACCCATCTCCAAGGCAGCCTTTCGACTCACGGGGTGCTCGGGATAGCGTTGCTGAAGTTGGGCAAAGGTTTGGATAGCCTCAGTAGCTTGGTTTAGAAGCACATACGAGCGTCCCTTTTCGTAGATTCCGTAGGGTACGTAGGTTGATTGGGGGTATTGAGTGGTGAGTTTGTTGAGCAGTTCAATCTTCTCGCTATAGGCTTTCTGTAAGCCATAGACCTGAGCCTGTTGATAGAGTGAGTAGTCGCCTACTGAGGTCTGCAGCTGTTCGGCTTGGCGGTAGTAAGCTGTAGCTTGATCGAAGGCGCGGCTATGGAAAGCGCAGTCGCCCAGTCGGTTGTAGGCATCTGCCCGGACGGTGGCAGGTACCCCTGTGCCGCGGCTTAGGAAGGCATTAAAACGGTTGATAGCCTCGGTGTAGGCCTTACGATGGAAGGCCAGATAGCCCAGGTTGTAGTTGGCCAGGGCGTAGGTCTCATTGGCTGTGGATTGTTCCAGTGCAAGGTATCTCAAGAAGTAGGACTGGGCGGTATCATACTGGCCCATGCGGTACTGCGTTTCGCCCATCCAGTAGTTCGCCTCGGTGAGTGTAGGGTGGTGGGTCTCCCCCAATGCCAGACATTGGTTGAAGTAGGAGGCTGCCTGTTCAAACTGTGCGTTGGTAAACTGCTGTGTACCCAGCTGAAAAAGAATCTTCTGTTTGGCTTCGAGTACAGTACGGGTGGGGTGTGTGATGCGGTCAATTGACTGGAGCGCTGCATCGTAGCTACGGGTGTTGAGATAAACCTCCACCAGGTAGTTGCTGATTTTGTCCACGTAGGCCGATGAGGGGAATTCGTTCAAGAAGCGCTCAAAGACCAACACCGATTCGCCAAAGGCAGAGTAGGAGGTTTCGTGGATGCAGAGGGCGTGGTTGTAGGCGGCCTGCTCCTTGATGGCCACATCGTGGTTCATGGCTGAAGCTTGTTCGAAAGCCATTCGAGCCTTGTTCTTATCCTCGGTCTGCAGGTAGGCAAGACCTAAATGGAGATAGGCGTTCTGTGTCAGTAGATCATCGGCCTCTGGAGTTACTTTGTTCAGGTAGCTGATAGCATCCGAATAGACACCACAGTGGAAGCTAGCCAACCCCATCATGTAGTGAGCATCGCGGCGTGGGGCCTCCTGGATAGCCGAGAAGTAGCGGTTGAATCCCTGGCGGGCTGATGGATAATCTCCCATGTGATAGGCCGCCGCGGCCTGAATGCGAGCCATCTGTGCGACCTGCTCTCCCCCTGTATGTTGCTGCAGGTAGGCATCAGCCAGTTGGCGGGCTTGGCTCCATTGTTGCTGCAATAACGCGATTTCGGCCAGATAGCAGGCTGCCGAGTTTGCATACTTTGCACTTTGGCTGACAGCCGTGAAACCTTGCTTCGCTTCGTTGTACCGTTGCTGGGCATAACGTACGTAGGCCAGCTGGAAGGTACAATCTTCGTGGTATGGAGCTGAAGTGGATTGTAGGGTTTCCAACCAGACGGCAGCTTGCTTCAGCTGTCCCACTTTGAGGTGGCTCATGGCCAGCAGGTAGGTCATCTCATCGCGCTCTGCGTCGTTCAGCAACTCCAGCCGGGCACCATTGAATTGGGCCAGGGCATTGTTGTAGTCGCCCTCTTTGTAATAAGCGGCTGCCATTAAGGCCAGGATGCGATGGGCGTGAGGCGAGTCGGGATAATGATCGAGGTATCGTTGGAGTTTGATGATGCAATCCGCATCGTGCAACTCGTAAGAAGCCGAGGCCAGCATGTAGGCGGCCTCTTGTCTGTAGTCGGCCTCGGCTGCAGCCTGGTGTGCGGTTTGCTCCAGGTAGGTAGCCAGCGGAAGACATGCTGCTCCGTATGCTTGCTGCATATACAACTTGCGCCCTTCGTCGAAGAGGGTATGAGGGGAGATGGCGCGTTGCCCCATCACGCTCAACGGAGCGGAAAAAAGGCAGACCAATAGGGTTTTACGTATCGATGCAATCATATCTGATGAATATAAATGGTTGGTGGTTTACTGGTGATGTTCGTTGAGAAAGCGCTCTACGCCACAGCGTATTGAGGTGAGTCCAAACAACTCGGGTTGAACCTGCTCTAGCGGGATGAAGGAGAGTGCAGCGGCATCGTCCATGGCATGGAAGCAGGAGGAGTCGTCCACCTGACATTCGAAGAAAAGGTCCATGGTATGTACGCAGAATCCTGAGTAGGTGTACAAGTTGGGAATGGAGAAGAGGTAAGTGGCTTGCGTCACGTGCAGGCCGGTCTCTTCGCTCACTTCGCGTGCTACACCCTCTTCGGCGGTTTCGAACAGATCGATGAATCCCCCGGGTAGGTCGAGCGTTCCCTTGGCTGGCTCTTTCCCCCTGCGGGCTACAAGCAGTTCGTTCCGCTCATTCAGGATAAAGGCTACGGTAGCTGCCGACGGGTTGAAGTAGTAAGTAAACCCGCAGGCTTGGCATTGTTTGGACTTCTCGTTGTGCTCCACAAACTGGTTGGAGCCGCACTTAGGACAATAACGAAACTGGGATAAGGGATGTTCCATAATCATTCTTCTTCTTTATAGCTGAATTCACACCCGCAATAGCGTTGGTTGTAGAAGGCGTAGGTTTTAAGCAACTGGTTGCGTCGTTCCTGCAGTCCACCCTTGCGCCAGTTCTGTTCCCAGAATGTGGTTCCTGGATAGCGCGCTGCTGCCATTCGCCCTGCTTCGTTGATCTGGTCAAGGCTTTTCCAGCGCGAAGAGGCCAGGGTGGTGGTGAAGAGGGTGAATCCATGGGTCGCTGCATAACGGGCTGTCTCTGTCAGTCGCAGGCTGAAGCAACGCAGGCAACGTTTGCCCCGTTCTGGCTCAGCCTCCAGACCTGCCATTTCACTCTTCCACCAGGCGTAGTCGTAATCTGCATCCACAAAGTCAAGTCCTTGGGCGGTGACGAAGCGGATAGCTTCGCGTTTGCGCACCTCGTATTCAGCCTCGGGATAGATATTGGGATTGTAGTAAAACACCGTTGGCCGGATGCCGTTAGCCAGCAGACATTCGATGATGGCCGACGAACAGGGGGCACAACAAGAGTGGAGCAGCACCTGCTTTTCATTATGGGGGGGAGCGAGTGTAAGCATATCAACGGGTTCTTGTAGTAAGGGGGAGCGTGCGTTGGTCGTCATGGACATGATCAATGCACCCTCCCCCAAAGTAATGTATATAGGTCAGATTCGGCTATCGCTCAGCACGAGGCTACAGGTTAGCCAAAAGGTTACGCGTCGATGTTGGCGTATGTAGCGTTCTTCTCGATGAACTCTCTACGTGGACCCACATCCTCACCCATCAGCATGGAGAAGATGTAGTCTGCTTCGGCGGCATTGTTAAGGTGTACCTGTTTGAGCATGCGGTTTTCGGGATTCATGGTGGTTTCCCAAAGTTGCTCAGGGTTCATCTCACCTAGACCTTTGTAGCGTTGGGTGTGGATGGCGTTTTCTGAACCGCCGCCGTAGGTGTCAATAAAGCGTTGGCGCTGTTGGTCGGTCCAGCAGTACTCCTTCACCTTGCCTTTGGTACAGAGGTAGAGGGGCGGGGTGGCGATGTAGAGGTAACCTTGCTCAATCACCTGGGGGAAGTAGCGGAAGAAGAGCGTCATAATCAGCGTGTCGATGTGCGAGCCATCGACGTCGGCATCGGTCATGATAATTACCTTCTTATAGCGTAGCTTGTCAATATTGGCAGCTTTGCTGTCTTCGCTATCTACACCGAACCGAATGCCCAAAGCTTGGATGATGTTGTTCACCTCGTCGCTCTCGAACGCTTTGTGCCACATGGCTTTCTCTACGTTCAGAATCTTACCACGCAGCGGGAGGATAGCTTGGAACGTACGGTTGCGGCCCTGCTTGGCCGAACCACCGGCTGAGTCACCCTCGACCAGGAAGAGTTCGCATTCATCGGGGTCCTTGCTGGAGCAGTCGGCCAGTTTACCCGGCATACCGCCTCCACTCATGGGAGACTTGCGCTGTACCGATTCACGGGCTTTACGGGCGGCAACACGGGCTGTGGCAGCAAGCAACACCTTATCAACAATCAACTTGGCCTCTTTGGGGTGCTCCTCCAGGTAATAGGAGAGGGCTTCGCCTACAGCCTGGTTTACGGCACCGCTCACTTCGCTGTTACCGAGTTTGGTCTTGGTCTGTCCCTCAAACTGGGGCTCTGCTACCTTGACAGAGATGACAGCTATTAGCCCTTCGCGGAAGTCTTCACCCGACACCTCTACCTTGGCTTTCTCCAGCGCCTTGGCGCAGTTGTCGTCAGCATACTTCTTGAGTACACGGGTCAATGCGGTGCGGAATCCGGCTTCGTGCGTACCGCCCTCTTTGGTATTGATGTTGTTGACGTATGAATGGAGGTTCTCACGATAGCCCGTGTTGTACATGATGGCGCACTCGATGGGTACACCACTCTTCTCGGTATTGAGGTAGATAACGTCATCAAACAACGGGGTGTTCCCGCTGTTCAGGAAGCGGACAAACTCTTTCACGCCCTCATCGCTGTGGAAGGTCTCAGTGAGGTAGTTGCCCTCTTCGTCTTTTTGTCTGAGGTCGGTCAGCGAGATGCGTATGCCTTTGTTCAGATAGGCCAGCTCGCGCAGACGGGCCTGCAGAGTGGAGTATTTATATACGGTAGTGGTAAAAATGCTACCATCAGGCCAGAAGGTCTGCTTGGTGCCGGTGAATCCCGGTTCGCAGGTGCCAATCTCCTTTACACTATAGAGGGGCTTACCGCAGCTGTACTCTTGCTGGTAGATCTTACCATTGCGGAATACCTGAGTGACCATGCGGGTGGAGAGGGCATTCACACACGATACGCCTACGCCGTGCAGACCGCCTGATACTTTGTAGGAGCCTTTGTCGAACTTTCCGCCGGCATGAAGTACAGTCATAACCACTTCGAGAGCAGATTTTTTCTCTTTGGCATGGAAGTCAACGGGGATACCGCGGCCGTTGTCCTGCACGGTGATGCTGTTGTCTTCGTTGATTGATACTTCGATGTGGTCGCAATAGCCGGCCATGGCCTCGTCGATGGAGTTATCTACTACCTCGTACACCAGATGGTGCAGACCGTTCTCGCTGATGTCACCGATGTACATCGCTGGGCGTTTGCGCACGGCTTCCAGTCCTTCAAGCACCTGGATGTTGCTTGCGGAATAGTTATTCTCGCCTACTATCTTTTCTTCTTCAGTCATAATGAATCGCTAATTGTAATAACTGAGCAAAAGTAGTGAAAAAAGTTCAGACTTCAGTAGAAATCCATCTATTTTTTGGCTTCTTTGCTCTTTTTTGTTATTCGGTGATTTATTTGTTAAGTAGTTGGTATAAAACAACAAGGGCCGAACTACCTCGGTAGCTCAGCCTCGCTATTCTTTTCTCTCCGAACGGGTTGGCTATTAAGCCAGCTTGTTCACGTGGAGGGCCAACTTCGACTTCAGGTTATTAGCCTTGTTCTTGTGGATTACATTCACTTTGGCTAACTTATCCAGCATCTTCGTTACGGTGGGAAGCAAAGCTACTGCTTCTGCCTTCTCGGTCGTTGCACGAAGCTTACGAACAGCATTTCTCATGGTTTTACCATAATATCTGTTGTGAAGTCTTCTTGTCTTCTCTTGTCTGATTCTTTTCAGTGATGATTTGTGATTTGCCATTTCGACTAATCTGTTTTTTTATTGTTATTATTAGTAGCCTCTGGGGGAATCGAACCCCCCTTTCAAGAATGAAAATCTTGCGTCCTAACCGATAGACGAAGAGGCCAAAAGGGGTAAGCGTTGCCGCTTGTTGCAACCGATTTTTCTTCGTTTGCGGTTGCAAAGGTAGAAACTATTTTTGAATTGGCAAATAGTTTACATGAATTTTTTTTAGAGAAAATGAAGCTGTTTTTCTCTAGTTTAATTTAAGTGTCTGAATAACAGTGGATAAAGAGACTTCTGATTTAAAATCTCTTTCTGCACTTTTTTCATCTGCAGGTGGCTTTTCGCAGAAAAGAGAGCCTATTGGTTGACTTTTCCGTTTTTTTTCTTTAGCTTTGAACCCTGAAATAATAGAATCGGTTATGCTTCAAAAGTGTGAAGGCATTGTATTGCGTTCAATCAAATGTGCCAATGGCACTACAATCTTGGATATCTACTCCTCTTCGATGGGACGTGCACAGTTCTCTACTGGACGCAGGAATCCCAGTCGTAAGGGGGGAGGAATACTCTCTATGCCATTGTCGATGGTCGGCCTGGAGTATGAGCATCGACCCAACGTGCAAATCCATCGACTAAAGGAGTGGAAGCTGGATTATGCGCCTGCAGAGATCCCCTTCCACCCGCTTAAGGGGGCCATTGCGCTCTTTGTGGCTGAACTCCTGACCCGCGTGCTCGTCGAACAGGAGATGAACCGCGGTCTGTTTGATTACCTGAAACAGAGTGTGGTTACGCTTGACCGCTGCTCGAAGGGAGTAGCCAATTTCCATTTGGTATTCTTGATGCAGCTGGCTCGATATTTAGGTATCTATCCCAATTTGTCGCAGTATGCTGAGGGGATTGGTTTTCATCTTCAAGAGGCTGAGTTTATGCCTCTCCCTTTGTCGCCCGATGCTTATCTCTTGCATCCCGAAGAGGCCCGCGCACTCCACGAACTGGCCCGCATGAACTATCAGAACATGGGACTTTTTGCGATGAACAGGGTGCAGCGTAACCGCTGCTTGAGCTTGATGCTGGATTATTATCAATTGCACCTGCCTGGTATGGGGACATTGAGGTCGGTGGAGGTGCTGCAGCAACTCTTTGCTGATTAAATGGGTTCTTCTGCCATTTCGTTGAATAGATTCTCGTATTTTGTAGGTGCGGAAATTTTTCCGCACCTACAAACGGATTACCCTTCTTATGCCTCTTTTAGTAAGCATGAATAGAAGTGTCCTACCTTCTTTGATCAAGTATATCGCTATAGATGGCAGCGTATATCGCTATACTTAGCCAAGTATGTCACTATACTTAGCCAAGTATGTCAACATACTTAGCCAAGTATGTCAACATACTTAGCCAGGTATGTCAACATACTTGGTCAAGTATCTTTAGATACTTTTTCCCGATGTATGAGCCACCTAACAATTACATAGACTGTGAGTGAGCAGTATGCTATTATCCCAGCAGTTCTTTGACTTTGGCTGAAATGACGCGGCCTTCTGCCTTTCCGGCCAGTTGTTTTGAGGCAACGCCCATCACCTTGCCCATCTCCTTGGAACTCGTGGCTCCTACTTGGGCAATAATCTCTTTTAAGGCGGCGGTCAGTTCCTCTTCTGAGAGCTGTTTGGGCAGATAGCCCTCCATCACCTTAACCTGTGCTAGCTCAGCTTCTGCCAGGTCTTGACGACCTTGCTGTACATAGATGTCTGCTGCGTCGCGTCCCTGCTTCACCAGCTTGGCGATAATCTTGGTTGCAGCCTCGTCGGTCAGCGTGTCGTTGGCTCCAGGAGCAGTCTTGGCCTCCAGGAATACTTTCTTGATGTTTCTCAACGTTTCGAGTGCCACACGGTCTTTGGCCTTCATGGCATTCTTGATATCTTCACTGATTTTGTCAAATAAGTCCATTTTCTTCTTTTTTATTTAGGGGTTGAATTTCTGTGGTTCCAGTACGTGTATAGAGCGCTTTCTTAGAAGGTGATTACACCGGGCTGTTCGTCCTGCAGAGACTGCTCGGAGGCTTCGGCCTCTTGGCGTAGCTTCTCGGCATCTTCGGCAGCCTTGCGCTTGAGGTTGGCCAGTGTGGCTTTGTCGCGCTGGTAGGTGGGCTCGGTATCGACCATGGAGATGAGGTCGGTATTGTCCATGTCCTCAGGGCTGTAGATGAAGATATAACGGCGGCGGAAGGCCCTGCGGCTTTCAGGTGAGGCACCTCCGTAGTAGTGTTCACGTCGGATACGACGTTGCTCCTCCTCTTCTTCCTGCTCGGCCCTTCGCTGCTGCTCTTCGGCATTCTGGCTGGCCAGACGTTCGTCCATTTCGCGCATGTGGATGTCGGCAATACCAAAGCCGGTGGCCAGCAGGGTGATTTTCACCTTTGAGCCGAGGCTCGTATCTTCAGCCATACCGAATTTGGTCTCGAAGTCGCGGTTAAAGCGGTTCATGAAGTCTTTCACCTCGTCCATCTCGTTCATCATCAGTTCATGTTCGGGGCTGTAGGAGATGTTGAAAAGCACTTTGCGCGAGTTGAAGATGTCGTTGTTGTTCAGCAGCGGGGAGTGTTGTGCTCCCTTGATGGCTTCGCTTACGCGGTTGTCTCCGTCTCCGTAGCCCGTACTCATGATGGCCACTCCGCCGTTTTTCATCACGGTCTTCACGTCGTTGAAGTCAAGGTTGACGATGCCTCGCATGGTGATGATTTCGCTGATGCTCTTGGCTGCCACGAGCAGGGTGTCGTTGGCACGGGCAAAGGCACTGTTGACACTTAGGTCGGGATAGATTTCGCTCAGCTTCTCGTTGTTTATGACCAGCAGGGCGTCAACGTGCTGACTAATCTCTTCCACGCCGTCGAGTGCCTGGTCAATCTTTTTGTCCCCCTCCCAGCGGAAGGGAATGGTGACGATGCCGATGGTCAGGATATCCATCTCCTTGGCTATGCGTGCTATGGTGGGGGCTGCACCTGTTCCGGTACCTCCTCCCATGCCGGCAGTGATGAAGACCATCTTGGTCCCATCGCTCAGCATCTGTTGTATTTCCTGCAGACTCTCTTCCGTAGCTTCGCGCGCCTTCTTGGGTTGATTGCCTGCTCCAAGGCCTTCGTGGCCTAATTGCAGCTTGACGGGCACAGGTGATTGCTCGAGTGCTTTGCGGTCGGTGTTGCACACCACGAAAGCTACATCGTGAATACCTTCCCTATACATGTGGTTTACGGCGTTGCCGCCACCTCCACCCACACCAATCACCTTGATAATCTTTGGCGAATCGGTAGGCAAATCAAAAGGTACAATCGTATCGTTCATATCCGTAGAGTTTTATTCGTTTTTCTTTTTTCCTTCGTCCAGCTGGTCATCGGTGAAGAAGTTCTGTGAGAGCTCTTCAAAGAATCGACTCAGGGGGTTGCTCTTCTTGGTTTTTGGTGCCTTCTGGTTCCGTTGCTCTTCTTTCTGCTTGCGGATGCGTTCTTCCTCCTGTTTTATACGCTCTGCTTCACGGCGTCTGCGTTCCTCTTCCTCTTGTCGCTTCAGGTCTTCATCGTCCTTGAAAAGGTCTTGAATCTCTGGTTGTTCTTGATGGTGGGTGGGTTGCTGTGGGGTGACTGGTTCGGCAGGCTTTACTGGCTCTTCTTGTTTGCAGCAGTTCTCGTGTCCGGTATGGAGTAGAGCGATGGCTGCATTCCAAGTACCGTCGGCAATGAGTTGTTCGTTCATACCCTGCAGGGTGAGTAGGGGCTTTAGAACGGTCTTCACTCGGTCGGTTTTGCTCAGCTTACGGAAGGCCTCTTCCAGGTTTTTGAGCAGGGCACCCCCACCTGTAAAGATGGTACCGGCAAAGAGTTGGTTCTCATAGCCAGAGATGCGGATTTGGTTCCATACGTTGGCCAGTATCTCTTCGGCTCGTGCGCCTATGATGTTATTGAGCTCTGACAGGGGGATGGCCCGTCCCTCTGAGGTGAGGCACGAGGCGTCGGGCTCTGACTCCTGCTCTTCGTAGGCTGCGTTGCCATATTGAATCTTCAACTTCTCGGCCTCCTCTTCTTCTATCTGGAGCGAGGTGAGGTCGCGGGTGATGTTGTTACTGCCGATGGGCAGCACGCAGAGGTGACGCAGCAGGTTGTTCTTGTAGATAGAGACGGTGGTTGTGTCTGAACCGAAGTCAACCAGGGTGCACCCTTGGCGTATCTCCGTCTGGGATAGGATAGCCTTGGCCTCGGCAACGGCGGTTACGAGCAGGTCGTCGGCAATCTGGATATGGGCCTGCGCAAAGGCCATCTCTACATTCTTCTTCAGCGAGGTGCGTGCTACGAGGTTAAGGTATTGTCCCGTGACGTGATGGCCGGTAACTCCTACAGGGTCGGCATGCAGGGTATGATCCACTTTGAACTCCTGCGGCACGACGTCGAGAATGACGAAGTCGGCTAGCGGAGTCTCACGGTTCTCGTCGTACAGGGCATCGACCAGAGATTGGCTGACGGTGGATTCCTCCTCACCCACGCTGCGACTGACCGTACTTTTCAGCGAATGGAGTGACTGTCCACCTATCCCCACATATACTTGAGCAACCGAAGTCCTCAGCTGCTCTTCTAATTTCCCGATGACAGAAGTGAGTGCGGCTGCAGCCTTGTCGATGTTAAAGACCACGCCTTTGTGCATGAAGGATGGGGCCTCGACCCGTGCGTGGGCCAATACCTCAATACTTCCGTCGCTGTTCTTTTTGCCAGCTATAGCCGAGATTTTGGATGACCCCAGCTCGATGGCGGCAATAAATTCTGTTGTTGCCATGGTGTATCTTATTTTATTGTATTATTCTCTTATTCTCTTCGGGTGCAGATTATCTGGTTGCTAAATTCCACGCTGATGCGTGAGTATTTGTTCCATCCTACTTTGTTGAGTCCCTTGCGGTAGA
>CAMCUZ010000053.1 GCA_945879145.1 uncultured Mediterranea sp.
ACAAATATAACAAATAGTTTGCCACAAAGGGTTGCTATCGGAAGGACAGCACTCATTATTTCAGTTTATTAACTAAATCACCAATCCATTTTTTTGCTATCTTTGCCGCCACAAAACATTTTACGAACAAATAAACACCAACTGATAGGATGCAAACTGTAAAAGTCAACTCGCTGAACGCTTGGTTTTTGGCTATACGTCCTAAAACCTTAACGGGCGCTGTAATTCCTGTAATGATGGGTACCTCACTAGCCCTGCACGATGCCACCGTAAGCTGGCTACCTGCCCTGGGCTGCCTACTCTTTGCCTGCGCCATGCAGGTGGCAGCCAACTTTATCAACGACCTCTACGATTTTCTGAAAGGCACCGACCGCGCCGACCGGCTGGGACCGGAGCGGGCCTGTGCGCAGGGTTGGATCACCCCTGGAGCCATGAAGAGAGGCATCGGAGTGACACTCCTCATAGCAGCGGCAGCAGGTCTGGGCGTGCTCTGGTGCGTGTGGAGCCACCTGCCCTACGGCGGCTGGGAACTGGTCATACTAGGGGCCATCTGCATGATATTTGCCTTTCTCTACACCACCCTGCTCTCCTACAAAGGATGGGGTGACCTGCTGGTACTCCTCTTCTTCGGCCTGGTGCCTGTCTGTGGAACCTATTACGTGCAAGGCTTCACCATCACCACCAACCTGCTGATGACTGGGCTCATGTGCGGAGTATCCATCGATACCCTTCTGGTGGTCAACAACTATCGCGACCGAGAGCAGGATGCCGTAAGTGGAAAGCGTACGTTGATTGTTCGTTATGGCGAACCTTTTGGCCGCTACCTCTACTTGGGCCTAGGTATCGCCTGCTGGCTTATCGCCTTGCTGATGACCCTGCGCGGTCTGCTCTCCACCGACCAGCTGGTGTGGGCCGCATCACCTTATCTACTCCTCCATATCACCACATGGCGCAAAATGGTACGCATCAGGCAAGGGCGGAAATTGAACACCATTTTGGGCGAAACATCGCGAAATATGCTCCTTATGGGGCTGCTTTGGAGTCTGGCCGTAGCCTCTTGACGAAAAATAACAGACCAAATGCTTGTCAAAACCAACAGTTTGTGTAATTTTGCAAGCTGAACAACTATTTTAGCACACTAATACCAAATTCAAAAATAAACATGAGTTTAAAAATCGTAGTATTGGCAAAACAGGTTCCCGACACACGCAACGTTGGGAAAGATGCCATGAATGCCGACGGTACAATCAACCGTGCGGCTCTTCCCGCCATCTTCAACCCCGAAGACCTGAACGCTCTGGAGCAGGCCCTCAGACTGAAAGATGCTTATCCCGGCTCTACGGTCACCATCCTCACGATGGGTCCTGGTCGTGCAGCCGAAGTTATTCGCGAAGGACTTTACCGCGGTGCTGACGGTGGATACCTGCTCACCGACCGTGCCTTTGCCGGTGCCGACACCCTGGCCACCTCGTATGCTCTGGCCACAGCCATCCGCAAGATAGGTGAATGCGACCTGATCATTGGCGGCCGCCAAGCCATCGACGGCGATACGGCCCAAGTAGGTCCGCAGGTAGCTGAAAAACTGGGCCTGACACAGATTACTTACACCGAAGAGGTGCTGAACGTGGACGAAGCTGCCCGCCGCATCACCGTGAAGCGTCACATCGACGGAGGTGTAGAGACCGTAGAAGGTCCGCTGCCCATCGTGCTGACCGTGAACGGCAGTGCCGCCCCCTGCCGCCCCCGCAACGCCAAACTGGTGATGAAGTACAAACGGGCCCTGGGTGCTCAGGAGAAGGCTGCCATCACCAAAGAAGGTGCTCCCCTGCCCTACGCTGACCTGTACGAGAAAGCCCCCTACTTGAACATTACGGAATGGAGCGTGGCCGACGTGAACGGCGACACCAAGCAGTGCGGCTTGAGTGGATCGCCCACCAAGGTGAAGAAGATTGAGAACATCATCTTCCAGGCCAAAGAGAGCAAGACCTTGAGCGGTAGCGATGCCGACGTAGAGGGACTGATTGTAGAACTGCTGGCCAACCACACGATTGGATAAGCTGTTGGTGAGTTGACTAAAAAACTAAAAAACACAATGAACAACGTATTTGTATATCTCGAAATAGAAGGCACCACCGTGGCTGACGTCAGCCTGGAACTGCTGACCAAGGGCCGCAAACTGGCCAATCAGCTGGGCTGCCAATTGGAAGCCATTGCCGCCGGCGAAAAGCTGGAAGGCATGGAGAAACAGGTGCTCCCCTACGGTGTAGATAAGCTGCACGTGTTTGATGCTCCGGGACTCTTTCCCTACACCTCTCTGCCCCACACCTCAATCCTCGTCAACCTCTTCAAGGAGGAGAAACCCCAAATCTGCCTGATGGGTGCCACCGTCATTGGTCGTGACCTGGGTCCGCGGGTATCGTCAGCCCTGACCAGCGGCCTGACGGCCGACTGCACCCAGCTGGAAATCGGCTCGCACGAAGACAAGAAGGCAGGCAAAACCTACGAGAACCTGCTCTATCAAATCCGTCCCGCCTTTGGCGGTAACATCGTAGCCACGATTGTCAACCCCGAACATCGCCCCCAGATGGCCACAGTGCGCGAGGGTGTGATGAAGAAAGAGATACTGGACGCCAACTACCAGGGTGAGGTGGTACACCACGACGTAGCCAAGTATGTGCCCGAGACGGATTTCGTAGTGAAGGTGATTGACCGCCACGTAGAGAAGGCTAAGCACAACTTGAAGGCTGCCCCCATCGTAGTAGCCGGCGGTTACGGTATGGGCTCACGCGAAGGATTCAACATGCTGTTTGAATTGGCTAAGGAACTGCACGCTGAGGTAGGAGCTAGTCGCGCCGCCGTGGATGCAGGCTATGCCGACCACGACCGCCAGATTGGTCAGACCGGTATCACCGTTCACCCCAAGCTCTACATCGCCTGTGGCATCAGCGGACAGATACAGCATATAGCTGGCATGCAGGATGCAGGCATCATCATCTCAGTCAACAACGATGAGAATGCCCCCATCAACACCATAGCCGACTATGTAATCAACGGCACTGTGGAAGAGGTCATCCCCAAGATGATCAAGTATTATAAGAAGAATTCGAAGTGATGTGGGTATTTGCATCTCCACTTATCTCCGATTATCTCCCTAACGAAAAAATAATAAACTTATGCCCAACTTTTATACTGATGTTCCGGAGTTGAAATACCATCTGAACAACTCCATGATGGAACGTATCTGCGAACTGAAAGAACGTGGATACAGAGACAAGGATGAGTATGACTATGCGCCACAGGACTATGCTGACGCACTCGACTCATACGACAAAGTACTGGCCATCACTGGCGAAATTACCGGCGAAATCATCGCACCCAATGCAGAAGGCGTGGACGCAGAAGGGCCCCATTGCGCCAATGGACGCGTGGAGTACGCCAGCGGTACGAAGCAGAACCTGGAAGCCATGGTGAAGGCCGGACTCAACGGCATGACTATGCCCCGACGCTTCGGCGGACTCAACTTCCCCATCACTCCCTACACCATGTGCGCAGAGATTGTAGCTGCAGCCGATGCCGGATTCGGCAACATCTGGTCACTGCAGGACTGCATCGAGACACTCTATGAGTTCGGTAACGAAGACCAGCACAGCCGCTTCATTCCCCGCATCTGTGCCGGCGAAACCATGTCGATGGACCTGACCGAGCCCGATGCCGGCTCCGACCTGCAGAGCGTGATGCTGAAGGCCACATACGACGAAGCCAACCAGTGTTGGCGCCTGAACGGCGTGAAGCGCTTCATCACCAACGGTGACGCCGACCTACACCTTGTGCTGGCCCGCTCGGAAGAGGGTACCAAGGATGGACGCGGCCTCTCGATGTTCATCTATGACAAGCGCGATGGCGGCGTGAACGTGCGCCGCATTGAAAACAAACTTGGTATCCACGGTTCACCCACCTGCGAACTGGTCTATAAGAACGCCAAGTGCGAACTCTGCGGCGACCGCAAGTTAGGTCTGATTAAGTATGTGATGGCCCTGATGAACGGTGCCCGCCTGGGTATCGCTGCCCAGTCAGTAGGTCTCTCGCAAGCCGCCTACAATGAAGGTCTGGCCTATGCCAAGGACCGCAAGCAGTTTGGCAAGGCCATTATTGAGTTTCCCGCAGTGTATGACATGCTGGCCATCATGAAGGCCAAGCTCGACGCCGGACGTGCCCTGCTCTACCAGACCTCGCGCTACGTGGACATCTACAAAGCCCTGGACGACATTGCCCGCGAGCGCAAGCTCACTCCAGAAGAGCGTCAGGAGCAGAAGAAGTATGCCAAGCTGGCCGACTCATTCACCCCGCTGGCCAAGGGTATGAACTCTGAATATGCCAACCAGAATGCCTACGACTGCATCCAGATTCACGGCGGTTCAGGCTTCATGCTGGAGTACGCCTGTCAGCGCATCTACCGCGACGCCCGCATCACCAGCATCTACGAGGGTACCACGCAGCTGCAGACCGTGGCTGCCATTCGCTACGTGACCAACGGCTCGTATGCTGCCACGCTGAGAGCCTACGAGCTGATTCCCTGCAGTGAAGCCATGCAGCCGCTGATGGACCGCGTCAAGGAGATGACCAACAAACTCGAAGCCTGCACCAACGCCGTGAAGGAGAGCCAGAACCAGGAGTTGCTCGACTTTGTGGCCCGTCGCCTCTACGAGATGGCCGCCGTAAACGTGATGTCGCACCTCATTATCCAAGATGCCACCAAGGCACCCGAGCTGTACGCCAAGTCGGCACAGGTCTATGTGAACTACGCCGAGGCTGAAGTGGAAAAGCACTTCAACTTTATCCGCAAAATGGACGCTGAGCAACTGGCTAACTACCGCAAGTAAGCCAGCCTACCAGCTTGAATAGCCACATACCGCTGCACTCCTTAACCGGATTGCAGCGGTTTTTTTATATTTTCACCGCGATTTAACAAAGGGCAAAACATAATAGCTAATAACAACTGATAATATCTCTTAATTATTAGCGGCAAAAGTGATAAAATATCAAAGGAATGCGTTTATTTGCATCGTCAATAAGAAGAGAATAAACATACTAAAAATAAAAAAGCTATTTATGAATCTTAAATGAGGCACCATACAACTCCCCTCCCTATTTGCATCAACTTCTAAAATGATATATTCAATCGGTTTGTTTTCAGAACCTCTCCCTCACCCCCAAGAGGGAAGGTTACCGAGGTACCAGCCTGCGAAGGTTGGTACCTTTGTTTTATGTTGAGGCTTTGTCATGTCAAGGAGAAGACAAGATGACAGCGACCATAGGTTAACAAAGTATGCACACGTTTAAAGACGCTCGAGGGAGAGTAAAGAGAAGGCAAAGAGTTTTAACAGCCATCCACTAAGGCAGACAATATGGCAGTAGAGGCACAGCATTTGCACTACCCTATGCGAATCGCAAAGCCGAAAGGCAGAGAGATTCAGAGTAAACATTAGATAAACAAACAACTAAAAAATAGGAGATTACAATTATGATGCCTACCAAGAGAAATTACAACCAAGTATGGATGCCGAGTTTTTTGAACGACTTTTTCGATAACGATTGGATAGCCAAGTCTGGCACCACTGAACCCTCAATCAACGTGTTGGAAGACGAGCAGAAGTACACCGTAGAGGTAGCTGCTCCGGGTATGAAGAAAGAGGACTTCAATATCCATCTGAGTGATGACAACGAACTGGTCATCGCCGTAGAGAAGAAAGATGAGAAGAAAGACGAGAACAAGAAATACCTGCGTAGGGAGTTCTCGTACTCGAAATTCGAACAGACCTTTACATTGCCCGATGATGTGGACAAGGAGAAAATTGAAGCCAACGTCAACGATGGTGTACTGAGCATCGAACTGCCCAAGCACACTCCAGAAGAAAAGGCTAAAGCTCATCGCGTCATCGAAATCAAATAAGGTAGTTGACTAAGAGAAGGAGCGGTAAACCTACTGCAATGAAGATGCGGTAGGTTACCGCTCTTTTTTTTTGCCTCACCCCCCTTTTTTTCAATCAATCACGCCAAGCGTTTGCTCGAATTAAAATTACTTTGTATCTTTGCAGCCACGAAATATAATGGACGCTTAAGATATGATAGCTAAAATCGAACAACTTCTACAGGAAGTAGAAGCTATGACCGCCTCGAACACAGAGGAGCTGGAGGCGCTACGCATCAAATACCTCAGTAAAAAAGGAGCCATCAACGACTTGATGGCCGACTTCCGCCTTGTACCTGCCGAACAGAAGAAGGAGGTGGGCATGAAATTGAATATCCTCAAAAGCAAGGCTCAGGAAAAAATTGCTGCACTGAAGGAGCAATTCGAAAACCAAGACAATGGTAGCGATGCACTGGACTTGACCCGTACGGCCTACCCCATGGAGCTAGGTACACGCCACCCACTGACCATCGTGAAGAACGAAATCATTGATATCTTCTCCAGACTGGGTTTCTGCATTGCTGAAGGCCCCGAAGTGGAAGACGACCTGCATGTGTTTACCAAGCTGAACTTTGCTGCTGATCACCCCGCTCGCGACATGCAAGACACCTTCTTCGTAGAATCAAATGACGAGGATGTAACCAAGAACGTCATCCTCCGTACGCACACCAGCAGTGTGCAAGTACGCGCTATGGAGCATGCCAAGCCTCCTATCCGCATCCTCTGTCCGGGCCGCGTCTATCGCAACGAAGCCATCAGCTACCGAGCCCACTGCTTCTTCCACCAAGTAGAAGGCCTCTACATTGACAAGAACGTGTCGTTCACCGACCTGAAGCAGGTACTGTTGCTCTTTGCCAAGGAGATGTTTGGCGAAGAGACCAAGATTCGTCTGCGTCCCTCTTACTTCCCCTTCACAGAGCCCAGTGCCGAAATGGACATCAGTTGCAACATCTGCGGCGGAAAGGGATGTAACTTCTGTAAGCACACGGGATGGGTAGAGATTCTGGGCTGCGGCATGGTGGACCCTAACGTACTGGAGGCCAGCGGCATCGACAGCAAGATTTATAGCGGCTACGCTTTCGGTATGGGCGTAGAGCGCATCACGAACCTGAAGTATCAGGTGAAGGACCTGCGCATGTTCTCCGAAAACGACACCCGTTTCCTGAAAGAGTTTGAGAGCGCCTTCTAAGGCAAGACTCTCTTCTATTCTATAGCGACACACCATGGGTAAAGAGCGACTCATCACGCGCAGCTACTGCTGCATTCTGGCAGCCAATTTCCTGCTCTTCTTCGGTTTTTGGCTTCTGATGCCTGTGTTGCCATTTTACCTGTCGGAAGTGTTCGAAGCAGACAAGACCGCCATCGGTATGGTACTCTCATGCTATACCGTGGCGGCTTTGTGTATCCGACCCTTCTCAGGCTACCTACTCGACACCTTTGCCCGCAAGCCACTCTACCTGCTGGCCTATAGCATCTTCACGGCCCTATTTGGTGGATATATGCTGGCCGGTACCTTGACCCTCTTCATTCTGATGCGCATCGTCCACGGCTTCTCCTTCGGAATGGTGACCGTAAGCGGCAATACCATCGTCATCGACATCATGCCCTCTGCACGACGCGGAGAGGGACTGGGTTATTACGGACTGACCAACAACATGGCCATGTCCATCGGCCCTATGACGGGACTCTTCCTACATGACGCTGGTGCATCCTACCTACTGATCTTTGGCTGTTCGCTCACCTCTTGCCTCATCGGCCTACTCTGCGCATCGGCCGTCAAGACTCCCTACAAACCATCCATCGTGCGGCAGCCTATCTCGCTCGACCGCTTCATTCTACTCAAGGGCATCCCCGCAGGACTCAGCCTGCTCCTGCTCTCCATCCCCTATGGCATGACCACCAACTACGTGGCTATGTATGCCAAGCAAATCGGCATCAGCGCTTCGTCGGGCTTTTTCTTCACCTTCATGGCCGTGGGTATGGCCGTGTCTCGCCTCTTCTCGGGACGACTGGTGGACCGTGGGAAAGTGACTGAGGTGATCGCAGCAGGACTCTATCTGGTAGTTGGCAGCTTTTTCCTGCTCTCGGCCTGCGTCTATGTGCAGGCCTGGAATCACTCGGTCTGCGTGATACTCTTCTTTGCCATCTCGCTCATGTTAGGCATTGGATTTGGCATTATGTTTCCAGCCTACAACACACTGTTTGTCAATCTAGCACCGAATAATCAACGAGGTACCGCCACGAGCACCTACCTCACCTCGTGGGACGTGGGCATCGGTATCGGCATGCTAGCCGGAGGGTATATTGCCGAAGTGAGTACGTTCGACAAGGCTTATCTCTTCGGCGCCTGTCTGACCGTAGTCTCTACGCTCTACTTCCATCTACATGTTACCCCCCACTTCCACCGATACAAGGTGAGAGGCTGACTCCCCACCCACTATCCACATCAATACGCCATGAGAAAAAAGGAACGTTACGAAAAAATTGTGGAATGGTTCCGCATCAACCGCCCCATAGCCGAGACGGAACTGCACTATCGCAATCCCTTCGAGTTACTGGTAGCTGTGATTCTCTCAGCCCAGTGCACCGACAAACGGGTCAACCTGATTACCCCTGCCCTATTTGAGGCCTTCCCTACGGCCGAAGCCCTGGCCGCCACCACGCCCGAGGTAGTCTATAGCTATATCCGCAGCGTCTCCTACCCCAACAACAAAGCCAAACATCTGGTGGGCATGGCCCAAATGCTGACGGAACGCTTTGGCGGCGAAGTACCCGATACCCTCGAATCACTGGTACAACTACCCGGCGTAGGGCGCAAGACGGCTAACGTGATTCAGTCTGTAGTGTGGGGCAAGGCCGCCATGGCCGTTGATACCCACGTGTTCCGCGTGAGCCACCGACTGGGGCTGGTGAGCAACCGCTGTACCACCCCACTGAGTGTGGAGAAAGAGCTGACCAAGTACATTCCTGAACGTGACATCCCCATCGCCCATCACTGGCTCATCCTTCACGGGCGTTACGTCTGCATGGCAAGGAATCCACAATGTGACAAGTGTGGTTTGCAATTACTGTGCCGCGAGTTCTGCCAAACCCACAAACTGCAGGAAGCAAGCCCCCATGAGGAGAAAGAAAAACGATGAATTATGGTGATGGGAAAGAAAAATGTATTAACTTTGCACGCGGAGAGTAATTATACACCCACATACATGATTTAAAAAACGAGGATACTTTCACTTTTAAATATTTTGAAATTATGACGATTGATCAATTCAACTTTGCCGGTAAAAAGGCATTTGTCCGTGTGGACTTCAATGTACCCCTGGACGAAAACTTCAACATCACTGACGACACCCGCATGCGTGCCGCTCTGCCTACCCTGAAGAAAATCCTTGCTGACGGTGGTAGCATCATCATCGGTTCTCACCTGGGCCGTCCGAAAGGCGTAGCTGAGAAGTTCTCACTGAAGCACATTCTGAATCACCTGAACGAACTGCTCGGTGTGGAGGCTCAGTTTGCCAACGACTGCATGGGTGAAGAAGCTGCTGTAAAAGCTGCCGCCCTGCAACCCGGCGAAGTGCTGCTGCTTGAAAACCTCCGCTTCTATGCTGAAGAAGAGGGCAAGCCCCGTGGCCTGGCTGAAGATGCAACCGACGAAGAGAAGGCTGCTGCTAAGAAAGCCGTCAAGGAGAGTCAGAAGGAGTTCACCAAGAAGCTGGCATCGTATGCTGACTGCTACGTGAACGATGCTTTTGGTACCGCTCACCGTGCTCACGCTTCTACGGCTCTGATTGCTAAGTACTTCGACACCAATAATAAGATGTTCGGCTACCTGATGGAGAAAGAGGTTAAGGCCGTTGACAAGGTGCTCAACGATATCCAGCGCCCCTTCACGGCCATCATGGGTGGCTCAAAGGTCTCTTCGAAAATTGAAATCATTGAAAACCTGCTGGGCAAGGTGGATAACCTGATCCTGACCGGCGGTATGACTTATACCTTCACCAAGGCACAGGGTGGCAAGATTGGTCTCTCGATCTGTGAAGACGACAAGCTTGATCTGGCTCTCAATCTGCTGAAAGAGGCTAAAGAGAAGGGTGTAAACTTGGTACTGGCTACTGACGCCAAGATCGCAGACTCGTTCTCTAACGATGCGAACACCCGCTTCTGCCCCGTAAACGAAATTCCCGACAACTGGGAAGGCCTTGACATAGGTCCCGATAGCATGAAGGCCTTTGCCGAAGTCATCAAGAGTTCGAAGACCATCCTGTGGAACGGTCCTACGGGCGTATTTGAGTTCGACAACTTTGCACAAGGTTCACGTGCCGTAGGTGAGGCCATCGTAGAAGCTACGAAGAACGGTGCCTTCTCGCTGGTAGGCGGTGGCGACTCTGTAGCTTGCGTCAACAAGTTCGGTCTGGCTCAAGGCGTATCTTACGTATCGACTGGCGGCGGCGCCCTGCTCGAAGCCATCGAAGGCAAGATTCTCCCGGGTATCGCAGCCATCAACGAATAAGTGCATCCCTCTATAGAAGTATATCCTATAGATAGGAAGCCTGACTGATTACATCAGCACACACAGAGATACAGAGGCACAGCTGCTTCTCGTTGATTCACAATGAAAAGCTTGCAGTTGTGGCTTTGTATCTCTGCGTTTTATCTCCAGTCCATGACTGGAAGAGAATGAAAGCCCTATCAACCCCTTGACAACAATTGAAGAGTAAAAGAGTAAAATAACAACGATGAGAAACAACAAAATCGTCTGCCTGCTAATGGTAACCCTCCTAGCAACCGGCTTGGCACAGGCCCAACAGAGCACGGCAGAGAAAGCAAAACAAGACCTGCTACAGAAAACTACCTTCGGAGGCTATGTAATGGGTAAGGCCATGGCCACAGACCAAGACCAATCTACACACAGCAGCTTCGACCTGCGCATGGCCCGTGCCTACGTCAACGGTCAGGTGCTCGACTTTAAATACCGCCTGCAGATGGAGGTGACCGGCGGTGGCGTGGGGGAAACCAATGAAAAGAGTGTACGCATTGTGGATGCCTACGGTGAATGGGCCAAATACAAGTACTTCACCGTACGCTTTGGCCAGTTCAAACGCGCCTTTACCTTTGAGAACCCCATGAATCCATGGGACATCGGCTTCGGAGCCTACTCGCAACTGACTACCAAGCTGGCCGGTATGAGCGACCGCGTGGGTGAACATAGCTCAGGTGGGCGTGACATCGGTGTACAGGTGGCCGGCGACCTGCTACCCGTTGGCAACGACAAGCATAATTTCCTCCACTACCAGCTAGCCCTCTACAACGGACAGGGTATCAACCAGAAGGAGAAGAACAACGGCAAGGACCTGATTGGAGGTGCCTATGTCTATCCTATCAAAGAGTTGGCCATCGGTGTGTTTGGCTGGAATGGCTCGTTTACGAAAAATGAGATCACCGTGGACCGCCGTCGCATGGCCGTGGGTCTGAAGTACGAAAGCAAGTGGACCGTGCGCGCCGAGTATGCTACCAGCAAAGGCTATAAAATCAGCGACTATACAGAAGATGGCACTCTGAAAGCCACTGCCTGCGACAAAGCCGATGCTTGGTACATGACCATTGGCGCCCCGCTGAGTAAGAAATTGAAGGTTTATGCCAAATGGGACGTCTATCGCGATACCCGCGAATGGGACAGCATGAAGGCACTCTACTGCCTCTCCGCCAACTATTACTTCCACAAGAATTTCAAGCTCCAAGCCAACTACAGCTACACACGCGATAAATCGACCACCAAGGATGGCCGATACAACACGTTCGACCTGCAGATGTGCTGGCGCTTCTGATATACACCATTCATAAACAAAGAGCCACATCCCTTACCTCAAGCCCCATGAATCAACAAACAGCTACTCACAATCAAATGGAAGACTGGCACAAGCAGGCCACCTCTTACATCCATTCAGGCACCTTGAGTAAAGCCCTTGAAGCCTTGCGCCCCATAGCTCAAACCTTAGAGAAATGGTCACTCGTTGATAAGCTGAATGACTACGAGATGCAAATCAACTTGATGATGGACTACCTGCAACAGGGTGCCGAAGACCCCCACCGAACAAAGGTCTATCGGCAGATGCAAGCCAACCTGCAAAAGATGTTGATCCTACTGGGCAGCTACATGGAAATCAAGGAGCTGTGCCCCCTCTACGAGACACTGAATAAACAGTGGCAAGGGCGGCACAATGCCGAAGAACTGCAACGCATTATCAATGACCTGAGCAGTAGCCATGCGTTTCTTGATACCCAGATTGACCAGGCCTCTGAGGAAGAGGTGATGCGGCAAATCAAACTCCACAGCCAGCGTCAGCACGACCTCTTCTATTACCAAATGACGCAACTCTGCTGGAACCGCGACGAACAAGAGCTGATGCATCAGTCGCTGAGAGAGCAACTGCTACCAGAGGAGGATCTTTGCATAGCCATTTCAGGTATTACCATCAGCCTGCTCATGTATGCCAACGCCAACAAGCTGGAATGGCTCCTTTCGGCCTATCAGCACATCCATTCCAACCCCATCAAGGCACGCGCCTTGGTGGGCTTTGTGTTCGTCGTCTCGAAAACGAAGTCTATCTTCGAGAACAACACCAATCTGGTAAACCACCTGCTTAGCCTCCGCAACGATGCCCTGTTCACCTCTCACGTAAAGCAGACCATCGTGCAAATATACTGCCAAAAACAGACCAATGCTACTCAGCAGCGGATGAGTAATGTCATCCTTCCTGACCTGCTAAAGTACAGTAACAAAAAAATGAACGAGCTGACAGAAGAGGAGAAGATGGAACCTTCTTCGGAACTGAGTAGCAGCTGGAAGATGGAAGAGCGTATGGAGAAGCACTTCAATGAACTCATGAAGCGCACCAAGCGTGGTGAAGACATCCAATACACCCCGTTTAAGGATGCCAAACAACACGCCTTCTTTCACGAAATGGCCAACTGGTTCCTCCCCTTCAATGCATTGAACAAGTATATGGTTGATTTCTATGGCATTAAGAATAAGCAGAGCATCATCATGCGTATTGCATCTACCAACTACTACTGCGCAAGCGACTGCTATTCGTTCTGTCTGATATTCAGCAAGCTACCCTACGCTCTCCGAAAGCAAATCGGCGAGAGCAACCTCTCTGAACAGTTGGAAGAGCTGAACCAAGAGGAGTTCAGTTCCAACAACTCCTTTGAACAGCAAATGAAGCTCTACCTGCAAGATCTCTACCGATTTAGTCAGCTCTTTGCCCCATACAAGAAGCTTCAGAATCAGTTTTTCTGCAATGTTCCGGAAGAGTTTATTGCGCAGGTATGCAATCAAGCTGAACGCATCGATCTCTACCAACAATTGGCTGACCTGCTGTTTACGCTGAAGGATTACAAACAGGCCTGTACATACTACGAGCAGTACCTCCTGCCGGAGTGCCAAACACCCTCCGTCCTTCTCCTGCAACAAATAGGCTTCTGTTACCAACAATTGGAATGGCCCAAAGAAGCCTTACGCTGGCTGACAAAGGCCGATATAGCCGATCCCAATAATTCCTGGACCTTGCGCCATCTGGCCCAATGCCATGACATGAACAATGATTATACCCAGGCATTGGTCTGCTATCAACAGTTGGAGTCGATCCAGCCAGAAAATGCAAAACTGCTGGAACTGATCGGTGAGCTCTACGAAAAGACTCAGCTGTATGATGAAGCCCTGCCTTACTTCCACAAAACCTACTTCCTTCAGGCTGACCAGGTGCAGGTCCTGGCCCACATAGCGCAGTGCCTACTCCACCTTAAACGATACGAAGAAGCGTACCAATATTACAACCGCCTGATTGAAAAGGGCAAGGTCACCAATGAAGACCTGATCGATACGGGTATCGCAGCTGGGTTGAACGGCAATCTACACCTCTGCATGTGCCACCTGAAAGAGGCACTCGGGGAAATGGGCAGCATGAGGTTTCACCATGCATTTGCCTTACGCTGCGCAGAGTTGAAAAAGAGTGAGATAGACACCTGTGAGATAGAGATAGCCTGTAACCTGGTCATGGTCCAAGCGTAACCAAAACAGATACACTGCCCATGAAAAAGCTGAAAAACTATTGGCATCAGCTGATGCACAACGAGGCGTTGAAACGCAAGATCTATCTCATCATCTTTGAGAGCGACACCCCTGCCGGTAAGTTCTTCGACGTGGCGCTGATTCTCTTCATTCTGCTGAGCATCCTGGTTGTCATTGCAGAAAGCATCCAGGGCGTATCAGAGGTAGCAGGCCCCTATCTGCGTGTGGCAGAGTACCTGTTCACCTTCTTCTTTACCGCCGAGTATCTCTTACGCCTCTACTGCTCCCCCTCACCGCGGGGCTATGCGTTGAGTTTCTTTGGCATTGTGGACCTGCTGGCTACGCTCCCTCTCTACATAACGTGGATCTTTGGGCCAGCCCGTTACCTACTCATCATCCGTACTTTCCGTCTCATCCGCGTGTTCCGCATCTTTAAGCTCTTCAATTTCCTGGAAGAGGGACGCCTGCTGCTCCACTCCCTCTACGCCAGCAGTGCGAAGATCGGTGTCTTCTTCCTCTTTGTGTTAATTCTGGTCATCTCCATCGGCACCATGATGTTTATGATTGAAGGACAACAACCCGATACAGCGTTCAACAACATTCCCAACTGCATCTATTGGGCCGTTGTAACGCTCACCACAGTGGGATACGGAGATATCACGCCCGTCACGCCCATGGGCCGCTTCCTCTCTGCAGTAGTGATGCTGCTGGGTTATACCATCATTGCAGTACCTACTGGCATCGTATCGGCATCGATGATTCAGAACCGTCATCGCAAAAAAGAGGAGCCACAACCAACTGAATCGACCAGCAAAAAGAGCCCACTCAAAGAGCGAGAGTGGCAAACGCTGGAGAGTGAATACCTCATTCGCCGCCCCTGGTTAACGGCTCGTCGCGACACGGTGAAACTGCCCAATGGCACCGTGATTCCAGAGTACTACGTGCTGGAATATCCCACCTGGGTGAACGTGATTGCCCTAACAGACGATGGAAAGTTTGTTCTGGTACGTCAATACCGTCACGCCCTAGGCGAAACACGCTACGAACTCTGTGCCGGCGTTTGTGAAGAAGGCGAAGAGCCACTGGCAGCTGCCCAGCGCGAGTTGTTTGAAGAGACGGGCTACAGCGGAGGAGAATGGGAACTTTGGATGACGCTCTCGGCCAATGCCAGTTCAATGAACAACCTGACCTACTGCTATCTGGCCACAGGCGTAAAGCGTACCTCGACCCAGCATCTGGAACCTACAGAAGATTTGACCGTACATTTAGTGACGCGCAAACGGCTCTTCGCCATGCTCAAAGCAGATGAATTCCGACAGGCCTTGATGATGGCTCCGCTCTGGAAATATTTTTCGCAAGTAAGAAATTTCTGATTCACGCTATTCAGCGAAGACGGTGGCTCCGATAGTAGGGATAGGCCACAAGCGCCAGGAAGAGCAGGGCGATAAGTGCCCATTGTAGTGAGGCACTGTGAATATGCACAGCATCAAAGTGAGCGTAACTCAAGCCCAAGCCCAACAACAAGCCCATGTCCATGGCCTGGTAACAGGAAGCATTGGCCGTACCACGTTGACAGTGGTGACTCAGACACACAAAGAGACGAACCAGTGGGATTACTGCCACAGCCAACACGCACAATCCAATGAGCGGACAGTAATCACCTCCCAGTAGCAACGGCAACAGACGCCCCACCGCCATGGAGAGCATCACCACCCCAATGGCAGGCACCCAGGCGCGAGGCAACAGAAAACGGTCAAGGGTAGCCACAGGGACCCCGATTGGAGCACGGAAAGGCACATAGACCCGCAGCCCAAAGTAACAGCCCACCAACACCGTGGCCCCAGCCACCAGCGTGAGCTGCTGAAACTCCACACGCTGAAGAAGCCATGCCCCTAAGCAAGTTCCCACCATACATCCCATGCGTCCCAGCCAGGCATATATCAGATTACCCACCGTACGCCTTGAAGAATGAGTGATATCAATAGCTACTGTCAGGTCGCCCACCATGGCTAATGCAAAGCAGGCACCTTGAGCAAAGGCCAGCAGACAACATTGGCTCCACTCTGTAACATAGAGATAGCCCAGCCCAGCCGCAGCCATGCCAATGGCGGGGAAAAGGAAGAGGTGCTTACGCCGATAAACATCGCCCAAGTGAGCATGAAACGGACCCACAACGAGCATTCCAGTCCCGAAGGCCGCATAAAGCCATACCCCCTGACTGAGGGGAACTTCCAACAGCTGCTTCAGCACCATAGGCAACCAAGGCAACAACAGGAAGAGTCCTGTAAAAAGCAGGAAGTGAGCCACGCACATGCGCAGGAAATCCCCCGTCAGAAGGGTGTCAATATTGTTCTTTTTCATTCGGGAAATCCAGATTCTTCACATCTGAAACGTAGTGGCTCACAGCATCGGTCATCACCGTGAACAGGTCAGCATAACGACGCAAGAAGCGGGGGCGGAAACCATTGTTCATTCCCAGCATATCCTGCACCACAAGCACCTGTCCATCCACCTCACCACCAGCACCTATGCCTATTACGGGAATAGTCAGTTCGTGAGCCACTCGTGCAGCCAACGCTGCTGGAATTTTCTCCAGCACCAGTCCAAAGCAACCAGCCTCTTCCAGCAGATGGGCATCGCGCACCAGCTTCTCGGCT
>CAMCUZ010000054.1 GCA_945879145.1 uncultured Mediterranea sp.
GGTTTGTCTACCATGACTGTTGACTATTTGAGTCAACCTTATTTAAAATAAGACATAGAGTAGTGGTCAGTTGCTTTATTCAAACTGGTAGTGGATGGTGCGGTGTTCGGGAGTGGATTGGGTGCAGGTGGCGAGTTGGCCTGTTGCGGTGAAGGTGTAGCTGTAGGTGCGTAGGCCCGACGTGCCTTCTGTTGAGGCAGCAGCGGTTACCCAGGGCCAGGCTTCGCCAAGCAACTTGCCATAGAGGGCTGTGGTGTGGAGTGTGAGGGGATAGAGCTCACTGACGTAGAGTGGAGGAACGGGTGAAGCCTCTTCTGCAGCCTGCTGAGGGGGTTGGAGGGTGAGGAGGAAGGTTTGGTGGTAGCTGCCTATCTGCTGTATGAGGTGTAACCTCTCGTTGGTTGAGGCCTCTTCGGTAAAGGTCAGTTGGGCAAAGAGGGTATCTGCAAGGTACTCTTCTAGGGTAGCCAGACGCCGGTAGTGACCGTGTGTGGTGTAGCTGAAGCGATAGGTGCGACTGTCGCCTCCTGCTTCGTGGCGAATGGCTTCAGTAGCCATACCGTAGTGATCTAGCAGATAGGTTGTGGTGGTACCTTCGTCGTCAGTAATGACAGCTTGTGCATCGGTTATGGATGCAGTCTCCTGCAGGGAGATGGTGAATAACTCTTCCTCTGAGCCGAAGCGTTGGGTGGTGGTGCAGCTGGCAATCTGTCCGTTGACAAAGCGGAACTCTTGACTCCAGTTCACCGTCTGTGCATCGGTCGGGGTAATTACCTCGGACAGGGTGATGCGTTGATAGGGCGTGGTGGGTCGTACAGGTCCCGCTTCATCATTGCTACAAGCACTCCACAGCAACATGCAGGCCGCAATCGACAACAGTTTCTTCATCATCCTGATTATTCATAGGGATTGGTGATGATGGACTGATTGTCGTCGGTCACCGTATTATCCACGGTGATGGTAACCGAAATCTGGCCATTGTTGGCCGAGGCGCTGATGGTCAGCTTGACGTGCTTGGCCGCAGCGAGTTTAATGCCGCTGAAGTCGTAGCTTTTAGCTGTCCCATTGAAGTTGTAGCTGATGGTACATTTCAGCTCGGGGTCGTTGTCGATATTGAACCAGGGTTGGGGATTGGTACTATCATCGTTGGTAAAAGTAAACTTACGCGAGTCATTACTGTTTTCGTAAATTTCAGCTTTCAGGTCGGTGAATACAGAGGATTGGCCTGTGATGCTACTGTCCCACATGACAGAGAGTGTGGCATTGGCTACGGTACAGGCTACAGTCACGTCTGTTGTTTGATTGGCATTGACAGTAAACGATGAGCTGGTGCCTTTTAATTGCATTTGGCCTTTACCTTCGTTGGCGCTTTCTGCTTCAGCATCTGTGCAACTGGCAGCGGTCAGTGTATAGCCAGTGCCTGTTTTGAGGGTCATGGTATTGTCTGTGATAAAGAGGGACGAATAGGTTCCCTCTTTAATGGCTTCCGTTGCTCCGCTTTGATTGATGGTTATTTGATAGTTTGCTAATTCAGTAGCAGAAAGTGTAGTAGCACGTGTGCTAATCGAGATGTCTGAACTCATACCAAGGCTGATGGTTCCATACTGCTCCACTTGGGGCTCATCGTTGTTGGTGCAAGCAGCCAGCATCATCAAACCTGCCGCTGCGAAAAAATATCTCTTCTTCATATAGGTAAAATGTTTTTGTATCATTGTTTTTTTAATCGTATGTGAATGTTAAGTTGTCGATGGTAAGGGTAGCTCCATACGAGCATTGCTCTTTCTCTCCTCTTGATGTAGTCTGGATAGTGGATGCGTCAGAGGATTTTATTTTTATTTTTAAATTCGTGGCTTTCATGTTTTTCACAGTGTAATTAATATTTATGCTGAAAGCGGAATATTCGCTTTGAGGTCCTAATGTAGCGCTTCCATATCCAATGGATGTAGATTCATTGAGCAGTTCTATGGTGATTATTCCTTTTTCATTAGAATCTACATTATTGGTATACTTGTAGTAGCCATTTAGAGCAGACGGACGTGTAGAGAACGAATGTCCTTCGGTATCGTTTTCTTTTAGGAATAATTCTCCGGCAGAACGATTGGCGATGGAGGATGGGTAATTATTACTGTAATAATTATCTACAGATTTAAAATCTCTATCTTTAGCAGGCTCTTGTCCGTTCAAATCCCATGCAACATTTCTGATAACCATGGCATTACTTCCATTCTTGGCAGTAAGATTGCTATACATTTCTGGCGTTTTTGTCCATCCTAAACCTGCACAGGATGCTGTAACGCTTGCAGAAATAGTAGTATCGAAAGTAGAGGGTATTACAAACCATGAGTTTTTTATCGATGCTCCGTTATAATTGCATGTAATTGAATTAATGCTGCCCCATGAGATCGGTTCATTGATGGTGAAACTAGTCTTGTTAGTATATGATGGTGCGATACTAGAATTGGTTCTGGTGAAGGGACCCCCATCATCCATATTGCTTATACTTATTGTTTCCCTTAGTTCTTCGAAGTCTCCATTGGGCACTGGTTCTGCCCCTTCGGTCGTTAGGGTGACTTGGTTGGTACTATAGACTGCTCCGAAGCGGGCTCGGAAAGTATAGGTGGTGTTGGGAGTGAGATTGGCAATGCGGGTACCTGTGAAGGTTTGCCAGGAGTTTCCTCCGTCGGCTGAGTATTCGTAGGTGAGGTTGTTGAGTATCTTGTCTGTAGAGAGACCTGCTGCATCACTGATTTGTGAGGCAGTGAGGGGCGTAAAGTCAATGTGGTAACTCCAGGCGTTGTAGTCGGGCTGATTGGGCATCGAGAAGATGGGCACACGAGCTGAACAGTTCAGAATGTAGCGTGTTTTGGCAGAGGCTTGGCTTACGTTGCCTTGCACGGTCTTCGATTCACCCAACTGGTTGGTCCCACTGATGGTGAGGGTATAGTTTTTTCCTGCAGGCACGTAGTAATCGGTCAGATTGGTTACGGCGATGCTTGTCCCCGATTCATCGCGTAGTGATAGTTGTACGTTATTCTTGAAGTGGGGGAGTAGGTCGGTTACGGAAGGACGGATAATGGCACAGGCCAACGGAACACTGAAGCTGGGCAAGGTGGTGGTTTGCAGTCCTTGGATGGTGAAGGTTGTGGAGTAGTAGAGATAGGGTGTGGTACCCATACTCGCTGTGCCGTAGGTGGCGGTCAAGGTGTAATGCCCCACAGGCAGCACCGGCGAAGCCATCAGTTCGCTGTAACTATAGACTTGGCTCTCTGTAGTACTGGTAGAAGTGATGGTGTAGGTCAGCTCCTCTGGTTGGGGTGCATCGTAGCTGCCAGGAGTGCCTTTGGTTGAAGGGGAATCCATCACGCTCAGCTCCACCTCAATCTGGTTCAGCGATAACCGTCCTTCGCCATGTCCTGATAAAGGCGAATCGGCCACATCGCTGCTGCATGCTGCCCAAGTGAAGAGCAGCAGCAACCAAAGTGCTGCGTGCGTGATATATTCCTTCTTCCTCATTACTCTTCCTCCCATGTAATGCTTTTGGTTTCCCAGGCGTAGGTGATGCGGTAGTGTGTGCCTGCGGAGGCAGACAGGGTACCGCTATCTGAATTGGGCTCATCGTCCGTGTTGACTGAGGTGAGTGTATAGAGCAGGCTGGTGGCTCCATCGGTGCAGTCGAAGTAGGCTGTTTGGTCCACCGTCATGCTCACGTTGCGCGAACTGGTTTGCTGCTTGATGCTGAAGCTGTAATTTTTAAACCAGGTGTTGAAGCCCTCGGGTAGGATGAGGCTGACAGCCGTATTAGTCATCGGTACAGGACAGCTGATGCGGTTCACCACAGCAGCCTCAATCGAGAATGCTTTCTCGGCATAGTATTTGGCTTCTCCCAACTCGTCGTTGCCGTAGGTGGTTTGGTAGTTGGGTGTAAAGGCCTTGAGCAGGTAGCTCCCTGCTTCGAGCGTCATGCGGTTAGGTGACTGCCCGGGGGTAAACTGATGAAGCATCGTTGCTCCATCTACACTCCATACCTCTACCTGCAATTCGGCATCCACAGCACGGGTACTCACCGTACTGCTGATAGGCTGCTCTACAGCTATTGAAAGCTCCAGCGTACCCAGCAATGGAGTATCTGCGGTATGGCTACATGAAGTCACCATGAGCAGCAAGGAAAGGAGATATATGAGTTTGTTCTTCATCATCATTGTACTTATTTATCATAGATAAGTTCTATGTCATCAATTTTTAAAACACTACCCATGTGAACCGTCCAATTACCAATAACTGGATAGGTGATGGTAGTTCCTATTGCAAAGTATTTCTTATTGTCAGGATTTGTATTATTTGATGCTAAGAATTGCACACAGATAGCTGTTGCTTTCGCTTTTGTATTGGTATAGTTGAGTGAGAGGGTTACTGGATAATAGTCGCTATCTTCTACGTTTGAAGAAGTCGGCTCAAAGGTTCCATCTGCAATTGTTTCTCCTTGGTTAAGTAATGAAACGTTCACTTTGTAAGCGTCTGTCCCATAAGGCTTATACTTGCACCAGAATTTCAATTTGGTCGGCCTTGAATTGAAGTCATGTCCTTGTACAATCCCGCCATCATACTTGCCAATAAACAGACTACCAACCATAGCTCCGCCTACGTAAGTACCAGAAGTATTGGCATAGCTATCACCGCATCCGGAGAGGTACATTAATGCAGCCTTTTCACCACTATGTGTGTCTTCGGTGTAACTTACACAAGAAGCGAAACAACCCTCGTACCAGAATATCCCGACAATCGTTCCTCCTTGTGCCTTATTGTTATTGGTGTCCCACCAGGATGTAGCACCATTACCTTCTGAATAGGGATGGAAGGTATAGTATGTTTTGCTAGATTTTGTCTTTTTCTCAATCCACCATTCTTCCATATCAGAGTTGGGTAACTGATTGGGTGTTTCGAGTGTTGCATGTTCTTTGTTGGATTCAATTCCTTCTCTGTAGAAAGCGCGTACGATATATTCTTTCTGGGATGGAACAGAAGCAAACAGTTGCTGTGTTCCATTGTTGAAATCAATCCAAGTGGAACCATTATCTGAGCTGTATTGATAAACAAGTCTCTTTTTTATATTAGCAAGATTTCCTCGATTGACTTGAATCTCGTTAGCGGTTATTTCTTTGGTCCACACGTTATAGGCAGGAACGTTCAACGAGAATTCCGGCTTCTCCACAGTTATCTGGTTGCTGATGGCGGTAGTCTTCTCGTCGCTCCAGCGGTTGTTGGCTTTTACGCGAAGGGTGATGGTATTGACCGTGGTGGTGCCGGCATTGGTCTGCAGGGTGCTGATGAGGGGAGCAAAGTTGAATGTTCCTTTGGTGTCAGTACCAAACTGCGGAAGGCTGCTGAGGCCGATGGTAGAGAGCTGGGTGCGCTCTTCGTCGGTCAGCTCATGGAGCTTGAAGGTCTTGTTGTATAAAGCATATTGCGGGTCTTCGAAGTGGAAGGTCAGCTCCATGGCCTGTATGGGACGGCTGGCTGTATAGCTGATTACACTGCCTGTGGGAGCATCGTTGGTCTCTACATAGTTGATGGCTCCAAAGTCACTCACCTTGGGACAAGGCAGCCAGCTGTCGGGAAGGGTCTCATCAATCGTCGTGTCAACCACTTCAATCTTTTCTATCGTGAAGGCTGCGTTCGAGGCTGAGAGGGTGAGGATGATGTGTTGACCAGCTTCGAGCGGCAGAAGACTACTCAAGTCGTTGTCCAGACTGAAACTTACCTCTTGGCCATTGGCCAATAAGGTGGCAGTAAAACGAACAGAGGGTACTTCTCCAGTAGGGAAGTAGGCACTCTTCGTTTGGTTCTCGGGGGTAAGGCGGAGGGCGTATTCTCCATTTTGAATCGTTAGGCCATAGTCGCTGTAGAGCTGATTGAAGAGGGTGGGGTTGCTGAAGCGCACACTCAGGAGGGCATTGGCTACATGACAGGGAATGGTAACCTCAGCGTAGCGTCCTTCGGTGACGGTAGCTTCGGCTGTGCCTTCGTAGTAAGGGGTGTCCCATGCCAGCTGGGGGTTGCTGCCGCAGCGTGCCGTAAGGGTGTAGCTTCCTGCACCAGCAGGAATCGGGTCGCTGGTGAAAGAGCCACTATAGATGGGCTGCTTACTACCTTGGGGCAGGATGGTGAGTTGGAAATTGGCTGCCACGGGCTTCTCCAGTGCTGCAGGTATTGAGCGCGTGGTGGCCGACTCTTCGGTAAGCATGGGGCGGTCGGAGAGTGAGAGCAGGAAGCCACTGCCGGTGGAGGGAACTCCATCGGTTTCGCTTTCTTGCGTACAGGCCACCAAAAGGCTGAGTGCGCAGAGCCAAGTGAATACCTTTTCAACAATAAATCTCATCATCTATACAGTGATCTCTAAAAAAACTAATTCCTAAACTCACTCATAAACCAGCTCGAAGTTATCCACCCAGAGTTTGGTGCCCACACCACCAGTGAAGTAGTCGCCATACTTGCTGGCACTGGCCACTACGATGATGTAGCGAGGGGTACGCGTCAGCGAGCGGTAGTCGTAGGTAATCTCGGCTGTGGTCCATTGGCTTATGGTCTGCCCCTGCATCATCTCACCAAAGGCAATCATGTTGGGGTCCTTGCGGTCGAGTAGTTTGCGCTCGCTGGGGCGTGTGCGGATTTCTACTGGCTCATCCCAGTCGCCCAGGGCGGTATAGATATGGCAGGTGTCCATGCGCCCTTTCAAGTACTCGAATGAATCTTCGCCCACCTTATCAATGGGTACCGGTGCACACTTGTAGCTGAAACGGAGCTTCGTGGGGAAACTGCTGAACTCGCGACCGAAGTCGAGCACGCCATTGGTACCTACTGTCTTGACGTAAGTCCCAGTAAAGATGTTGCCAGCGGCAAACTTCAGCACAATCCATTTGGATTCAAGCAGGGCTGCATGTCCGGAGCCTGTTGCGGTATCGTCGGTGGGTACTGAGTTGCTGTTGCCCACCGTAGTAGCTCCGCGGTTGCCGGTGTCCCAATAGGAGGTGCCGCCTTGTGCCCAGGGATTCCACAGCTTATCCACCTGATGCCAGTTGTCCAGACTACCGTCGGTAAGCTGTGTGGCTGGTGCTGTAGTGAATTGCTGCTCTTCGCCCGCTACTCCACCCACGCTGACACGATAAATATAGGTGGTGGCAGGCTTCAGTCCGCTCAGTGTGGCGCTGAACGAGGTGCCTGAAGTGGTGATATCTGAGGCTGGCAGTACGCTCCATTGGCTGCTGTTGGTTGTGCGGTAGTCGATGCTGACGCTTTTCCCACTCTGCACGGATCCATTGAGCAAGGCCTGAGTAGTACGGGCAAAGGCGGTGGCATTACCACCTTGCTCCTCCTCCTTGGTATAGACATAGACGGTCCAGCGGTAGCTCATCTCCTCCCAACCATTCTGCACGAAGAAGGTAGTGGGCTCGCTGAAGTCGTAGGTGGAGCTGCTGGTGGGGTCGGGTACCACGGTGCCATGAGGACCACCCAAGTCGAACTTGCTTACGGTAATCTTGCTGAGCGACTGCTTGCTGCTGACATAGACCACAGCTACTCGGTTGTCGGGGTCGATGACGGCATTGCCTATCTGGTTCTCCATCACGATGCTGCGGTTCACGATGCGCTTCACGCGGAGCATCCAGTCGTAATCTTGATAGGTGCTGAGCGTAAGGGGCACGTCGCGCGAGCAGTTGATGCGTGTATCGGCTGAGCTAGTCAGCTGGTCGATGCTCTCCCATCCTGTGGTGGGGAACTTGGAGGGATTGTAGCAGTAGGCTGAGTCGATGCGGATGGTGGCGCCGTTGCTTACGCTCAGTCGCTTAATGCGTGCCTTGGTCAGGTCCACTGTATCGTCCACGTAGAGCTGCACGGTGCGCTCCTCCTTGTTGATAGTGGCTTGTGTTGAGCTGTTGCCCTCGGCATCACACTGTCCCTCCATTTCAATGGCCGTCACACTGCCATCCACGATGGGATAGGGGATATCGTTCTCAATGGCACAACCGGTGAACAGGTTGCCGGCCATCAGCAGACTGCAAGCAGCCAGCAGGCCAACGTAATGTCTTATATGGATGTCAATCTTCATCGTCATGTTGAATCAGGGTTAGAGATAAAACGTCATACCGATGTTGATGGAGAAGAGGTTTATCTTGAAGCTACCTCCTGAGTTGCGTCGGCGGCCGGTCTCTATCTGGTTGGTGGTTTGCTTTGTCCAGTTGAAGTTGTAACCCATTACGCCGAGCGAAACCTCCACAGCCGAGCGGTTGGTGATAAAGGCGGTCAAGCCGGGGGCAATACCGATGCCCAGGCTGTGCTTTGTCTCGTAGGTCCCATCGTACTCTGTACCCGAGCCTGTGGAGTTCTTGCCTTCACTGAAGCCGTAGGTGAGTCGCACCTCGTTGAAGAGGCCGAAGATCTTGCTTTTACCAATGGGCATACAGGTGCGCAGGAAGCCAGACACCTCGTACTTATGCTCCAACCAATAGAGGTTGTCAAGACTGATGTTGAAATCTTCGCCAAGGTTGAGCTCAAAATTGTCCATGTCGAGGTAGGTGCGGTTGTAGGTAAAGCGCATACCAGCGGCCATGTTGTCTCGGAAGAAGTAGCCCACGTATGGGCTGAGGCTGAAGGTATATCCCAACCCCTCCACATCTTTAATCACCAAGAAGTTGAGGTTGTGCTCATCGTGCTCCTGATACGAAACCGTACCACCAGCCATATAGGTACCGCGGGGGACAAAGACAGTCTTCATCACTTCGCGGTCGATACGTTGTGGCCGCACCACGGTGCGCTTCTTCTTTTTTGCCTTCTTGGGCTTGTAGATGGCCATCTTATGTATATGTCCCAGGGAATCCACAATCAGAATGGTATCTGGCGGAGCTACAGGCTGCCATTCAGCAGCCTGCAGCGCTCCAGAAGTCCCGAGAACTATAGTTAACAGAATCCATCCAAGGAGTTGGTTGATCTTCATACGTTTTCTTTTATTGTATTAAGTAATCAGCGAGTGGTTTGGCGATTGACCATGAACTTTAGGGTCTAACTATGGGTGAATTGCCATAAACCAGCTCCATATCGTCGAGGTACATTAGGCTGGAGGTGCTGCCCGTGAAGTAGTCACCATATTTGCTTGACGAGCAAACCAGGATGATATACTGTGGCTTCGTGGTGAGGTCACGGTATGTCAAGTCAATCGTGAACTTCTTCCAGTCATCCACCTGTCCACATTCCGAGTCAGGCAAAGCACCGTATGCCACAACACCCTCATCCGTAGTCCAATCTGGGAATGTGCTCATATTGGTGTTATCTACTTCATATTGTTTGGTGGTTAAAACGATATAGATGGAGCAGAGGTCTTTTGTAGTGCCTTTCTCGATGTTCGCTGAGGCTGGGGTGTTATCGCCCTTATAATCAATCGTTCCTGAATTATACTTGTACCATCCACTCAATTGGGTAGGACGCCCCGTAAAGGGTTGCCCAAAGGTGAGCTTGGCTCCGTTCGTACCCACCAGTGCTTTGAATTGGCCAGTATAAAGGCTGGCGGCTGCAAATTTACCAATAAAACCAACTGAACAATACTGCGATTTTAGTTGGGCAGATTTTCCTCCTGCTGTATGCACGATTTCGCTGTTTCCTTCCGTGGGATTGACATTAATTAGGGCTCCGGCTCCAGTAGTTGTACCAGGGTTGGAGGAGTCCCAGAAGGAACCTCCATGCTCTGAATAGTAGCTATTGCTGCAAGCATACCAGGTTTTGTCGTTCTTGTACCACTCATCCAGATTGCCGTTGTACAGGGCTATCTGTTGTTCGGTCGTAAAGCTGCTTTCTGAGCTGACGTAGCTGTCGCTGCCTTTGGCATAGCTCATCCGGTATTTGTAGGTTGTGTTGGGAGTCAAGCCTGTAAAGGTAGCCTTGAAGTCGGTGCTGCTGGTGGCAGTAGCTGCAACGCTGGTCCAATTGGTGCCGTTATCACTGCTGTATTCAAACTTCATGTAGGCAGGGTCAAGCACCTTGCCTGCTTCTTGGGCGGCAATCACGCCTTCTACGTAAGCAAAGTTGCTCCAGGGGTTGACGCTCTTCAGACTGAGTGAGGTGGTTGGTGCTGTGCTGACAGGGAAGGAGAAGGTATAGACGGTCTCCGACCCATCAACCCTGACAGTCACTTTGTCCTGTTCACCCGATTCTGCCACTGTATAGTTGAAGATGTGGTGCTCGCGTGCATTGACCTGAGCTACTTCGTAGGGATTACTTGTGTGTGGAATGCCCTCCTTGTTGACCACACTCACTACGCTCTTCAGTGAGGCTACGGGGAAGTAGGCACTGCCTGTGCTCTGGTTCATGGTGAAGCGTTGCGAATCTACACCTGCCATGCCCGAAGAGATCATGACGTTAGCCGAGGTAAAAGCGGCTTTGAACGAATCGCTGAAGTTGACTGTCACCTTCACGTTGGCCAGAGTGCAGGTTAGTGTAATCTCGGTCTCCTTTTTTGATAGGATATTGACCTCTTTGGAGCCGGCATAGTAGGGACAATCAAAACCCGAAGAGAGTCCATCAAAACCGTTGGATGAAGCAGTTACGGTATAGGTCCCTGGTTCCAGACGGAACGTTTGGCCTTTCCAACTCTCGTAGTTGTCCGTTTCGTATTTCACTGAGCCCGTTGCTTTGTCCACAATGCGTACAGCCAGCTGCTTGGGGTTATAGTCGGCAGGTACCGCGCGGGTACGGGGATTGATGAGTGTAACCACCTCAGCGTCAATGCTTAGATAGCCCACGTCCTTGGTCGGGTCGTCGTCTGAGGAACAGGCGATGGCAATCAGTGCAATGCAGAGTGCAGATAGAATATATTTAAGTTGAGTCATCTCGTAAAGTATTTATTCGGTAATATGGATTTTTAAAACATCGTTTACACTTTGACCTGCTTGATCGGTGATGGTGATGTCAAACTCATGAGCCTTACCCTCATCAGTAGCGCCAGTTCGATTCAAGAGTTCAAAGAACACACCGATGGGAAAGTCGAAACTGGTATCTCCTTTAGATACCCCAGTGAGTCCATTGGGGGTGAGCAGTTGGTCGAAATCGCTGTTGTCCACAATATTAATGCCCGTGATGAAGTTTTGATTGTTCATCGTGACATCTTTGATAATCTCTTCAAAAAATGCATTTCCAGCTCGAATCTTTACCACAATACTTTCAATTTTCTTGGGGGCTTTGATGTAGGCATTAAACTCTTCCGGTGTATTAGCCTGAGAATAAGAAATTTCTTTTGCACTGATATAGGTGATATTTGCTACTCCAGTTTGGAAGGTGATGCTCGGTGTATCCTCTTCGGCCGGCGGTTCAGGTTCTTGGCTCTGGGTTACGGTTACATTCAGCGTCTTGCTCTGCGGATTGCCGTTGGCGTCGGTAGCTTTTACAGTCAATGTGTGGGTACCGGCATACTGCTGCAGTAACTGCATCAGGGCTTCGCCAAAACTGAGGGTGTAATCCGTGGTTCCGCTAGAGGGTAGTGTGCCGAAGTAGCTGCTGGCGGTGGACTCAGTAGCTCCTATCAGATTGAGGCCGTCGCCCGAGGTGTAGGCGCTGGCGGCTGAGGTGAGCGAGCTGTTGCTGCTGCCTATCTTGAAGTAGAGGCTCTGAAGGCCTGCTGCCGCCTTGATGTTGAGTGCTACATTGGTGGGATAGCTGCTCTCGTTGATGCTGATCCCGCTGCTCAGGTAGTTGTTGCCGGTAGGCTCGGTGATGGTTACTGGGATATTGACGGGGATTTCCACCTGTTCGTTCTTATCCTCGAAGGTGACGTGTGAGTTAATGGTGATACCCGTTACGTTACCGCTCGAAGCGGCTACAGCACCCATCTGAATCTCAATGGCATCGCCACCCTCAAAGAAATCGTTCTCTTCATCATACTTCTCGGCAGCATCGGCTTTTTTGAACGAGCGCGACTCGCTCACCGTGTTGCCAGTTTTCGTAGTGGCGCGGATGTTCACCGTAATGGTGGTGACTGCCTGTTCGCCAAAGTACCAATAAACGGCTGCAGGGTTCAAATCCTTCTGAGAATAGTCAATGGCGTTGTCCGAACCATCTTCAATAGTCATGTTCCATGAAGTAAAGTTCTGCTGGAAGTCATCACCATACTTCACCTGGATGCGGCTGTTCTTCATCTTGCAGGTCACCTCGGTCTGTGAGGTAATACCTTTCTTGATGGTCATCTCCTTGTCGCCGGCATAATAGGGGGCAGTCATTTGCTTCAATATTTCACCAGGGGTGTGCGAGGTGACGATGTAGGTGCCTACGGGCAGGCCAATTTTGGAGGGCATTTCGCTTAACTTTGCATACTCTTTCTTAATATCGCTCACTTCACCAGTGCCTTGAATGGTCACGGGATAGTCCACGGTGCTGACCTCTGAGGGGTTGGTTTCGCCTGCAGCACGGGTGGTCATGGAGTAGGGCTGCTTCACTGCAACGCTCAGTTCGGCTTGACCTTGTGCGCGGGTGTCTTTATCGTTGCTCCATAGCTCGTCTCTCATCTCGCAGCTGCTAAGAAGGGTGATGCCGAGTAGGGCGGCAAGGGGTAAATGGTATTGTTTCATACAGATGATGTTTTTTCGTTGTTTGATGGGCCTATATATTATAAAAGGTATAGGGCTAAAGAAGAAGTTAAATCCAATCAGAAGGCACCTCGATATCGTGTTCGATGTCGGTGGTTGTCTCGTCAATGTCGATGGTAATACCCAGTGTGCCGTTGTCGTCAAGCGGAGCAATGTTCATCGTCCACGATTGGTTGGGCTTCATGCCGGTGTACTCTCTCACCACTTGGCTGCTCGTGCCATCGTCCTTGCGGGTCAGATGGATGGTGGCTTTTACCTTCTCACCCTGAGGGTTGAGCTTCACGTACCAGGGGATGGTGTTAGTCTGGGTCCAGTTGACTGTAGCTCCCGCTTGGGTTAGTGTTTCCGTTTCGTAGGTGATGGAGTAGGCGGAGAAGTATTTGCTCATGGTAGCATCGAAGTAGGCACGGAGCTTGCCGCAGGTGGGATAACAATCCACGTTGACAGCTTGGTCGTTGGCTGCTACGTCGATGTGTACTTCACCGGTCACCAGGAATTTTTCTTGCGATGCGTTGCTCTCTTCTCCATAGAACGCCTTTATGGTGTAGGTGCCGTTGTTGAGCTGGTAGGTCGTACCCTTGATGTCTTTGTAGAGTCCCTCTTTGACAATGCCGTTTTGACCATCCAGAATCTGCACCCTATAGTTGTCGGTGTTCTCGTAATCCTCTTCGTTCACTGCACGGGTCTGTGTAGCTTGGAAGGGGAGTGGTGCGGAGATGTTGAAGCGGAGGGTGCCTTCGCCTCCGTTAGAGAGAGGATCTTCCGAGTTGGATGCACAGCTGCCCAACAGCAATCCTGCTGCAAGGCTGAGGCTGGGAAGAAGGGTGAATAGATTCTTTTTCTTCATTGTTTTGCTCTTTTAATAATCATCTATGTTTCTGCAGACCGTAGCGGTTATGCTGTCATATAATAACCCGTTCCGGACATGAAAAGTTTAGTTTTAACCCCGCAAAAATACAAAAAATGACCATATACACCCAAGTTTTTTGCAGTTTTTATCTGTATAGATTAAGAATTGGACATAATTGGCTCATTTTAGATTAAAAATAGTCCCCCTGCTGAGGCTTCAACAGGGGGACTATATGAAAATACAAGCGGGTTGATGCACAACTGCTCGTAGCTGAGGAACTTAAGACTTTTTACTGCTGTGGCAGGAGCACTACACCTTGCTTCTTTTTGCCATCCATCTTGACCACGGCCGGCTGCTCAAAGCGCACGTGGCGCAGGAACTCTGTTTCGTTGACGGCTGGTTGGGCATTGAGGAAAGCCTCGTTGTAGATACCCTCACCGCGGTAGGCATTGATGGTGAAGTAACCCACGCCAAACGAGGTCAGGTTCTGGAAGAAGTGAGTGCCTTGGCTTGGATCCACTCGGTAGTTGGTCAAGCCGGCCTCTACAATGATGCGGGCTGCACTGATGTGGGGCCACTTCACGGGGATGCCCAGCCAAGGGTCGCTGCTACCCCAACGTCCGGGACCTATCAGCACATAGTTGCGTCCTTCGTTGAGGAAGCGCTGGTTGAGTTGCTCAATTTCGGAGGCAATCTGCGGATTGCGCGAAGCGGTCCAGTGGTCGGTCTTGACATAGACCACATCGGTGATGTCGTTCATGATACCGTGACCTAGTGAGTTGTCGCTACGTAGCAGCAACGCTTCGTCGGGAATGGCGGCCAGATCCTCGTCGAGCATCTCTTTGGCATCTACAATGGGACGTATCTGCAGCAGGTAGAAGCTGCCTGTCTTGTCCTTCTCGCGGCTAAGGTTGGCGGCAAACTCAATCTCTACAGGTCGTCGCATCTCCTCTTGGCCATACTTCAGGGCCAGCTGCAGGATACGAGATAGGGGGAATACGTCGTGCTGCAGGATATTGGCAAAGGTAATCACCTTGCGTCCACCCGGGTAGAGGCCGTCGCGAATCACTTGGTCGTAGGGGTCGTAGGTAGAGGCGATGTAGTTGAGTGAGCCATCTTTCTCAGCCTCCTTTACGGGGAGTTTCAGCAGGTTAAAGCCATCGTCGATAGAGAAGTTCTGTCCGCCATTGCCCAGGTCGAGGGCATAGAAGCGGGTCTGCGTTTCGCGCAGGGCTATCTCCATTTCGCTGAGCTGCAGGATCTGGTGCGGATGGTAGGGCGAGAAGCGGAGCGTCATGCCGCCATCCACGATGTACTTACCCAGTCCCAGTGCCAGATTGACCGTACCCTCTTCTGCCCGCTCATCGCCAATAGGATAGTAGTTGAGCGAGCGTGCCACACCCGACATCGAGGGGTAGTAGCGGTTGGCATACTGATTGCCCACCACCTCCTGCAGGATGACGGCCATCTTCTCCTGGTCGATAACGTTGCTCGTGGCCTGCATATAGGCCTTTGAGTCGCGGAAGAAGACCGAGGCATAGACCCCCTTGATGGCATCTGAGAGCATACGGAGCATCTCGTACTTGTCATCAAGATAGGGAATCATGTAGGTGTTGTAGATACCAGCGAAGGGCTGATAATGTGAGTCTTCGAGCAGCGAGGAGGAGCGGATGGCAATGGGCGACTTCACCGCATCAAAGAAGGTGAAGAAGTCTTCCACCAGTCGGTCGGGCAACTTGGCCTTGAGGAAGTAGCGCAGGATGACGTCGTCATCTACATCACTCAAGGCTACTTGATAGAGGTTGTTAGTCTCCATAAACTCGTCGAAGATATCGGTACAGAGTACGATAGTCTTTGGGATGGCGACACGGGCGTTTTCAAACTCCTCAAACTCGGGGTGGCGCTTCACCATGTTATCAATAAAGGCCAGGCCACGCCCTTTTCCGCCCAGTGAACCCTCGCCAATGCGGGCAAAGTTGGAGTAGCGGTCAAAGCGGTCGCGCTTGAAGATGGCCACCACACCCTGGTTCTTCATCTTGCGGTACTTCACGATGGCCTCAAAGATAATCTTGCGGTGAGCATCCACGTCCTGCAGACTGTTCCAGGTGATGGGCTTGAGGAATTCGGCCACGGGGAACATGGCGCGTGAGTAGAGCCAGCGGCTCACGTGGTTGTGGCTGATGTGGTAGAGGAACGATTCGGCAGGTACAGCAAAGAGGATGTTCTGCAGCTCCTTGAGGTTCTTCACGCGGGCAATCTCTTCCATGGTATTGGGGTTGCGGAAGATAAAGTCGCCAAAGCCGAAGTTGTCGGCCACAATGCGTCGCAGATCGACATCCATCTTCTTCGAGTTCTTATCGATGAAGGCTGCCTCATACTTGGCTGCGTAGGCTTGGTTCTGCGTCTCGCTCGACTGGATGATGAGGGGTACGAAGGGGTCTTCCTTGCGGATGGCTTCACAGAGCTTGATGCCGGCCAGGGCATCCTTCTCGCCCCACTCCTCGTGGGGGAAGCGCACGTCGGTGATCACTCCGAGCACGTTGTTCTTGTAGTGCTCGTAGATGCCTATGGCCTCGTTGTAGGTGCGTGCCAGCACAATCTTGGGTCGCCCGCGCATGCGCAGGGTGCGTTGGTGGGCGTTGAGGGCCTCGGTACTGAACTCCTGGCTCTGCTTGAGCACGAATTTATAGAGGTTGGGCAGGGTAGAGGAGTAGAAGCGGATGCTGTCCTCTACCAGGAGGATGAGCTGCACGCCCACCTCATTGACGTCGTGCTCCAGGTTCATCTTGTCCTCAATCAACTTGATGATGGAGAGGAGCAGGTCGGTGTTGCCCAGCCAGCAGAAGATGTACTCAAAGGGGGAGAGGTCTTCGTTGGCAATGCGTTGTGTGATGCCGTGGCTGAATGGGGTGAGGATCACCATGGGGATGTGGGCATATTGCACCTTGAT
>CAMCUZ010000055.1 GCA_945879145.1 uncultured Mediterranea sp.
CATACTTTGGCTTTTACGGGAGCAAAGCGTAGAATCTGGGTAATGGGGTTGTTCGCGATGTTCGAGAACTCTCCCTCCTTGACTCGTTGTGTAGCTGTTTCGGCTGTATCGCCGGCGTAGAGCTCGTAATGGGTGATGAGCCCCTCTCCGTCAGTAGGAGGCTGATAGTAGAAACTACGTACCTGACGGGGCTGCTCCAACTCCAGAATGAAGCGGTCGGCCTGTTCGGTGAGCGTGAAGGGCAGTGACTTGAACTCTTCGCGGTTCTCTGTGGGGCCATTCACGGCAGACTCGCCTGCATAATAGGCTTCAATATTGGAGAGGCATGGGCAGGCACGCGATTGGAGAATCTGGATGCGCAGGGCATCAGTCTCCACCGTGGGGAAGCGTAGGATGCGCTTGTAGCCGATGGTGGTGGTCTCTTCACCGGCATCAATGGGCAGCCATTCACCGTTCTGCTTATACGCTATGCTGAACTCCTGTACGCGTTGTCCCAGAGCGATATACTCCTGCAGCAGCAGTCGGTTGATGCGCTGAGCTTGGGGCAGCGTAAAGGTGAGGGTAGCGCTGGTCACGTTGTCGGGTGTAGCCCAATAGGTGTTGTTTTGGCCATCGGTCAGTGCTTCGACACCATAGCCTTTGCCACGGGTGTCGCTAGCGCTGCATACCACACCTTTCAGCAGGTTGTTGGCCAGTTCCTTCTCAATAATGTGTCTAGCCTCTACCACGTTGGTCGAGTCGATGGGGTGTACATGTCCACTTTTATCGATAGGGAAGTTGAGAATCAGGTTGCCGTTGCGGCCCACACTGCGGTAGTAGAGGTCCACCAGCTGTTCGGGGCTTTTTACGCGTTCGTCTTCACTCTCATGGTAGAACCAGCCTGGGCGTACCGAAACGTCGCATTCGGCCGGAATCCAAGCCGTACCGTCAGGGTGTCCTACGGGTAGCGTTTCTGAACGGTCGTAACCGGGGTAAACCTCTTCGACTCGCAGGAAGGCCCAGTTGGTAGCGCTGGCAAAGCCACGTTCGTTGCCTACCCAGCGACATCCTGGTCCGCCATCGCTGAAGATGATAGCCTGTGGCTGGTTGCGCAGGATGTGTGCAAATACTTCGGGGAAATTGTAGTAGGTACGTCGGTCAATTTGACGTGTCTCGCGGGCACCGCCGTAGTAGCCGTCGCCGCCGTTAGCACCATCAAGCCAGAATTCAAACAGCTCGCCGTAGCGGGTGGTCAGTTCTTCAATCTGCTGGTGGTAGTAGTCCACGTAGGCCGGGGTACCATAGAGCGGGGTATTGCGGTCCCACGGTGATAGGTAGAGGCCCATCTTCAGTCCATACTTGTCGCAGGCGGCTCGCAGTTCAGCTACCAGGTCGCCTTTGCCTTGCTTGTAGGGGGTGTTGCGGATGGAGTACTCCGTCAGGTCGGTCTGCCAGAGGCAGAAACCATCGTGGTGCTTGGCTGTGAGGATAACGCCCGTCATGCCGGCGGCTTTGATGGTGCGCACCCACTGTTCACAATCCAGATTTGAGGGATTGAAGACTTCGGCTGGGGTGTCGCCGTAGCCCCACTCCTTATCAACAAATGTGTTGAGTCCGAAGTGGATGAATGCGTAGGTCTCCATCTGGTGCCAAGTCAGTTGGTGTTCACTGGGCAGGGGACCGATGGGTTCGGGAGCGTTCACGTTTCCTTGCTGGCACGACCAAAGGCCCATGCCCAGCAGAAGGAAAGAAAGGGATTTTTTTGCGATGTACATCATAGAGATTGTTGTTTCAGATTAGATATATGATTTGTTACCATTTCACGTTACGCATGTCGCCAGTGGCAGCCAGTTCGGCATGCATGGCCAGAGCGCGGCCTATGGCGTGGGGTGTCTGCGACTTGCCGTCAGTCAGCTTCAAGTAATCCCAGAGCAGCTGCTTGTAGTCGGGGTGTGCGCAGTTTTCGATGATGGCTTGTGCGCGTTCCTTGGGACTCTTGCCACGTAGGTCGGCTACGCCCTGTTCCGTTACAACGATGTTCACGTCGTGTTCCGTATGGTCGTGGTGCGACACCATGGGCACAATGGCGCTGATGCGTCCCTCCTTAGCTACTGAAGGACAGGTAAAGATGGAGATGTAGGCGTTGCGTGTAAAGTCACCGCTACCGCCAATGCCGTTCATCATCTTAGTGCCGCCGATGTGGGTGGAGTTGACGTTGCCGTAGAGGTCCACCTCGATGGCCGTATTGATGGAGATGACGCCTAGACGGCGGATGATTTCAGGGCTGTTGGAGATTTCGCTCTGTCGGAGTACCAGCTTATCGCGGAAGAAGTCGATGTCCTGATAAATGCTATTCAGACATTGGTTGGTGACGGTGAGCGAGCAGGTGCTGCCAAACTTCACGCGACCCTCGCGAATCAGTCCCACCACAGCATCCTGAAGCACCTCGGTGTACATTTCGAAGGGTGGAATAGAGGTTTCGCGTCCCAGGGCGCCGAGCACGGCGTTGGCGATGTTGCCCACACCACTCTGCAGGGGCAGGAAGGAGGAGGGGATGATGCCTCGCTTCATGTCAGCAGCCAGGAAGTCGGCCACGTTTTGTCCAATCTTATCGGTCACAGGGTCGCTGGCGCTGAAGGAGCGAGCTTCATCGGGCCAGTTCGTCTCTACGATGCCCACAATCTTCTTGGGGTCCACCTGTACGTAGGGTAGCCCGATGCGGTCGCTGGGCTTGTAGATGGGAATATCGCGTCGGCAGGGAGGGTCAAGCGGTTCATAGACATCGTGCAGACACATGGCTGCCTTACTATGGGCTGCATTGAGCTCGATGATGACTTTATCGGCCAGCCGGGCGATGGTGGGGGCTATGCCACCAGCTGCCGTCAGATAGACCTTTCCATCGGGGGTTACTTCACATGCCTCCAGGATGGCTACATCCACCTTGCCCATGAATCCGTAGCGTACCTCTTGTGCCATCTGGGAGAGGTGGATGTCGTTGTAGGCAATCTCGCCGTTGTTCACCGCTTTGCGGAAATCAGGGTTGGTGGTATAGGGAGCGCGGTAGCGTATGGCCTTAGCGCGCGAGAGGACGCCGTCGCACGAGTCACCAGTAGATGCTCCAGTAAAGATGCCCACCTGGAAGGGGTGACCTGCAGCATGTTCCGCTTCGGCGATTTTAGCCAGTTCGGCAGTTACGGCCTTGGCAGTACCTGCGGGTGTAAAGCCGCTCAATCCAATGTTATAGCCATGCTTGATGAGGCTTGCAGCCTGGGCTGCTGAGATGTAATTTAGTGCCATTTGGTGATTTTTCTGAAGTGTTAGTATATGTTGCTGATTCTATTTAACAGTATTTTCGTTGGATGATTTCGCTCCATATCACGGCCCTTCGCAGCTCATCAGGGGTGGGGGAGCTGAATTCGCAGGGTTCATCAACAGAGGAAGCAAGGATGGGTACAGTTACATCAGTCACGTTGCGTGCCCCTTCGTTGGGCAGCGTATCCGATTTTTTTTGCTGTTTTTTGCTCTTGTTGCGGATGCTGGTTGGCGTTTGGGTGCAGACGGTATCCCATGATGAGACAGGACTTTGTGGGGCAGTTGGTGTCTCAACCTCTTCCTTGGGGAAATGCAGCTCGGGCATTTCCACATCGCTTAGGTCGGGCTGTTCGGGTTCAACCAACTCTTTTTTTAACTTCGAGGTGAAGGCCTTGAAGCCCATCAAGGCGCATGCGATTACGAAAATCCAAATAGTGTCCATATCGGTGCAGTTTTTGGGTTAATAATGCTGTTAATCGTCTTAATAACGCCCAAAATTAATTGTTTTTTTTTAGATTCTCCAAACATATCACCGTTTTTTTCTTGTTCTTCCGAGATTTGGGGTGATTCATTTGATTTTAACTCCCCAAATCAGCGGGGTAGGCTGCATGGAATATGCTTGTAGCTACAGCCTCCAAGAGTTCTCCCAATAGTTAAAAAAGTAATAACTTATACAAAGCAGGGCACAGTATAGTACGAACCTTAGGTTGGTATAATACGCTTATCACGGCGTTCGAATGCTGTTCGAACGCCGTGATAACATGGTGGACCACCGATATGCTTTGCTCGTAGGGGCGGAATATTTTCCGCCCTGAAAACCACAACGTATATCGTATTAGTGGGTATGTGGGCGGAACATTTTGTGGTGCATTGTTTCCCAGGGTTGTAGTGCGTTGCTCTCTAGGAGAGGTAAGACCGTTGCTTACAGCGGTTTGGAGTAGCTGCGGCGGCGCTTGTGCTGCTCGGTCTTGAAGTACTCCCATTGCGCTTGCACCTTGCCGTTGAGCTCCAGCTCGGGGTTGCTCTCGGCATATTCAAAGCCCAGCTGCTGATAGATGGGTATCAAGTCGTTGAAGAGCAGTGCATTCACTCCCTTGTTCTGGTATTCTGGCTTGACAGCCACCAGCAGCAGGTCGAGCATTTTGGGGTAGCGCTTCAGGAAGAGTGTCTTGCCCAGGTACCACCAGCCCAAGGGGAGCAGACGGCCGTGGCTCTTTTGCAGGGCCTGGGCCAGTGAGGGCATTGAGATACCTACGGCCACCAGACGGCCTTCGGCATCGGTAACCAGCGTCACCATGCGCAGGTCGAGCACCGGAAGATACATCTTCACCAGCTGGTCAATCTGCTTCTGCGAGAGGGCTGAGTAGCCGTAGAGGGGCTTGTAGGCCTCGTTCATCAGTTCGAAGATGGCCTGCCCATAGTCGGCGGCAATCTGCTTGGCCGAGCTGTATTTCTTTATCTTCAGGTTGTACTTGCGTTGAATCAGCTCCGAGATGCGGCGATGCTTGTCGGGGATGGCATCGGGCACGTAGATTTTGTATTCCACCCAGTCGGCCTCCTTCTCAAAGCCCAGTTGCTCCATGTGTTTGGGGTAGTAGGGATAGTTGTAGATGGTGGCCATGGTGCTCAGCTCATCGAAACCCTCCACCAGCATGCCTTCGGCGTCGAAGTCGGTAAAGCCCAGTGGGCCTTGGATGTGGGTCATGCCCCGTTCGCGTCCCCATTGTTCCACAGCCTCTATCAGGGCGCGGCTCACCTCTTCATCGTCGATGAAGTCAATCCAGCCAAAGCGTACGTTTTTGGTGTCCCAGGTGGTGTTAGCCTTGTGGTTGATGATGGCAGCCACGCGGCCCACAATCTTCCCCTCGCGAAGGGCGAGGAAATAGTCAGCCTCGCAAAATTCAAAAGCGGCGTTGTGCTTCTTGTTGAAGGTGCGCAGCATGTCGTCAAATAGGTCGGGTACGGAGTATGGATTGTCCTTGTACATGAGGTAGTTGAAACGGATGAACTGCTCGAGTTCGCGTCGTGTAGATACTTTCTTAATGGTAACTGCCATGGGGAATCTATTTTATATGGATAGACTAATGATTGATTTTACGCGTTAATTTGTGCAATGAGGTAGGCCGTGTAGCCCACATAGGCCAGGGCCAGGATGCTGCCCTCGATACGGGTGATGGTGCGCTTGCCGAAGAAGACGCCAAACAGCCACAGCAAGATGCCGGCGGTAATCAGTACCAGCAGGTCAACCTGCGTGATGCCTTGCAGCGAGAGGGGGGTTACCGTGGCCGAGCAACCCAGCACGAAGAAGATGTTGAAGAGATTGCTACCCACTACGTTGCCGATGGCTATCTCAGGGTTCTTCTTCAGGGCAGCCACGATGCTTGTGGCCAATTCGGGCAGTGAGGTACCACCTGCTACGATGGTTAAGCCGATGACAGCTTCGCTCACGCCCAGTCCGCGTGCTATGCCGCTGGCTCCGCTCACGAACCCCTTGCCGCCCAGCACTAAAGCTGCCAGACCTCCTACGATAAAGATGGTCGATTTCCAGAGGGGCATGGGGCGTATCTGCATCTCTTCTTCTCCCTTAGGTTCCTCTTCATTTCCCGCAGGTTTGTGTGCGATGGCGAAGGTATAACTCAGGAAAATGAGGAAGAAACAGAGTAGAATCAGTCCGTCGGAGGTGTCAATCCGGTTGAGTAGGCTACCGTTGAGTAGCTGGTCGCTGGCGCAGATGTAGAGCACGATTGAGGCTAAGATGCAGAGGGGAATCTCCTTGAGCAGGGTGCCTCGTGTGATAATGATGGGGGCAAAAAGGGCGGTGCAGCCCACAATCATCAAGGTGTTGAAGAGGTTGCTGCCTACCACGTTACCCACGGCCATATCGGCGCTGCCGTTGAGTGCTGAGGCTACGCTGACGGTCAGTTCGGGTGCCGAGGTGCCAAAGGCTACGATGGTCAGGCCGATAACCAGTTCGGAGATGCCAAACCGTTTGGCCAGGGCCGCTCCGCCATCAGTCAATGCATTGGCCCCCAAGAGGATGAGGACAAGTCCTCCAATGAGTAAAAGAATGTTCATCTGTTACAATGGGTTAAAAACTTGGGGGCAAAGATAGTGCAAGCCTAGAGAAATACAAAATGAAAGCATGCTTTTATTTGCTATTCACCTGTTTGAACGTCCTATTTCCCGCATCATTATGCCTGACTATGGCGGTATGAGGTGCGCTATGATGGTTCATCTACCGTTCGATGTGTCATTTCCCCCCAAAAAAATACGGGAGGCAGAACATCACTGTTCCACCTCCCATCGCGGATGGTTCCGCCCATGTGAGTAAAAGAGTTTCTTTCTTAATATCCTTTTATCTCCTGCAAAAACCGTATCATTTAGAAATAGATTTTCACGCCGGCATTCACTTTGACGCCATAGTGTTCGCTTTGCATGGTGCGCTCCTTGGTGCCTTGGTAGTAGCGTAGGGGCTGATTGAGGAGATTGGTGGCCTCGGCATAGAAGGTGGTCTTCAGCTTGCGGCCAAAGGTGTAGCTGGCGTTCAGATCCATGTAGTTGACGGCATCGTAGTAGCGATCGTAGAAGCTGGATGCGCCCATCTCGTCGATGAATGCTGATGCGTAGTTGTAGCTCAGGCGGATATTTACGCCAGCCTTGTCAAAGAAGAGCGAGGCATTGGCCGTGTGTTCGGGTGAGCCGGGGAGGCGCAGGCCACTCTCGTTCTCACGTCCCTCGAAGTTGAAGTCTTTCACGCGGCTGTATGAGTAGGTGTAGTTACCGTAGAAACCGATGCACTTCAGTGCGGGGGTAATGAAGCCGAAGTCGCGTTGGTAGCCCACCTCAATACCCATCAGGTTGGCATTGCCCGAGTTGCGAGGTTGTACGAACTTGGTATAGATGTTGCCGTTCCATTCGTAGTTGCGCAGGGTCTGATCGACAATGAAATCGTCAATCTTCTTGTAGAAGAGGCCAAGGCTTACCATACCTACGGAGGGGAAGTAATACTCTCCACTGAGGTCGAAGTTGTAGGATTTGGTCGGCTTCAGGCCTGGGTTACCCAGGGTGATCTCATTGTCATTGCGGTCGATGCTGATGTTAGGTGCCAGCGCCGAGTATTTGGGTCGGGCGATGGTGGTAGTGAAGGAGCCGCGTAGCTTGAAGTCGTCGCTTACGTTCCATTTGGCCAACACCGAGGGGAGTACGTTGAGATAGCTGTCGCTTTCGTAGGGGGTGCGGGTGGTGACGTCCTCCACGGCATCATATTGACTGCCACTGTATTTGACGTGCGTATTCTCCAGACGCAAACCCAGCATCAGGTCCCACTGCTTGCCCAGCTTCTGGTCGAAGCGCAGGTAGCCAGCGCTTACTGTCTCACGGGCATTGAAGTTGGTAGCTAGCTCTTCGGCTACCTGCTCCTTCTCGAAGAGCGAGGGGTTGTTCAAATCGAGCGCACCAAGGTACTCCTTGCTCACGAAGCGTCCGGGCTGGTAGGCATTGTCGGGCATGAAGCCGTCGCGGTTCTGGTAGAGAGCAGATGCGAGGCTCTCCTGATTGAAGGTCTTCTTGTCGAGCGGGGTATATTCGTAGAAGTCAATTACTTTGTCCTTGCTCTTGCGTACAAACTTACCGCCAAAGCGCAGGCTGTTTCCCCATGAGCCTTTGGTGAGGGGCAATTTGAAGTCGAGCTTGAACTTCAGGTCCTCCTCCTTGATGTCTTCTTGCTGTTCGGTCACCTCTTTGAGCGAGAAGTCTTCATCGAGGAGCATCTTTGAGCCCTCTTGCGGGGTAGCCAGGGGCCAGCGTTCGCTGCTCAGGTCGAGGTCGAATTTCTGCTTCTTGAGTTGGTAGTCGATGTAGCGCTCGTTGGGTCGCTCCTCCGAAGCACGGGCATAGTTGAAACTCCAGTCGGCGCTCAATCGGCCAAAGAGGTGCTCACCACCCAGGGTGAAGTCCATGGTGCGCTGGCGTTCCAGGCGGGCATTGCGGTTGTCGGGTGTGCCGCCTTTGGTCTGGATGCGCACGGTAGCTTTGTTGTTGACGACACACTCGTCATCCTCTAAATTGAGATCCTTGAGTGTGAGGCGGTAGCGGTTTTCCCAGTCGTTACGGTTGTTGAAGATACCCTTGAAGGTGAGCTTATGGTTGGCATTGATTGCCCAGTCGAGTGCGGCAGAATAACTTTGGCGCTCGCGAGTCACGTAGTATTGGCGGATTTGGTAGTCGGTGAGGGTTACTTCACCCGATTTGACGTCCTTGTCCCAAATAAACTCCACGTCGTCCGATCCACTCGGTGCGTTTTGGTACGAGGCAGAGACTATCAAGCCCAGTCGGTCGTTGAAGAAGCGCTGTCCGTAAGTGAAACCCAGGTTGAGTTGTGCCTTGTCGCTCACCCAGTTATAGCCCGTACCAGCGGTAGCGGTGATGAAGCGCTTGTAGGGCGAGTTCTTGGTTACCAAATTGATGCTACCTCCGATGGCATCGGCATCCATATCAGGAGTTACCACTTTATTCACCTCCACCGTCTGAATCATGTCGGCAGGAATCAGGTCGAGCTGTACGTTGCGGGTATCACCCTCGGCTGAGGGGATGCGGTTACCGTTTACAGTTACAGAACTAAGGTCGGCCGAGGTGCCACGCACCTGTCCGAATCGTGCTTCGCCCTGGTCATACTGCACGTTGATTCCAGGGATGCGCTTCAAGGCATCGCCGATGTTTGAGTCGGGGAACTTGCCCACTTGGTCTGCGCTCACCACGTGTCCCATGCCCAGCATAGAGCGTTGCTGTGAGAGGGCACGGCGCTGACCTTGAAAAGCTCCGCCAACCACTACTTCTTGCAGCTCCACTCCTTCGTTGAGCACAAAGTCGTGTTCCAGAGTCTTGCCTGTAGGGATAGTGAGCTTCAGTTCTACAGGTGAATAGCCCACATAAGAAACCTTCACCGTGTAGGTACCTGGTTCTAGGTTGCTTAACGTGAAGAATCCGTTCACATCACTCGTTACGCCCATCTGCAGTTTCTCAATGAAGATGGAAGCACCAGGTAGCGTTTGATTCTCTTTGTCGATGATGCGTCCGCGCAGTACGCCTTGTCGTGGAGAACTCTCGATTACTTTCTCTCGTTCATCGGCCTGCAGGGTGATGTTGGCACTACCCACGGCCATCAGCAGCAGTCCGTAGAAGGCTGCATGTTGTAGTTTTTTCATACTTTGTTCTACTTTGTTTCAATTTATGGCGCAAAAGTAGAGGACTGAGGTTACATAGGTTTTGCTCTTGTTTGAAGAAGAGGTGACAAGCGGGTTACAATTCTATTGCAACCCGCTGTTGAGACTATTTGTTGAGAAGACTATTTGGTGTGCTTCAGTTCATAGAGTATGTTACCCTTCTTGTCAATCATGCGCAGGATGAGCTGCTCCTTGTTGGCCGAGAGGATGCTGAAGCCAGGCTCGGGGCTACAGAACTGGGTGCCTTCAATCGGATTTACCTTACGACTCAGGGAGCCGGCCGAGTTGACCACATAGTCGATGTTGCTCCCTTTGACACGGAGGTGCTGGAAGTTGTGGATGTGGCCGCAGATATACATATCCACGTGGTGCTTGCGCAAGATGGGGTCCAGACGGCGTTGCATGTCTTCGCGCTCGCCCACCTCCTTCGGGGTATCGGCATGAATGGGGTGATGGCCGCACACGATGACCCATTGCTCTGTAGCAGCAGTCAGCACACTATCTATCCAAGCCAGCTGCACCTCATCATTCTGCAGGCAGGCATCAGGGTAGGTCTCCTTGTCGTTGCGGTATTTGCTGATGAGGGGTGTGGTGTCAATCCAAAGGATGCGCATCGTCATGCCCTTATGCTCATAGCTTTTCGTGTAGTAGCGTCCGGGCATCTCCCAGCGGCGCGATACCTGGCCATAGTCCAGCACCGCCTGCGTATTGCCGCGGTATTCGTGGTTGCCCAGCACGGGATGCCAGTCAATCATCAGCTCGGGGTGGCTGTAGATTAACTCGTAGTTGGTCATCCACAACGGGTCGTTGATGCTGGATACGCCGTTGAAGTGGTGTACGTCGCCCGTAGCAATGATGAATTCTGGGTCGGCACCAGCCTCGGCCATCTGTCCCATCAGCTCGGCGATAGGCTTTTGGTCGTAGTAGCCGTTGCGACCCAGGTCATTGGCAATGAATACGTTAAATTGTTTCTTGAAAATGGAGTAATCGGTGAGCTGAGCTACGGCCATCAATTGGGCAGCCAGCATCACGATAGTGAGTAAAAGATGCTTTTTCATATTTATACACTTGTTGCTTTATTGGTTTATTTTCTTGGCAAAGGTAAGACCAACGAGTAACAATAGCATAACATTTGTTTGACAAAACGGTTACAATCCTTGTTTAGCGTACGTCGATGTGATGCTTCGGAGGAGCAATAGTGGGGTTGCCACGACCCTCGCGACCATAAACGGCACCGCGAATCAGTTGCTGAATCAGCGGACCTGCGTCTATCTGCAGACGGAACTTACCGTTGAAGTTGTAGTAGGGAGCTACGATAGGGAGGGTCTCCCAACGGCCTGTTACGGCATTGTAGTTGCGCCTGACGCCTCCCTCCACGCCGAAACGGTCGGATATCTGCCAATCCAGCGAACCGCCCCATTGACGGCCGTAGGGATTGTAGGGATTCCCTGTGTCGTAGTTACCGAATAGATGGAGCGAGAGGTGGTCGCTTAAGTGATAGCTCATCTCTGCTTTCAGCTCCAGCACGTGGCGATGGAAAAAGAGCATGTTGAGCTGCGTAGCCACCAAAGCCGCTTGGAGTGAGAGACGATCTTCTGACTGGTGGACCCAGCTGACCGATGCTTCGTTGATACGCCCGATGCCTGGTAGTGAGTTTTGCTCCCCTGCTAACCAAACGAGGCCCGTACGGTATGGGTGGAGTACGCCGCTGGTACTGTAGTCACCCTTATATAATAAGGTAGGGTTGAGTGCAAAGGGAAGATAGAGGCGTTGAGTGGACCATAGCAGCTGCTTGTCAAGGGTGATGAGGCTGTCGTGGAGCGTTGCTACAGGAAGCGGTGACTCCACAGGAAGGAGTAGGGAGGACTTCTCTGCGAGATTTGTATTGCACTCTTTGGGCTGCACCGAGAGAATAAGGGCTACAGAGTCCCCCTTTGTCTCCTGAGCCTGGAGTTGAGAGAGCGCAGGTATCAGCAATAGGCTGGAGATAAGTAGCGTGGGAAACAGCTTGATTCTATGTTTGGTGAAGAAAATGGCCCTAAGTGTATAATGCATACTTATTCTCGATGTAATAACCACTGATTCACTTACAGGGGAACCATATCATGCGCCCCTGCAAGTGAATATGGAAGGTTGCTATTCCACTACGATTTCATCGATGAAGTGTACGCCGCCGTAGGTCTCATCGGGGAAGCTCTGGTAGCGCACATAGCGCGTGGTGGCTTCGCCTTCCCAGCCAAAGCGGTGGAACGAGGCTTTGCCCTCTTTCACCACGGGATAGGTGAGTTCCTGCAGAGGGGTGAACTGCTCCCCATCGTCTGAGATGGAGATAAGCACACGAGCTGGCATGAAGACACCCGGTCCACAAATCTGCATGAAATCGGCATAAACACGATGTATCGTTGTGGGCTGCTCCAGATCGATGACTACATCCACACGTTTGGGACTTACGAAAGCCAGCCAATGACCATCGCCGTAGGTCCAGTCGCCACGCAATCCATCGGTGAGCGTCTGCTCGCCGTTGGCGGGGTACTTCTTCCAGTAGCCGGCATTGAACTGGATGGGCTTGTCTTTGGCCAGATGGTCGATGGGCTGACGCGACTCGGGTCGGCTGCCTATCTCTTGACGCAGGTCGAAGGGGTGATAGCCAGCCGCCAGCATACGGTCGGTTTCTCGATTCTCCATACGGCGGCGGAAGTCACTCCACGACTTATGTTCCGGTTGTGTCCATCCCACTTCGGCCAAGGCGATGGCGCGGGGGTAGAGCATGTATTCCAGATGCTCTTCGGTGGGAATGTATTCCGTCCATACGTTGGCTTGTACGCCCAGCATCAAGGGGCGGTTGTGAGCCGTGTCGAGGGTGTCGGGCAGGGGGTTGTAGCTATATACCTTTTCGGTCGTTAGGTATCCGCCCATGGCTTCGGGCTGCATGGGGGGAGCATCTTGGTAGGAGTCGAGGTAGCAAAATTCACCCGGGCTCATGATGACCTGATGGCCGCTCTCCATGGCTCTGCGTCCACCCTGTTCGCCGCGCCATGACATCACCGTGGCTCCTTCGGCCAATCCGCCTTCCATTATCTCGTCCCAGCCCAAGAGGGCACGTCCGTGGGCCTGCAGGTAGCGACCCATACGGGCGATGAGGTAGCTCTGTAGCTCATTGACATCCTTGAGCCCTTCTTGCTTCATGCGACGTTGGCAGAGAGGGCATTTGCCCCATGAGGCCTTGCCGGCTTCGTCACCACCCACGTGGATATAGTGTGAGGGAAAGAGCTCCATCACTTCATCGAGCACCCCTTCAAGGAAGGTGAATGTAGCCTCGTTGCCCACGCAGAAGTCAGCCTGCTTGTAGGGTTCGTGGGTACATGACAATTCGGTATAAGCTGTCAGCGCCTCTTCAGAGTGGGCCGGCATTTCAATTTCGGGGATGATGGTGATGCAGTGGCGACGGGCATACTCCACCAGCTCTCGTATGTCTTGCTTGGTGTAGTAGCCGCCGTAGGCACCTGGAGTGCCCTCTTCACAGTAGTGGCGACTCCCGTCCCACCAGGTCTGCCAGAGCGAGTCGGTGCGCCACGCGGCCAGCTGAGTGAGGCGTGGATAGCGGTCGATTTGCACTCTCCAGCCTGCGGCGTCGGTGAGGTGCAGGTGTAGCCGATTCATTTTATACGTGGCCATGAGCTCAATTTGCCTCTTGATGAAGGCTTTGGAGCGGAAGTGGCGCGACACGTCAATCATGATACCACGATAGGCAAAGCGCGGTGCATCTTCCACTATAGCGGCTTGTACACGCCCCGTAGATGGGTCGGTGAGTTGGATGAGGGTCTGCAGACCGTAGAAGAGTCCGGCATCGGTGGTGGCCTGTAGGGTCACTCCTTTAGGGCTGATTTCCAATCGGTAGGCTTCGTTGGTTTGGCGTGAGCCGCTGCTGCTCTCGGGGGTGATGAGGTCTGAGCTGAGTTGCAGGTGCTCTACTCGCTGTAGGCAGATGGCACCCTGCTGCTCAGTGGATGAAGTGGTTGCATCCGCCATTATAGTAAGTGGAGCCTCTGGGCGGAAGGGCTGCAGGGCTGTGCGGATGATGGTCGTATCAGTCAGACTGTTGACAAGTAGTGGGGTGGCAATTTGCCAGCTAAATGTGCCTTGTTGGGCTTGATAGGAGTTGGGTACTGGGGTACAGTTAGGGGCATACTTGTCGGTATGCTGATTGCAGGCGCTTAGGCAGAGCAATGCTCCGGCCAGCAGGGTGGTTAACGTGACGTTCCGCATAGGTATTTCATTTAGGGATTAGAAGTTGCGGCAAAATTACGTAATTCGCTTCACTTCTCCAAATTTTTGTTTACTGAAAGCCCCTCTTTCCTCCTCGATTCGTTATTTTTCTCTAATTGAGATGGATGTCTGAAAGCGTGTTCGGTAGTGCTCTACAGGGCTTACATACGCTATTTGGGGTCAAAATAGAGCACTTGTGCAACGTGGTTTGTTGATGCCTTTGGGCTTTATTCAGCAGGTGTGGTGATGTGGGGTGTCAGTTGAGGGGCTCCACTTTTATCAGAATGTGTTTTTCGCTGGCTATGGTGGTGGCAAACAGGGTGATGGCTCCTCCATCAGATAGTTTGAGCTTCTTGCGTAAGGCTTCGGTAGCCAGGGGAAAATTGCGTACTGTGAGGTTGGCTTGCTTCAATCCGTTGAGTAAAAGCTTCAGCTCCTGTTTGCCAAAGCCACTCCAGCCCATGATATGAAAGCGTCGGCCGGGAAATTGTGGCAGCGGCTCGGCAGAGGTGTAAAGATGACTGTTGGGGTGGAGCTTCTTCACGGGGTAGCGCTGGGTCAAGATGTTGAAGGCGCCCGCTTTAAGTAGGGCAGCATGGGGCTCGTAGAGGTAGTTCATTGGCTCGTTGGCCAACAGCATGGGGGCCTGTTGCTCCTCGGATTTACTGAAGGTCAGCTCTTCCACTGAGGCTATGCTGAAGATTGGTGTCTTGGCTCTATCCTCTTTACGCAGATGGGCACAGGTGATAGGAACCTCTTCAGGGCATGATGCGGGGTGATGTCCCAGCTGCAGCAACAGCTCCTTGCATTCGCCATCAGTCGCTACAACGTAAGCTGCTTCAACGTGTCGCATCTCCTGAAGCGCCAGGGTCAAGTCGAGCATAGGCGAGAGTTTCACGAGCACATGATGAGCCTTCTGCAAGAGCAAGTTCTCCAAATCAACCACATTGGGCTCGCAATCACCGATGGCTACCACCTTACCCCCTGAAGCATTGCGTCGAGCTGGATCAAGGTAGATCCACTCCACAGGCTCCATAGCTTGAAGATATTCCACACCGTCACCGCAGCAGATTGTGAACGACCGAAGCCCAAGCAGTGGAAAGTTGTGCTCCGCCAGCTGGCAGAGCAGCTCCTGACGCTCCACATAGGTCGTATGGCAGAAGCAACTGGCCAGGTAGGCGCAGTCGATACCCAATCCACCCGTCAGGTCGGTCAGCGAGCCACGAGGTTCCACCGTATCCTCTGCAGCAGTTGCCGTATCCTCTGCATCTTCTGGCCCAAAAACGGCAGCGCCAGCTGGAGGAGCCGAAGCCAGCTCTTCCAACCGACGCAACCGTTGTATGATACCTATTTTATATAAGGCCGTGTATTGTGATGAACACTGCTCCATCGAAAGATGGGGTGGATAGAGTACCCCTTCGGTTGCAGCCCATTGGGGCAGCTTGGTGCGCGCT
>CAMCUZ010000056.1 GCA_945879145.1 uncultured Mediterranea sp.
GAACGCTGCCGGGTGAAAGGCATATTAATCAACAAGTTCCGAGGTGACCTGCGCCTGTTTCAACAGGGTGTGACCATGTTGGAGGAGCTCTGTGGCATCCCGGTGCTCGGTGTAATTCCTTATTTGAAAAATGTACACATCGACGAGGAGGATTCGGTCGTGCTGGCTGATAAGTCGTTGCGCTGGAAACAGGGACGGGTGAATGTGGCGGTCATCTTACTGCGTCATCTCAGCAACTTCACCGATTTCAACCGCCTGGAGCGAGACCCCCGTGTACACCTCTTTTATACTCATCGTCCCGACGAGGTGGAGAAGGCCGACATCATTCTGTTGCCTGGAAGCAAGTGTACCATTGACGACCTGAATGAACTCAGGCATAGCGGAGTGGCACAGGCCATGCTGAAGGCGCACCAGCGTGGGGCTACGGTGATGGGCATCTGTGGAGGGTATCAGATGATGGGGCAGCTGCTGCTCGACCCGCAGCATGTGGAGGGCGATGTGGAGCAGATGCCCGGATTGGGCCTGCTGCCCGTAGTGACTGAGTTGCAGGGTGAGAAGGTGACACGTCAGGTAACCTGCAGCATGGACCCAGCTATCTCCTCACAGCAACCGGACCTCCCGATGATGGAGGGGTACGAAATTCACATGGGGCGAACTACACCTGTAGCAGGTGCTCTCTCTCGGCCATTGCTCCAGTTGGCTGATGGTACACCCGAGGGGTATGCACTGAGCCCGACCTGTATGGGAACCTATCTCCACGGCATCCTCGACAACGATCCATTTATCGACTATCTGCTGCAACCTCATCAGCATCGGGTGAAGGAGCGCGTCGAGGCATTCGACTACCATCAGTATAAAGAAGAACAGTATGACCTGTTGGCCGACCACGTGCGTAAGCATGTCAATATGCCACTGGTCTATCAAATTTTGACTCATCACGATGATTAAAGGACACGGCGACGATGCCTATCAATACGGCTGCCAGGCGGCAGTCAACTTTAGTTCAAACGTCTATTACAACGTGGACTTGAGTGGTCTGAAGGACCACTTGGCCCATCATCTGGACCTTATTGGCAGCTATCCCGAGCCCGAACCGTTTGGCTTGGAGAAGGAGTTGGCTGATCGGAATCGCCTCTTGCCCGACGAGGTGTGTGTAACCAATGGAGCCACAGAAGCCATTTATCTGATTGCACAGGCCTTTCGTCAGTCGGTCAGTGCGGTGCTTCAACCCACCTTCAGTGAGTATGCTGATGCCTGTCGCATGCATGGTCATCGCCTTGTGCCGCTTTATCAGTTGCCCGACGCCCGTTGTGGTTACCGACTCCAGGAGGAGGTGCAGTTGCTTTGGATCTGCAATCCCAATAATCCAACAGGGCAGGTGGTGGAGAAGTCGTGGCTCTGCCAACTGTTGGAGCAGAACCCCCAGGTACTCTTCATCATCGACCAGTCGTACGAGTACTTTACGCTCCATCCGCTCTTCACGCCCGAGGAGGCATTGCGCTATCCCCATCTCGTGCTGCTCCATTCCATGACAAAGCGTTATGCCATACCAGGCCTGCGACTGGGTTATGTGACAGGTCATGCACGGATGCTGGAGCGGTTGCGCAGTCAGCGTATGCCTTGGTCGGTCAATCAATTGGCTATCGAGGCTGGGCGTTACCTGTTGGCACACGAAGAGGAGATGGATATCGTAGGCTACCTGCGAGAGGCCCAACACCTGCGCACCCTGTTGATGGAGACCGGTATGGCTGAGGTGTGGGAGACAAAGACCCACTTCATGCTGGCTTGTCTGCGGATGGGCAAAGCCTCGGCGCTGAAGGAGTATCTGCTCAGGGAGCATGGGTTGTTGATACGCGATGCCTCTAATTTCAGTGGGCTTGATGAGCGTTATTTCCGCATAGCTGCTCAAGCTCCTGCAGACAATCTTCGTTTGGTTACAGCCATCCGGCAATGGCTAACCATTCCTTGATTTGTACTCCGAAGTAGGTACTGCACTTCCCCTACAGGTGGGAATAGCTATAAGCACTTCCCCTGATGAATGGAATATACTCGTAGCAAAAATAGAACAATGGATAAAATAGGTACGTTTCTTTTAGCCTGGGTGGCCGATTTGATTTGGGGCGACCCTGTGGCGTTGCCTCACCCTGTGGTAGGTTTTGGCCGACTGATAGCCTGGGGCGAACATCGATGGAATCAGGGTGGTGGACGGCGCTGGAAAGGTGCCCTGCTGGCCGTTGGTTTGGTCGTTGGCATCTATGGGATAACCTGCGGTTTGTTGCAATCTTTAGAACTGTTGAGTCACTGGTGTGCGTTACTCGTGCAGGGTTTGCTCATCTTTTATTGCCTGGCAGGAACCACGTTGGTGCGTGAGGTGCGGGAAGTATTCCGTGCGGTGGACCGCTCCTTAGACGAGGGTAGGAGGCAAGTAGCTCGTATCGTAGGACGAGATACTGCGCAGCTCACAGCCCAGGAGGTGCGTACTGCCGCACTCGAAACGTTGGCCGAAAACTTGAGTGATGGGGTCATCGCTCCATTGTGCTGGTACCTGTTGCTTGGTGTTCCTGGTATGATGGCCTACAAGATGATTAATACGCTGGATTCGATGATTGGCTACCGTAATGAACGCTACAGGGAGTTTGGTTGCGTGGCAGCACGCATGGATGACGTAGCCAACTATCTCCCGGCACGGATCACCGCCTTGCTGATGTTGTTGGTAGCAGGAAGGTTGTCGTTACTCGGTTTTGTGGCACGCCAAGGGAAACGACATGCTAGTCCGAACTCAGGTTATCCTGAGTCGGCTTTGGCTGGTATCTTGGATTGCCGCTTCGGTGGACCTCATCTCTATTTCGGACAAGAGGTGTGGAAACCTTTTATCGGAGACAACGACCGTCTGCTCACTACCAGTGACATGCAGCGTGCCATCCGCATCAACCGCTGCGCAGAGGTGGTGATGGTATCGTTGGTTACACTCTTGTCGTCCGCTTTGGGATGAGATAGCGGAGCTTTTAGAGCTCAATGCGGATGATGCCGCCGTAGGGCGTCAATGCACTGAAGGCCTCTTCAGGGGTGATCTGTCCGGCATAGATCTGGGCGGATATCAGTACCCCGCCATGGGCAAACAGGGCTACACGTTGCCAAGGTTGCTGCTTCAGCTCATCGAGAAAGTGGGATACGCGTTCGTATTGTATGGCAAACGACTCACCATCTGTTGCGGCCACGTGCAGGTAGTCGGCAAACCACTCCTCCAGGCGTGGATCGTGGATTTCGTCAAACGGCTTCATCTCCCATGCGCCAAAGTTGATCTCCATGATGCGTCTATCGCGGATGGCATCAGGATATCCGCAGAAGGTGGCCAGGCGCACGCAGCGCGTCAGTGGGCTGGTGAATACGGCATCAAAGGGGGCTAATGATTGCAGTTGTTGGTTGCAAACAGCAGCTTCGGCCTCGAAGGTGGACCGTAAGGGCACATCGGTCTGCCCATAGCAAATGCCTGGAGCTACATCAACCGAGGTGTGGCGAATCAAGTACACTTCCATATTATGATAAGGTATATCGTGTCAGACAAGTCAGGAAAAAAGTGAGTTCACACAGCAGGAACAGGGCACCGCAGCAGTCGCCCGTATAGCCTTGGATGCGCCGCTTCATCAGCAGGGTGAGCAGGCCAAAGGGTATCCACGGAGTGACCACAGCTGGCCAGTAGGCTGCGGGCAGGAATGCCACCAGGGGCAAGGCTCCTGCTAAAAGAGCCAACAGCTCCTCGCCAAAGCGCACTGGGCCATAGACGACGTGGGCTTTGCTCTCCTCCTCCTTGCGTGCGTAGGGCAGGAAGTGAATGAGGTGCGAAGCCACACATTTGCTCCAGCAATCGGCGCAGAGCGTCAGGGCGCAAAGCAGCGACAACGGCAAGCTGGCCAGCTGATAGAGCAGTATGAAGTAGATGATGAGCCCGATGACGCCGTAGGTACCGATGTGCGAGTCTTTCATGATGTGGAGGATGCGCTCGCGTGAGGTCCCTCCACCAAAGCCATCAAGAAAGTCGGCCAGTCCATCTTCGTGCAGACAGCCTGTGACCAGGAGTCGGCTGATGAGTGCGATAATCCAGGCCGTGGACAAGGGCATCACCTGTCCGCAGCACCAGAGTACTGTGGCCGAAATTCCTCCCGTGAGCCATCCCACCAACGGCCAGTAGGGCACCACGTGCTTAAAGCACTCGGCCGGCACCTCGCTGATGCGCCAGAAGGGAAGGCGGGTAAAAAAGATGAATGCAGCAAGAAGGTTCATACGTTGGGGATGTCAAGCAGTGATGCGCATTAGAAATACTTGGTTATCGAGGCATGGGCAAACGAGTCCATCTCGTTGATCATTCTCACGGCTGAATCGATGATGGGGTAGGCGCAGATAGCCCCTGTTCCTTCACCCAGACGGAGCCCCAGGTGGAGGATGGGTTTAGCATCCAGTGCGTCGAGCACCAGGCGATGGCCCGCCTCGTCGCCACAGTGGCAGAAGATGGCATACTTCAGTACCTCAGGAGAGAGCTTGCTGGCTGCCAGTATGCAGTTGGTCATGATGAAGCCATCCACCAGAATCACCATGCCGCGCTGGGCTGCCTGCAGCATGGCTCCAACAGCCATTACCATCTCCAATCCGCCAAAGTAGCGCATCAGGTCAACGGTTGTTCCATTGCCGCGGTAGTTGTCGAGGGCCTGTTGCAGTACGTGTAGTTTATGGCTTACCCCTTCCTGATTCAGCCCGCTTCCTGCCCCTACACAATCGGCCAATGGGATGCCGGTGAGGGTATGCATCCAGAGTGAAGAGGCCGAGGTGTTGCCGATGCCCATTTCGCCAAAGCTGAGCACGTTGCTTCCCTCCTTGCGGCACTGTTCCACCACTTCAGCTCCATGCTCAAGGCAGCGCTCCATCTCCTCTTCGCTCATGGCGGCTTCATGTAGGAAGTTGGCTGTACCGCGGCGCACCTTTCGGTTGATGATGCCTCGGTCGTAGGGAAGGTCGTAATCCACTCCGGCATCTACAATCTTCAGTTCAAATCCATGCTGACGGCAGAGGAAATTCACTCCGGCCCCTCCGTGGAGGAAGTTGAAGATTTGTTGCCAGGTAATCTCTTTGGGTGATACGCTCACCCCCTCGGCCACGATACCATGGTCAGCAGCGAAGATGATGTTTTGTGGATGGCAGAGTTGAGGAGTCAGCGTTTGCTGAATCAATCCAATCTGCAGGGCCAGCTCCTCCAGCCTGCCTAATGAACCTTTGGGCTTGGTCAGGTTGTTGATTTTTTGTTCCAACAGGGGGCGAATCTGCTCGTTGGGAGCAGGAATCTCTATTTGTTTCATTGTGATTTTGAATAGTTAATAGGTCGAAATGAGGGTTATTTGATGCGGAGTGGAAGGCCGGAGACCATCAGATAGACTTCATCGGCTCGGCTAGCGATGTATTGGTTCATCCAGCCTTGCAGGTCGGTGAACTTGCGTTGTATCTCGTCGGTCGATACCCCTCCCGAACCAATCTCGTTGGTTACAAAGAGGAAGGTGGCCTGCTGTGCAGTGAAGCGGTCGAACTCTTCACGTGCAGCCGCCAGGGCCTGCTCCACGTTGGCATTCAGGTCGAAGAAGAAGTTGGTACACCACAGGGTGACGCAATCCACCAGTACGACGCGTCCCGAGCAGTTGTGTCGGCTCAGCTGTTTCTCCTCTTCGATGTTGGTCCATTGGGGACCCCGGTTTTGCTGATGCCGGATGACGCGTTGGCGGAACTCCTCATCCCAGATGCGTGCGGTGGCCATGTAGATGGGATGGGCATCAAGGTTGAGTGCCATCTGTTCTGCCATGGAGCTTTTGCCCGAACGGGCTCCTCCGGTGATTACTATGATTTTTCTTTCCACGTTGCTTCATTTTGGGGTTTGACAATTAGGTGTTTCGCTTCACGCCTCGGGTAGCTGGGGCCTCGGTGGGATTATCGGGCCAGAAATGCTTGGGGTAGCGGCGACGGAGTTCTTTGCGCACTTCGAAGTAGGTGGACTGCCAAAAGCTATGCAGGTCTTGCGTGAGCTGTACGGGTTTGAAGCCGGGTGAAAGCAGCTCCATCAGTACGGGGCGGCGACCTTCATCCACACGGGGTGTGTCATTCAAGCCGAAGCACTCTTGGAGGCGAACGCTTACGATGGGGGCCGCAGCTCCTTGCCGGTAATCCACACGGATACGGCTCCCCGTGGGCACCGTAATATGCGTGGGGGCTAAGAGGTTGGCTCGTTGTTGCTGCTCGTAGCTCAGCTGAGCCCAGATCACCTCGGTCAGGTCGATTCTCTTCAGCGCCTGTGCCGTAGTGGCTTTGCCGATGAAGAGGGGTATCCACTCGTTGGCTCGCTGGAGTAGGGAAGTCGTACTTACGTCGGGCCACTCCTCATCCGGGTGCCATTGTTGGATGGAGGCCAGTCGTAGCTGCATCTGCTGCACCTGGTCTGCTGCGAAATCAAACATGCTGAGTCCGTAGCGTGGTGCAGCTGTGCAGATGCTCTCCATCACCTCTTGGCGAACTTCATCCAGTTTGATGGGCTGCCATGCCAGGGTGAGAGCACCTAGGCGGAGCTCCTTGCGTGCCACCACTTCGCCTTGTTTGCTGTCCCAGCTTACCTGCTTACGCCAGTGGGCTGATGGGGTCAGCGCTTCACGCAGAAGCGGTGCTGCAAGGAAGATACGTTGATCCATCGAGGCCACGGCAATCAGCTCCTCGGCCGAGAGATCGTCGGCATGCTCCAGCGTAGCCGTCTCACCGTTGCTCAACTTATAGCGTACGGTGTCGGTTGGGGGCAGCTTGCCTCCTTGAGCTCTGTGATGCGATTCATCCATCCGCAGGGCAATGCGTTCGGGATAGGCTGAGGCAATCAGTGCTCCGGTGTCGTAGGGGTTGGGCAGGGAGTGGTCAGCTGTTTTCAGATGAATCAGTCGCCGGTACTGTTCGGCGGAACGTAAGATATGGCTGAAGCGGTTGGCTCCTTTGCTGCGTGCCTCGCACAACAGGCGCAGCCGGCTGTTCAGGTCGGCGTCTGCTTGTTCAGTGGGAAGGATATCCCGCTCGTCGAGCAGTGCGGCCACGTCGGTAGCCAGGGCCTGCAGGGTGGGCGTTGAGGCCATGGTGAGCATCTGTGCCAGGCGCGGGTGACAGGGCAACTTTGCCAATTGGCGTCCGTGGGGGGTGATGACTCCTTGCTCATCAATGGCATGGAGTAGTTGCAGCAGCTGTCGGCCTTGGGCCACATGGGCTCGCGGTGGAGGCGTCAGCCAGGGCAGTTGGTACAGGTCGGCTTCGCCCCAGGCTGCTACGTCGAGCACTACGGGAGCCAGGTCAGCCTCTTCGATCTCGGGCTTGCGGCAATCAGCCATGCGCAGTTCGGTGGCCGTAGTCCAAAGTCGGTAGCATACCCCTTCGCCCAGTCGGCCGGCTCGTCCCGTACGTTGGCGGGCCATGTCCATGCTGATGCGTACGGTCTCCAGGCGGCTCAGTGAGGTACGTGGGTCGAACACCAGCTTACGGCAGAAGCCGGCATCCACTACGATACGTACTCCTTCGATGGTGAGTGATGTCTCGGCAATGGGGGTGGCCAGCACCACTTTGCGCTCTCCGTGGCGTGAGGGAAGGATGGCTTGGCGCTGCGCTTCGGCCGACATCAGGCCATACAGGGGGTAGATGCTGGTGGGGTGGTTCTGCTCAGCGCCTTCTGTGTTGCGGTTGCTTTCAAGATAGGCATCGAGCAACTCCTTGCAGCGCATGATTTCTCCTTGGCCGGGCAGAAAGGCCAGGATATCTCCTTTGTGTTCACATAGGGCACGCTTGATGGTCTTGGCTACATCGGCTGCACAGGTCGCGGGTGTGGTCTCGTCGTCGTGAACCACCTCTACGGGGTAGAGTCGCCCCTGGCTTTCGAGCAGGGGAGCATCGAAGGCTCGACAGATGGAGGAGGCATCAATCGTGGCCGACATGACCAGGATGCGCAGGTCGGGGCGGATGATCTGTTGCGAGGCGCGAGCCAGTGCAAAGGCCGTATCCGTGGTGAGGTTGCGCTCGTGGAATTCGTCAAAAAGAACCACCGATACCCCTTCCAGTGTGGGGTCATCGACCAGCATACGACTCAGGATGCCCTCGGTGAGCACTTCAATGCGGGTATCGCGACTAACGCACTGCTCAAAGCGTACGCGGTATCCTACCGTCTGTCCTACGCGTTCGCCCAGCATGGCGGCCATGCGTTCAGCAATCTGCCGTGCAGCTAGTCGCCGAGGTTCCAGCATGACTATTTTTCCTTCTGCCAAGAAGCCTTGCAGGATGGTGAGCGGCAACAAGGTCGATTTGCCTGCTCCAGGAGGAGCTGTCAGCACCAATCTGGGGTGGCTGGTCAGGACGCGGTTTACCTCATCCGCCATGGCGCCCACAGGCAGCTGCTGCAGATAGGGAAGGAGGGTAGCGGAGTACATGGGCTCAGTCATGCTTTTTCCAGAGCGTAATCTACGGCACGGTTCACGTAGTCGCAGAAGGGCTTGGTGGTGTGAAACAGCTCGGCCACGCGTTGCGCCAGTAGGGGTTGAGTGACAAAGTCGTCGTCAACCGTAGCGCAGAGGCAATAGCTTTTCAGTCGCATCCAGTCGGCGTAGGGCGCATCCGAGGGATATTCACGGGGCACGCGTTTCAGTGCTCCCTCCATATCTACCTTAAAGCTGGGGTGAGCTATGCTAAGCACATCGTGCTGAAACTCCTCCCAACCGTCGCTGATGTCTTCGCGCAGCAGCTTCACGGCCTGTTGGTCATAGCAGTAGTTGCCTGCAGCCAGCATGTGGCCGTGGGGGTAGCCTGCTGATGAGCCGGTGCCCAGGTGGAAATAGTAACCTGCGTGCATCGACTTCTTTCCCCCTGGGGCGAGGAAGACGCCAAAGTGTGTCTTATAGGGTGTTTTATCGCTGCTGAAGCGAGTGTCGCGGTAGATGCGGTAGGTGCAGTCGCGTAGTGTGAGACGGGCGATATCGGCATCGTAAGCACCGATTTCGCGGATCAGTTCCTCGCAGAAGCCATTCCATTGCTGCTGGACCTGTTGGTACTCCGCCTTATGTTCATTGAACCATTCGCGGCAGTTGTGCTGCTCCAGTTGCCGAAGGAAGTTCAGAATTTCAATCATGTTCTTTTTCTTTTAGAGATAAAAGAGGGTTTTACATCACAGTGGGTGCTGCTTGAAGTGGGTGTTATCGGGCGCAACAACCACAAATCTACTTCCTGATATACTCCAGAATCTGCTCTGCGTGAATCTTGGTCTTAATCTCTTTGGGGGTGAAAATCTTTTCGATGATACCCTGCTCGTTGACCAGGTAGGTGGTGCGCAGGATGCCGATGGTGCGGTGTCCGCAGGCCACCTTCTCACCCCAGCAACCCAGTTGTTGCAGCAGGGTGGTCTCGGTGTCGGCAATGAGTGGGAACTCCAGGCCTTGTGCGTCAGCAAACTTCTTCTGCAGGGCCTGCTTATCTTTGCTCACTCCTACGATGGCATAGCCTGCAGCCTCGAGTTCGGCCTTGTGTGCTTGCAGCGAGCAGGCCTCGGCTGTGCAGCCACTGGTGTTGGCCTTGGGGTAGCTGTAGAGTATCAGCTTGCGGCCTTGGTAGTCACTGCGCTTAATCTCGCGTCCATCTTGGTCGATGCCAAGAATCTCGGGTATTTGTTCTCCTACGTTCATGTTATTAATATTATTTTGGGGGTTCTGTTTTAAAAATTGTTTTCGTGGGTGTTATCGGGCTTTTACTCTTTTGTAATGGGCTTTCCCGCTGCTTCCCAGGCGGTGATGCCGCCTTTCAGGTCGGTTACGTTCAGGCCGATGGCTTTCATCTTGACTGCGGCGCTGTGGCTACGTCGGCCACTGCGGCAGTAGATAAAGTAGGGTTTGCTCTTGTCGAGGGCAGCGATGCCAGCCTCGAACGTGGCCTCATCGAGCACATTGAGCAACTGGGCACCGCTGAGGTGTCCTTCGGCATATTCGTCGGGTTGGCGCACATCAATGAGCACGGCGCCTGCTGTTTGTTGCAGTGCCTCTTCGTAGGTCGTAGGCTCCAGGGTGGGAATCTCTTGGCTTTGACAAGCTGAGCAGAGGCCCAGCATAGTCAGCAGGGTAGTAAATAGCTGTTTCATTCTACGTAAATAGTTGTTTCATTCTACAAAGTGGATTTTTTCGTCATACTTACGCGGTTTGGCCTCGGGGCTTTCGGCAGCATAGCCCATTACAATGCAGTAAAGCAATTCATAATCAGCGCTGAAACCCATCCGCTCCAGGTAGGGCGCACAGGCCTTGCTCTGCAGCATCATGCGTGTGGGGGCAGCCATGCAGCAGGTGCCGATGCCCATGGCCCAAGCCTGCAGGATGATGTTCTCGCCCAGCAGGCCACAGTCGATGGCCGAGATGTCGTACGTGGTATCGCGGGCAATGAAGATGACGCAAGGGGCTCCGGCAAAGATGGTGCTGGCACCGCGGCGCATACGCACTTCAGTATCGCTGGCCACAGCGTCCGAGATTTCTTGAAGCAGTTGCGGATTATCAATGATGCGCAGTTCGTAGGCCTGGCGGTTTTGTCCGTTGGGGGCATTGACGCCGCAGGTCAGTATGCGCTGCAGGGTGTCGCGGCTGATGGCTCGGTCAGTGTACTGACGGATGCTTCGGCGGGCCATGATCACGCGTTCCACCGCATCGGCATCGTTGGTGGTGGATTTGCTGCGTTCAGCAGAGGGGGCCGTACAGGCCGTCATCAGGGTCATTCCTAGGAGACCCAAAAGGAAAGTTCTGATCATATTCATCTGTTTTTGAATAAAAGGGTTTGTTTATGGTGCAAAAGTAACGATTTTCTTTCAATGTTTTCGTTTTTCTGACTGAAATATCTTACTTTTGCCGACATCATTAACGAACAGACTGCAATATACAGTGAAAAAGTGCTCATATATAATGGAGAAAAACAGATTTAAACGCATCGTGGTGAAGGTGGGAAGCAACGTGCTGACGCGCAAAGATGGCACGCTCGACGTCACCCGTATGTCGGCCCTGGTCGATCAGGTGGCTGAATTGCGGCAGATGGGAATGGAGGTGATCCTGGTCTCATCGGGGGCCGTGGCCTCGGGGCGCAGCGAAGTACAGTCGCTCAAGAAGCTCGACAGCGTGGAGCAGAGGCAGCTCTTCTCTGCCGTAGGGCAAGCCAAACTCATCAACCGCTACTACGAGCTTTTTCGCGAACATCATATCGCGGTAGGGCAGGTGCTGACCACCAAGGAGAATTTTGGCACCCGTCGCCACTACCTCAATCAGAAGCGGTGCATGAGCGTGATGCTCGAGAACCGGGTGATTCCCATCGTCAACGAGAACGATACCATCTCGGTGACGGAGCTGATGTTTACCGACAACGACGAGCTATCGGGTCTGATTGCCTCGATGATGGATGCGCAGCTGCTGGTGATTCTGAGCAACATCGACGGCATCTACAACGGCGATCCTTCTGACCCTGCTACACGTATCATTCCCGAGATTACCCCCGACATGGAGCTGGAGAACTACATTCAGTCGGGCAAGTCGAGCTTTGGCCGTGGGGGAATGATTACCAAGACCCGCATCGCGCGTAAGGTGGCCGAGGAGGGCATCGATGTGGTGATTGCCAACGGTCGGCGCGAGCAGATTTTGCTACGCCTTATTGAGGGCCTGACCGTGGGGGGCGAGGTGCCCTTTACCCACTTTGTTCCTTCCGCCTCGCCGGTGTCGAGCGTCAAGAAGTGGATTGCCCATAGCGAAGGCTTTGCCAAGGGTGAGATTCACCTCAATGCCTCGGCTACGGAGTTGCTGGCCGGCGAGCGGCCCATGAGCATACTGCCTGTAGGTATTACTGCCGTGAAGGGTGAGTTTGAGAAGGACGACATCGTGCGCGTGATAGGCAGCGACGGAAGAGCACTCGGCGTGGGTCGCGTGAGCTGTAGTGCGGCCCAGGCCTTGGCGGTGATGGGCAAGCATGGTGAAAAGCCGGTCATCCATTACGACTACCTCTGTATTGATTAATTTTTACAACGAATATACCCAATATGAACGATATCATGACCACCCTTGGCCAGGTGAAAGAGGCCAGTAGGCAGCTGCTCAGCTTGAGCGATGCTGCAGTTTCCCATGTGTTGCGTCAGCTGGCTGATGCGGCCGAGCAACAAACCGACGGCTTGCTGGAGGCCAACCGTCAGGATCTGGAGCGTATGGAGCCTTCCAACCCCAAGTATGACCGGCTCAAGTTGACGGCCGAGCGCATCCATGGGATTGCCGAAGGGATTCGTCAGGTGGCCAACCTCCCATCGCCTCTGCGCAAGGTGCTGCGTGGCTATGAACTGCCGAATGGCTTGAAGATTGAGCGGGTCAGTGTGCCCTTTGGCGTCATAGGTATCATCTACGAAGCACGCCCCAACGTCAGCTTCGACGTGGCTGTGCTCTGCCTGAAGAGTGGCAATGCCTGCGTGCTCAAGGGGGGAAGTGATGCCGACTGCTCCAACCGGGCCATCGTGCAGCTGATTCATCAGGTGCTCCAGGCGAACGGACTCGACCCCCATCTGGTGGAGCTGCTACCGGCTACCCACGAGGCCGCTGAGGTGCTGCTCCATGCCGAAGGTTTGGTGGACTTGATCATTCCCCGTGGCAGCAGCAGGCTGATCCGTTTTGTGCGCCAGAATGCCACCATCCCCGTGATTGAGACGGGTGCCGGCATCTGCCATACCTATTTCGATGAGTTTGCCGATTTAGTCAAGGGGAGGGATATTGTGTTGAATGCCAAGACCCGTCGCGTGAGTGTGTGCAATGCGCTCGACTGCCTCATCCTCCATGCCTCGCGCCTGGCCGAGTTGCCTCAGCTCTGTCAGCCTCTGGCCACCAAGCAGGTGACGATTTATGCCGATGCACCCGCCTTTGCCGCCTTGCAGGGCAGTTACCCTGACGCGTTGCTCCGTCAAGCCGCGCCCGAGGACTTTGGCACCGAGTTCCTGGATTACAAGATGGCCATCCGTACGGTGGCCACCATCGACGAGGCCTTGCAGCACATTCGCATCAACGGCTCGCACCACAGCGAGTGTATCGTGACCGAGCATCACGCTGCTGCCCAGCGCTTCGTGCGTGAGGTCGATGCTGCTTGCGTCTATGTCAATGCACCTACCTCGTTCACCGATGGCGGAGAGTTTGGCCTCGGGGCCGAGATAGGCATCAGCACCCAGAAGCTGCACGCCCGTGGCCCCATGGCGCTCGAAGAGATTACCACCTACAAGTGGGTTATCGAGGGCGACGGTCAAGTGAGGGGTTGAAGTCGGCTCCGGTGGGTGACTGGAAGACGCGCAGGTCGAACTCGGGCACAATGGCCAGCAGATGGTCGAACACGTCGGCCTGGATTTTCTCGTATGCTCCCCACTCCGTGGTGCGGGTGAAGAAATAGAGTTCGATGGGGATGCCGTGGTCGGTGGGTTGCAGGTGGCGCACCAGCAGGGTCATGTCGTCGCGCACCCCCGGGAGATTGTGCAGGTAGGCGCTGAGATAGGCTCGGAATACGCCCAGGTTGGTCTGCCGGCGCCCGTTCACCAGGACGCTGTTGTCAATCTCCTGTTCTGCGTTGTACGCCTTGATGACCTGTTCCGTTTGGTCGATATAGTCGGCCAGGAGCTTGATGCGTCGATACTTATCCAGCATCTGCGGCGTGCAGAAGCGCACGCTGTTCATGTCGATATTCACCGACCGCTTCACCCGTCGGCCGCCACTCTCTGTCATGCCGCGCCAGTTCTGGAACGAGTCGCTGACCAGCAGATAGGGTGGGATGGTGGTGATGGTATTGTCCCAGTTGCGCACCTTCACCGTATTGAGCGTCACCTCAATCACCGTACCGTCGGCCCCGTATTTCGGCATGGCAATCCAGTCGCCCACCTTCAGCATGTCGTTGGCCGAGAGCTGTACGCCCGACACCACGCCCATGATGGAGTCCTTGAAGATCAGCATCAGCACCGCGGCCGAGGCACCCAATCCGGCCAGCAGCGAGAGGGGCGACTTGTCGAGCAGCAGGGCGATGACGACGATGCCTCCCACAAACCAGAGCGCCACCTGCACCGTCTGCAGCAGTCCCTTCAGGGGACGGTCGCGAAACCGCTCCTGGGCGCTATACACCGTGTAGATGGCTTTGAGCAGGGAGTTGACAAAACTGAGGAAGGTGACGAGGATGAGGATGTGGCAGAGGCGGCCAATCAAGGTGAGCGTCACCGACTGCACTCCGTCAAAGGCCATGGGGAGGGTGATGGAGAGCACCAGAGGGGCCACCATGCGGCTGAGGTGTACCAGCACGCTGCGGTCCAGGAGGATGTCATCCCAAGTCACGCGCGTACGTTTCACCAAGGCCGTCACCACGCGCAGCAGGATGAAGCGGCAGATAAAATCCATCCCGAAGGCCACGAGCAGCAGCAGGGCAAACACAATGAACTGGTCCAGCTGGTCGGCCCCACGGGCCGTCAGTCCGCAGGCCATCAGCCAGCGGTTCATAAGTTCTAAAAGTTCCATATCGTATCCTTTCTATAAGCAAGATCACAGATGCCCATGTGTAAGCTCGGCTGCCATTGCTTCTGTAGAGCGACTATCTTGCCATTAATTAAACGGTTCATGTTCTTCGGCATCAAAGGTACAAAGAAAATCTTAAACCGCCAAATGTTTGGCGGCTACCGCTCTATCGTAACCTCTTCCACGACGGTCGCACAGCTTGTCGGCTGTGAGCAGCAAGAAGCGGCAGAACTGACTGGC